>CAZZUX010000003.1:0-89847 GCA_964657395.1 uncultured Ktedonobacteraceae bacterium
TGGTCGGGACGGGCAGATTCGAACTGCCGACCCCTCACACCCCAAGCGAGTGCTCTACCAGGCTGAGCCACGTCCCGAACCGTTGCAAGAGGGGATCTTGCTCGCCCTAGTGTACACGTCTCCGGCTATTGAAGCGACTGCCGGGTCCGCCGCCCGGCACTTCGCCTAATCCTGATCTGCTGTGGGCGTCAGTGTGCCTCAGGCTTGTATTCCTTGGGCAGAGCGCCGCCCTCGCCGAAGAAAAATTCCTGCATCTGCTCCACCAGGAACTCCTGTGCCTGCGGCGTCCATGGCTGCAGACGATACTCGTTCAACAACATCTTCTGTCGCTCAACCCACTCGTCCCACGACTGTTTGGAAACATTGTTGAAGATCTTGTGACCGAAATCCGAATCGAATGGAGGCTCATCCAGTCCTTCCATCTCCTTCTTGAAACGTGAATCCTGCACCATGTGCGCCATGCCGGGTGGTTCTCCTCTTGCCTGTTATGTCTCTTGCCATTGTAAGCAAACCAGGAATACTTTGTTTTATCGTGCCAATATGCGCGCTCAGCAAACGTTAGAGTTCGGAGTAGCGGGCAGAGATATAGCTGTCGTCAGGATGGACGAAGCCGATCGTCTGTCAGATACCGGTTTCTTCCACAGGCCACGCGCACACATCTGCAAAGACGCACAGATTCAAAGGTAATCGTAGTTGTATCTATTAACTGGCTTCCATGTCCACGATCCCAGGGAGTGGACCGGGATCGCAGCAGGGCAGGGAATTCGCGAGCAAGAGCCGCCTGCGCGATCGTGCCCTCATGCCATGCTGCGCGCGCTCTAACTGCCCTCTGATCGAACTGCGACAATCCAACGATCTGGTGGCTCCCATGGTCTTTGCTTCATCACAAATTATCCATGGGTAACTCGGCACGGAGCATCGAGTCACTGTTCCTCCACCAGCCAGGTATCGGCACTTCTCCGGATGGTCTAGCATCGAAGGAGACCTATGACGACCATCTCCAAAGCCGGCGTCCGCGTACGCTTCGCTCCTTCTCCCACCGGCCTCCTTCACGTGGGCAACGCCCGCACGGCACTCTACAACTGGCTTTTTGCGAAACACCAGGGTGGCGTTTTCGTCCTGCGCGTCGAAGATACCGACCTGGATCGCAGTGAAGCTCGCTATGAAGGTCAGCTGATCGACGACCTTCACTGGCTGGGATTGACATGGCAGGAAGGTCCACTCGTCGGCGGACCCTATGGTCCTTATCGCCAATCAGAGCGGCTGGATATTTATCAGCAGCACACGGATCAATTGCTACGCGAGGGCAAAGCCTATCGCTGTTTCTGCACGCAGCAGGAGCTGGAGACGCAGCGTCTCGCCGCCGCAAAGCAGCATCTGCCGCAGGTTTATTCCGGCATCTGCCGCGGTATCAGCGAAGAAGACAGCGCGGCTCGCGCAGCATCCGGTGAAGCTTTTGCAGTCCGTCTGCGTGTGCCTGAAAGACCGCTGCGATTCACTGACATAGTGCGCGGCGACGTTGAGTTTCAGCATGACGCCATCAGCGATCCGGTGCTCGTGCGCTCCGGCGACGGCATTCCTGTGTACAACTACGTTGTCACCATCGACGACGCGCTCATGGGCATCACGCATGTCATACGGGGCGACGATCACATCTCGAACACTCCAAAACAGGTGGCCATCTACGAAGCGTTCGGATGGGATCCGCCTATGTTCGCGCATTTGTCCACCATTCTTGGCAGCGACCGCGAGCGGCTTTCCAAGCGCCACGGCGCCACGTCGATTGCTAGCTTTCGCGAGATGGGCTATCTCCCGGAAGCACTGGTGAATTACCTCGCGCTGCTCGGCTGGGGGGCAGAAGGCGGTGTGCGCGAGACCTTCACGCCGGAGGAACTCGCCAAGGAATTTAAGCTCGAGCGAGTTACTCCCTCACCTGCGATATTCGACTGGGACAAGCTGAACTGGCTCAACCGGCATTACCTGAAATCCAAGCCGGTCGGCGACGTAATCGAGCTTGCGTGGCCGCCGTTCGAAGACAAACAGTGGCTGCCGTTGCGCACCATGGCCGATGGCCAGGTCATCGAGTGGTTCGCGAAAATGCTCGCCGTCTTCTTACCCGGCGTCGATCGTCTCGATCAATTGCCGCACAGGTCCGAATTTCTGTTTCACATGGATCTCGCCAAGCTGCGCGAAGATCCGGAGACAGCAGCGATCCTGACAGCAGACTCTGCGCAGAAGGTCGTTGTAGCCTTCATCCAGAAAGTGGCAGCCCGTACGGAACCGCTCACAGCCGAAGCCTTCAAGGCCATGATGAACGAGATCAAGAATGAGACGGCGATCAAAGGCAAGGAGCTGTTCCACCCCGTTCGCATCCTGCTGACCGGCGCACACAGTGGCCCCGAGTTCGACAAACTCGTGCCGGTGATCGAAGAAGGCTCAGCGGCTACGCTCCCCATGCCCATATTGAGCATCCGGGAGCGTGCCGAGCGCTGGCTTCTTTAGCTGAGGCTTAGTGCTTGCCGCCGTGCGCGGTAAGCTTCACGTCGATGTTGCCGCGGGTTGCATTGGAGTAGGGGCAGGTCCTGTGCGCATCCGCCACCAGCTTTTCCGCGGCAGCCTGATCGAGATCCGCGGCCGTGATGTCCATGGTCACCGCAACCGTAAAGCCCTCGCCAGCATCCTGCGGTCCTATGTCAACGGATGACTGGATCGTGATCTCGCCCGGATTGATCTTCTGCTGATGCGCCTGGTACTGCATCGCGCCCGTGAAGCAGGCAGCATAGCCGGCCGCAAACAACTGCTCAGGATTGGTGCCGGGCTTGCCGGTGCCCCCCAGCGCGGCAGGCGCTGCCAGGTTTACTTCAAGTGCGCCATCAGAACTTTTTGCGTGACCATTGCGGCCGCCTACGGTCGTCACTTCTGCGGTGTACAAAACCTTCATTCCGTCATCTCCAAATTGTTCTGGATACAAGGCTGTTAGATTCGCAGAATGCGGTCACCGAAGCAAATCTGTGCAGCATCATCCGGCTGGACGCGATGACCGGCCTGGACCATGACCCGAAGATGGTGTTTCCGCACACATGGTCTGTGCAGCGACTGAACGCACGGCCCATGATCCTGCCTCGGCTTCACATCGTGTATCCCGGCGAGGTGGAAGAAGTAGAGATCGGCGCACTGGAGCTCATGATTTCGCCAGTAGAAGGCGAACGCTTCCTGGCGACCTGTGCGCTCGGCTTTGCCGCCGACACCATCCCCACCGGCGTCTGGAGTTGTCCCCATCCTGACTGGCTGTGCGCCATCTCCGGCGGCTACGCCTACATGATCAACACACGCAGTCCGCGCGAGTGGCAGCAGGTGGAGTACAAGCCCGTAGTGGAAGTCCGTCCCATCCCGGAAGCCGGGCTGCTTGTGTTTGCAAGTTTTCACACGCTGCTCGCTTACGGGCCTGAGGGCATCCGATGGAAGACACAGCGACTTACCTCGGAAGGTCTGCGGCTCGGCGACGTAGTCTCCGGCAGCCTCTCCGGATGGGGATGGGACATGCTCACTGATCGTGAGTTCCCGTTCGCTGTAGATCTCGTTACCGGCGAAACAACCACTGGCTTACCCCTCTGAAGACGCGCTCCGGTGCTCGCGACGATAGAAGCTCAACGCAGCTTCGCCCTGTTCTACGACGCGATATCGCCGAAGCTCACCATACCGGTCAGCCACTGGCGGCGGGACTTTGCCGCCGCGCGATGAACGATGTTCGACAGACACGATGGCGTCGGGAGCCAGCAACCGCGCAGCATCCTGTGCCAGCAGCCGCAGAGTTTCGCCGTAGTCCGCTGCCTGCTCATACGGTGGATCAAGAAAAACCAGGTCGAACGGATTTTCTGCTTTCCGTAGTGCCGCCACCACGCTCATGCCGGAGATTGAGAAGCCTTCGGCGATCCTCAACGCCGCCAAATTAGCCCGGATCGCCTGCAACGCAGCCGGCGCTTTTTCGACGAACACTACTGCAGCCGCGCCGCGACTGATGGCTTCAATGCCGATAGCTCCTGAACCGGCAAACAAATCAGCCACTCTTGCGCCCGGTACCACGGGGGCAAGAATGTTGAAGAGCCGCTCGCGCAGCCGGTCGCCCGTCGGCCGTGTCTCCATGCCCTCAGGTGCTTCCAGGATGCGGGATCGGTATTTGCCGGCAATCACACGCATAGAGCCGATAGTAATTCGCCTGCAGCGAGTGGGGCGCGCCCGGCAGGCTGCCCGTTGCCGTCTGTACAATTAGGTCACGATGCGAGGCTGGTCATTTCCGATGGGGCGCTGGCTGGGCGTGGACATCCGCATCCACACTTTCTTCATCCTGCTCCTCGGTGTATGCGCGGCATGGGCTAACATGCTGAACCTGACCGGCATGCGCGGCTTCGGTCTCTGGCTGGTCGTGCTCGGCTCCGTCACCTTCCGCGAGATCGCCCGCGTTATCGCAGCGGCCTACCACGGCTTGCAATTGCGCAGCATCCTCCTGCTTCCCATCGGCGGCCTGCTTTCCTACTCCAATGCTGACAGCCTGGAACGTGCGAACGAACCGAAACTCCAGCGCACCATGGCCCTTGTCGGCCCTATCGCGAGCGTCTCGCTTGGCGCTGTTCTCTGGCTCACCATCGCCGGCATGTCGCCTGACTTGCCAGTGTGGACCCGGCCCTTTGTCACTCCTGCCCACCTTATCCGCAGCGCGGTCTGGCTCAATCTCTTCATAGGTGTAGTGAACCTGCTGCCCGCCTATCCGCTCGATGCCGGACGGGTGCTCCGTTCTTACCTCGCACAGAAAAGCGGGAAGGATGCTGCCGCGAAGCTCGCATCCACCATTGGCCAGATCACCGGGGTCGCAGGATTTGCCCTGGGTGTACTCCTGCAAAGTCCGCTGCTGATCGTTGCCGGCTTCTTCATTCTCATGGGTGCAAAACTGGAAGACCAGGGCGTGCTCTTCCAGAATGTCGTCGACACCGTCTTCATGAAAGATGTCATGCTCACAGATTTCTCCATGCTGTCGCCGTCTGACACCCTGGAGGACGCTCTGCACAAGGCAGTCCACAGTCTGCAGGATGATTTTCCCGTGGTTCGGGGACAGAACCTGGTCGGCATCGTCTCGCGCCAGAACATTCTGGAAGCCCTGCGCAGCGAAGGCAACGGCTACGTCCAGGGAGTCATGCAGCGCGCCTTTCCCGTGGCGCAGCCGGAAGATTCGCTCGGGGCGACCATCAGCCGCTTCAGCGGTCGCGGCATGTCGCTGGTGCCCGTAACGGACAGCGGACGCATCGTGGGCATCGTCACCCTGCAGAACCTGATGCACTCCATGGGGCTGCTGGCGGAAAGCCGCAAACTGCGTCAGCGGGAATAGCCTTGCTGCCGCAGGATGAAGAAGCTCCGGAACAAGAAGACAGCGTTGAACCTGAAGCGGCACATCACCCGCTTCGCGCGCGCCAAAAGCCACTGGAACCCGGCCTCTATCTCGTCGGCACGCCGATCGGCAACCTGGAAGACATAACCCTGCGTGCCTTGCGGGTCCTCGAACTCGCCGACAGCATCGCTTGCGAAGACACGCGAGAGACCCAGAAACTGCTGCAACATTTCGACATTCGCACGCCCATGGTCAGCTACCACGCTCATAACGAGCTCGAGCGGTCGGCCAGTCTGCTTGAAGAACTCAGGCAGGGCAAGCGCATCGCTATCGTGACCGATGCCGGCATGCCCGGTATTTCGGATCCGGGAGTCCTGCTCGCAAGAGCTGCCATCGATGCCGGCATCCGGGTCACGCCCATCCCAGGAGCGAACGCAGCCATCGCCGCACTGGTCGCCTCGGGTCTCGGCACTGAACGCTTCAGCTTCTGCGGCTTCCTTCCCTCAAAGGCGGGCGAACGGCGGACTGCACTCGAGAAGGTGGCGGCCCTGGACGAATCCGCAACCCTGGTCTTCTATGAAGCGCCGCATCGCATCCTTGAAACTCTTGGCGATGTCCAGGCCGTCTGGGGCATGGACTGCCAGGTGGTCGTTGCCCGCGAACTTACCAAACTGCATGAAGAATTTCTGCGAGGGACCGCAGCCGACGTGCGGACAAACCTTGCAGCCCGCGAACGCATCCGCGGCGAGATCACGCTGCTGGTCGAAGCCACTCCCGCTGCAAGCCGGTCCGCGGCCGGGACAGCCGAACTGCAAAGCATCTCCAGTCGTCTGCTGGCGTTGCAGGAATCAGACGGACTGGACGAGAAGGAAGCGCTGAAACGCGTAGCCCGCGAACGCGGTATAGGCAAAAGCGACGCCTACCGCGAACTTCAGCGCGAACGCGCGAAGCTTTAGACATCCTGACCTGCTGACAGCCTTTTTCATTTACCTCATGAAAGCTGCGTGCTTTAGGAGCAAATGCTTCTGCAAAGTCAGCCAACGCTCCACGCCACGCAGAACGTCACAGCAACCATGGCGGTTATCTAACCCCTGGAGGTTTACTTATGGGTCTCATTACACCGAACGACTACGACGATCTTCGCTCTCTCTACAATGCACAGCTTCGCTACCTGCTCTCCACAGAAAACCAGATCGTGAAGGGTCTCGAAAGCATGATCTCTCACGCACAGGATGAGCAGGTGAAGCAGGTCTTCCAATCCCACTTGCAGGAGACGCAGGTACAGGCACAGCGCCTCGAAAAGCTGATTGGCGACATCAATGGCGATGTGGACGATAAGAAAGATCCGATCGCCAGTGCGCTGATTGGTTCCGGCGTGAACATCGTGCGTGAATCCAGCGAGGGTCCCGTGCGTGATGCTGGTCTGATCGCGACTGCCCAGAAGATTGAGCACTACGAGATCGCGTCCTATGGTTCAGCCAGGGATTGGGCAGATACGCTCGGCCTCGCCGACCACGTCAGCTTGCTGCAGACCACACTGGACGAGGAGAAACATGCGGATCAGCTTCTCACCAGGCTTTCGCAGCGAACCAATGCATCGGCTCGCGCTGCGGCTTAGGCATCGACCCTCCTAGTACAGCAGAAAGCCCGCGCAGTCGCGGGCTTCTGTCTATAGCGGTCGATCTTACTTCGCTTCGGGTAGCTCCCATGCCGGCGTAGCCCGCTTCGCCTTTGGAAGGTCATTGCCTTTGACGCGGTCATACATATAGGAATCGCTCACGGTTCCAAGGGACTCGTTGTAGAGACTTGGCTCACCGATGATTTCGCGCAGTTCTTCAGCAAAGCGGTGGATGGCCTTCAACGCGTCTGCGGTCGCGGCAATCTTCAGTCCGGGCGTTTCGAAGTGCTTTTGATAGCCATGATCAACCAGCGTCGCGACCTGGCCGCCCAGCAGCCAGCCTGGCCGATGCAGCCAGACGACTGCGTGGCCGGCCTCTTCATTCTTGGCCTTCGTAGCCTTTACGCCGAAGTTCGGATTCGGCGCCAGGATCGCTCCGGCGCCGAACTTGGTAATCAGGATCTGGCCGGGCATGGTTGCCGCACCTTTCCCTGCGACGCCGGGAGCCTCTCTGACATCAAATGCATTGGAACGAAGCAGTTGCAGGATCTGGTCAAAGGTGCGGACAACGGTTTTAGTTCGCATGAACTGGGAAAGACTCCCGTTTTGCTGGGATTCCGGAGCAAACGCTACACTGGTGGGACGCAGCTACGGTTCCTCCACTCTCGCATAATGGCAGAGACGCCGCAATACACCGTCGTTGGCGCACGAGCGTGCAGCCACAAGGCCGAAAGGATTTCAGACAGACATGACAACGTCGTTGAATGCACTGGAGAATCCGCCCGCCACTACTGAGCAGCTGGGCACGGCACTCCTCGATCGCATCGGCCATACGCCTCTGATTCGCCTTCCGCGCCTTTCCGCTCACGTGCCTGGAATTCAGATTCTCGGCAAGGCGGAATGGATGAATCCTGGTGGCTCGGTGAAAGACCGCGCTGCCTCCGCCATCGTCGGTGCTGCGGAAGCGGCGGGTCAACTCGGACAGGGACGACACCTGCTGGACGCGACCAGCGGTAACACGGGAATTGCCTATGCCATGCTCGGGGCTGCGCGCGGTTTCCCGGTCACCCTCTGTATGCCTTCCAACGTCTCGCCTGAACGCAAAAAGATTCTTTCGGCCTACGGCGCGAACATTGTCTGGACTGATCCGGCCGACGGTTCGGACGGCGCCATCCGCAAAGCGCGCGAGCTCGCTGCAGGCGACCCGGATAAGTACTTCTACGCGGATCAATATGGCAATAACAATAACTGGCGCGCCCACTATCTCGGCACTGCCAACGAAATCTGGGAGCAGACCGAGGGTCAGATCACGCACTTCGTCGCCGGCCTGGGCACCAGCGGAACCTTCATGGGCACCACACGCCGTCTCCGCGAGCTCAACCGGAATATCCAGTGCATCTCCATGCAGCCCGACTCGCCATTTAACGGCCTCGAAGGCCTGAAGCACATGGAGACCGCCATCGTGCCGCCGATCTACGATCCGAAGCTGGCAGACCGAAACATCGCCATGTCGACCGAGCGTGCTTACGCCATGGCCAAGCAGCTTGGTAAAACAGAGGGCCTGCTGGTTGGTGTTTCAGCAGCAGCCGCGGTTGCTGCGTCGCTGCAGGTAGCCGAGGAAGAGCATCGCGCCGGCAGGAATGCCGTCATCGTCACCATCCTCTGCGACTCGGCCGACAAGTATCTGAGTGAGCGGTTCTGGGAGGAATAGCCATCAATGATCCGTATGAACTCAGCGACGTATAACGCGATCCGTAAGCATGGCGAAGAGACCTATCCGCATGAGTGCTGCGGCATCCTGCTGGGACGCAACGAAGACGGCGACAACCAGGTTGAGGAAGCGATTCGCGCAGGCAACACGCGCACCGACTCTGCTCATAATCGTTACCACATTGCTCCGCAGGAGCTGATCAAGGCGCAGCGCACGGGTCGCGAGCGCGGCCTGGACATTGTCGGCTTTTACCATTCCCATCCGGACCACCCGGCAATGTGGTCGCAGACGGACCTTGCCGAAGCGCACTGGATGAACTGCTCCTACATCATCACCAGCGTGGAAAAAGGGGTGGCCGGCAAAACCAACTCGTTTCTTCTTCTGGGAGTGGGTGAAGAGGACAAACGACTCGAAATTGAGCCGATCGCGCTTGAAGATGCCGCCTCAGCCTCAACTCAGCCGCCATCCATTGCTCGATGTTGATCCGCCGCCGGCACAACGTGCCTGGCCGCATCCGGAAAGCGGCTGCAACATCTAATCCGATGTCAGGAAAGTGAAGACCAAGATCATGAAGATCCATATACCGACGCCCTTACGCGTTTACGCAGGCAAACAGGATACCGTCGACGTGCAGGCCGCCACCGTGGGCGAGGCGCTGAATCAATTGACCGCCGCGCATCCCGAGTTGAAGAAGCATCTCTACACCGATGAGGGAAAGCTGCGCGCTTTTGTCAATGTGTATCTCAACGACGAAGATGTCCGGTACATCGAGAATTCTGACAAGGCGGCCGTCAAAGATACAGACACAATTACGATTATTCCGTCCATTGCCGGCGGCACTCCCTCGGCCGTAGCCGAGGCCGGCACAGTTGAATTGCCGGAACTCACCACCGATGATCTCACTCGCTACTCGCGTCACCTCATCCTTCCGGAAGTCGGCATCGAAGGCCAGCGCAAGCTGAAAGCAGCTAAGGTGCTCTGTGTCGGCACCGGTGGTCTCGGCGCCCCGCTCGCTTTTTATCTGGCAGCCGCTGGAATCGGAACTCTGGGCCTGGTCGACTTTGACGTTGTGGACGCAAGCAATCTCCAGCGCCAGATCATCCACAGCACCAGGGATGTCGGCCGGCTCAAGATCGATTCCGCGGAAGACAAGCTGAAGGCGTTGAATCCGTTCCTCAACGTGAAAAAGTACAACACCATGCTGACCAGCGCGAATGCTCTTGAAATCTTCAAGGACTTCGACATCATCGCTGACGGCACCGACAACTTCCAGACTCGCTACCTGGTGAACGACGCCTGCGTACTCAGCGGCAACAAGCCCAATGCCTACGGCTCCATCTTCCGTTTCGAGGGCCAGGCCAGCGTCTTCGCCACCAAGGATGGGCCGTGCTATCGCTGCCTCTACCCTGAGCCGCCACCGCCGGGTCTCGTTCCTTCCTGCGCAGAAGGCGGCGTGCTCGGCATCCTGCCCGGACTTGTCGGCATTATCCAGGCCACGGAAGTCATCAAGCTGATCCTGGGCAAAGGCGACAGTCTTGTCGGCCGTCTCCTGCTGGTGGATTCGCTCGGTATGCGCTTTCGCGAACTGAAGCTGCGCAAAAATCCAGACTGCCCGGTCTGCGGTACTCATCCGACCGTGACCAAACTGATCGATTACGACCAATTCTGCGGCATCCCCGCACAGGTAGATCCAAACATGAAGAATGGCATTCCACAGATCACCCCGGCCGAACTCAAGCGTCGCAAGGATGCAGGCGAAGACGTCTACGTTCTTGATGTGCGCGAACCATGGGAATACAAGATCGCCAACATCGGCGGGCATCTGCTGCCACTTGGCGAACTACAGCAGCGCACCGCTGAACTGGATAAGAGCCAGAAGATCGTAACCCAGTGCAAGGCAGGTGGTCGCAGTCAGCAGGCAGCCGAAATCCTTCAGCAAGCCGGATTTCAAAATGTCGAGAACCTGGCCGGCGGCATCACTGCCTGGTCAGACACTGTCGATCCCTCTGTTCCGAAATATTGATGAACACACCTCCGGCCAGTTCTGACGGGCCCAAGCCGGATCGCGTCTTCATCGTGCGCGCATCCGCTGCTCATGCAACTGATGCGGATCGCCTCATCCAGGAATACCAGGACACCATCCACGTTGTTGTACGCGACAGCTCGGCGGCGATCGCAGCTTCGCTGAACGTTCCGGATGAGGGTATCTGGCTGGCGTACGACGGTGACCTGGCTGTTGGCTGCGTCGCTCTCCGCTGGTTGTCGCGGGCGGAAGGCCGAGCCGAAATCAAGCGTCTCTATGTGCAGCCCGCACACCGCGGCCGTCGCCTCGCCCGGCTACTGGTAGAAGCGCTCGAGGCTTTCGCCGTCAAACAGGGTTGCCGGACGCTCTACCTGGATTCCAAGGATGATCTTGAGGCCGCCACAGCCCTTTACGCCCGTCTGGGCTATAGCCATTGCAGCCGCTACAACGACAATCCTCAGGCCACCATCTTCATGGCAAAGAACTTGGATCGGCTTGAACGTGAATCACTGATTCTCCGCCCATTCATCCCTCAGGACGCCGAGGCGTTCCGCCTGCTTAATGAAGCGTGGATTACAACCTTGTTCCGCATGGAACCTTCCGACCATGTCATCCTCAACGATCCGATCGGACAAATCATCAAACCCGGTGGCTCCATCTTCATGGCTGTCCGCGGCGAGTTTCCTGTCGCATGCTGTGCTCTCGTCGCCATGGGAGACGGCTGCTTCGAACTCTCCAAGATGGCCGTCGATGCCAGTCAGCGCGGTCGAGGAGTTGGTCGCGCCCTGCTCGAATATGTCGTCGCCGAGGCCCGCAAGCTGCCTGTTCAACGGCTCTATCTCGAAACCAACAGCTCACTCCACAACGCCATTCACCTGTACGAGTCCATCGGCTTCCGCCATCTCTCGCGTCAAAATCGCGGCATCGCCCACTACGAACGCGGCGACGTAGCCATGGAACTTTTTCTTGACGATTAGCATCTGCAAGATTCCACAAGGCTGCGCTATATAAAAATGGCGAGCATGGTGTATAGAAAGGTGATTGTCGAGAAGGGCCGACCCCGTTATACTCCGACAACGGGCAGTGCGGAAAAGTTCGCGCTGCGGCTGGAGCGTAGCAGCAATGCTCAATATTGTTCGGCTTTCTTTTTTTCTTTTCTGCCTGGTTGTTGTCGGTGCATTTCGGCCTTCCACTCTCAATCTCCCCGTAGCTCTCGCAGGCGGTGCGGTCCTGGCAGTCGTTGCCATTCTCTGCGAGATGCGGTTGAAGGTATTAAGCGGCGCACGTTCCGGCTGGATTCTCGCTGGCGTGCTAGCCGGCACACTAGCCGGGGCGGCATCAGCCGTTGTCCTTCAATCCAGCATTGCCTCTCGCTCCTGGCATGTTCTCCTTCCGCCACTCAGCCTGCTGTTCTTCGGTTATTGCGGAGCTTGGGCGGGGGCAGGTCTCGCCGACAGCTTCGGTCCAGCGGCGTCTTCGTCGTCCCTCCCCGTCGATGGAACAGCCGGAACAGCGAAGATTCTCGATACCAGCACCATCATCGATGGCAGGATTGCCGATGTCGCTGACGCAGGCTTCCTGGATGGCCCTGTCATCGTTGCGGAGTTCATCCTCCGCGAACTGCAGGCCGTCGCCGACTCCACAGACGCCAGCAAACGCCAGCGAGGCCGGCGTGGACTCGACATGCTCGAGCGCATGCGCAACTGCAAACGGATCAAGATCCAGGTTGTCGCCGACGACTTTGCCGGAATCCGCGAAGTGGATCTGAAGCTCATTGAGCTGGCCAAGAAGTACCAGGGACGGCTTGTGACCAACGACTTCAATCTCAATAAGGTCGCACAACTCCACGATATTCCCGTGATGAACGTCAATGATCTCGCGAACACCCTGCGACCGGTAGTGCTGCCCGGCGAGCGCCTCTCGATCGCGATCCTCAAGGAAGGCAAGGAGCCCAGCCAGGGCATCGGCTACCTCAATGACGGCACCATGGTCGTGGTCGATCACGCGCGTCGTTCCATCGGTCACACTGTCGATGTGCAGGTGACTTCAGTACTGCAAACGCCATCCGGCAAAATGATATTTGGGCGCTGCGACGAAAATCATGGCCGTCCTCACGAAACTCTCGCCACTTTTTCTGCCACCGGCACCTAACGAATATGAATCTTCAAGCAGGTCCTTCCGCAAGGGAGGCGTCGGGGATACAATTCTCGAAATAGCGGCGGTTGCCGCTGCCCATCATCATGGACACATCCTGCAAGCACCTCCAGGTGCGCGTGGTAGCGCGCGAAGACGATATCGAATTTGTAGAATGCCAGCTCTGCGGCGAAGTGTTCGACGCCAACGAGTTTCACGATATGGAGATTGAAGAGAAAGTACTCGCCGATCCGGAAGAGGATTAGCGACCTTCTTCGATGCGATCTGCGCAGGTTCACCGGGATTGCACGCAGCTGAAATACAGGAGCAGCAGCCTAATCGGCGATCTTTAGATCGTTGCCCGCCAGTGTGGATTGGAGCGAAGTCTTGCTCCGATCAGGCACTTCCTCTGTAGGCGCAGCCGGAGAGACAATCCGCCAGGTATAGTGCAGCCACGAAATCAGCGTCAGGCAGAACGTCGCTACCAGCGATGCAGTGCGCAACATGACCAGCGCCTGGGGCGCATAGAACTGTGTCCACAAAGTGCACGTAACCGCGACAATCTGCGCCACCGTATTGGCTTTTCCCCAGATGCTGGGGCGGAATTCGCGCACATTCGTCGTCAGGTGCAGCAGCGCTGCGACAACCAGAATCCCAAGATCCCTGCTGAATACCATCACGGTCACTCGCCGCACAATCAGCCCCTCGTGCGTCAGAACCAGGAACAACGTGCTCAGCAGCAGTTTATCGGCGACCGGATCCAGGTACTGGCCCAGCAAAGTGCGCTGATGCAGCAGGCGGGCCAACAATCCATCCAGTCCATCACTGATGCCGGCAATGACAAACAGCCCGAAGGCCAGACGATAGTGATGATCAAGAACTGCCATCACGAGGAAGGGAATGATGCACAGACGCAGGAACGTCAGTTGGTTCGGCGCGGCTCGAAAGTCTTTCAGCACTGGATCAGTTCTTGCAAAGGAGAATTCCGGCTCCCCGGGCATCTGCAAAAAGCTGGAACGTCACCGGGTAGCCCGCATGTATGCCTGATGGTATCCCAGCCACTCGCAGGTAGCCAATAAACGTGAATGCCCGCCCAGCCTTCGGCAAAACAGCGTTTCTTGGTATGATCGAAGGGCAGCAGGCGCAGGCGCGTAGCTCAGTTGGTTAGAGCGCTACCTTGACACGGTAGAGGTCGCTGGTTCGAGTCCAGTCGTGCCTACCATCCCCATCCATTACATACGAAGCCGGTAAACCATCGGACAGAGCTTTTGTGTCATGGTTTATGTTATGACTCTTCGTTGAGTCATTCGCAGAAATCAAGGGAGTGAAGAAGCCGGAACCCGCTGGTCCTTACGTCCCCCACCCATTACCTGTCGGATGAACCTGGCCACAGGCTTTTCCAGCGATGTAACGATGAAATAGCTGAGAGCTACCATCGACAAGACAGTAAGCACTAAGGCAGCAAGATCACCAACGAACGGCCTGATACGCCCAATCAGAGCGTAGCCCACCCGCTGATGTACAAGATAAAGCGGATAGGTCATAAGACCAACTTTTCGGATTGCACTCATACTCCGAGGAGAAAGACGCGCTGCAAAGGAACTATTGAGCCAGACCGAAGCGATGATAACTGCTACCGAAGCCAGCCATACCAACACAGGTGTAATCCACGAGTAATGAACTGAAGCAGAACTCGTAATTAAAGTCGAGCGGACAATGATCTCGAAAGCAGCTCCAGCTGTGCAAAGCAATATCCCAGCGCCACGCAATAGTGTGGGGCGGTCACAGAGAACCAACCACAGGAGAGCGCCCAGGGCGAAGAAAACTCCGTGGCGTGCAAGAGTAAGAATGATGCGCGTATTGTAGTGCGGCGTTGAGATTAGGCCGGCTAACCTAGATGTTTTTGAACACAAACCTCCGAACATGAAAGACCAACTGTAGAAATTAAAGGCAGCACTGTACAGAGCCAGAGCACCGACGAAGTACTCAAGCCGCGAGAAGGCCCGTAATAGCAACACTATGAAGATGAGCCCATAAAACGAAAGCTCAACCGGCAGTGTCCAGTAAGACGGATCGACGAAGTCGTTACCAGGTACAAGAAAGATGGAGCGGACCAGCTGTGCAATGGTTGGATGTGGGATATGCAATGCGCAAAGAAGAATGAAAGTAATGGGAGCGCATAACCATGCCGATGGATATAGTCGCACAATGCGGCCGCGTGCGAATCTAACTGGCGTGTTTGTAGCAGCCGAGTACGAAATGACAAATCCGGAAAGAACGAAGAATATCTCAACACCTATCCAGCCAAACCATGTATAAGGCGCCAACCAGCTGTAGTTCATGATTTGGCCATTATCCCTGTAGACGATGGCTCCCTTCGAAATCCAGAAACACAGATGGTAGCTCATGACAATAAGGGCGGCGAAGCCTCGCACCACATCTAGTCCTAGAATCTGGCGATTGGAATTCATTTTTATTAAACTAGCATGGGGTCTCACTGCACTAAGCCCTCGGGAATCGAAGATCCAGCTTCGGAGAACCCTCTGCTTGCGGAAGCGCTTAGCTGAGGGCAACCAACTCATTGCGATAGGCTGTTGTGATGGAAGTCCACCTGATCGACGGCACGTATGAGCTCTTCAGGCATTTCTATGCACTGCCATCTGCCAAAGACAGCGAAGGTCAGGAAGTCGCCGCGGTTCGAGGTGTGCTCGGCTCTCTTCTGGGCATGATGCAGGCCGGCGTGACGTACATCGGAGTCGCTACCGACCACGTGATTGAATCCTTTCGGAACCAGATGTGGCCCGGCTACAAAACAGGTGAAGGTGTGGACCCCGCACTCCTGTCCCAGTTCCCACTGCTGGAAGAGACTCTGCGTGCCCTTGGAGTGGTGGTGTGGGCAATGGAGGAGTACGAGGCGGATGATGCGCTTGCATCCGCGGCTTTTCTGGCCGGGCAGGACCCACGCGTCGAACGCGTCATCATAAGCACACCCGACAAAGATCTTGCGCAATGTGTACAAGGCAAGCGGATCGTGCAGTCCGATCGGCGCCGGCGCCTCGAGCGCGACAGTAGCGGAGTGGTTGAGAAATTCGGAGTTGAACCTGCCTCCATTCCGGATTACCTCGCCCTTGTCGGCGACACCGCAGATGGCTATCCCGGTCTGCCCGGATGGGGCGCGAAGTCTGCAGCCGCTGTGCTGTCGCGCTTCGGCACGTTGGAAGCCATTCCAGCGAATGCACGAGACTGGCAAGTGAACGTTGCGAGTCCCACAAGTCTCTCCGCGACTTTCAACAGGGATCGGGATCTGGCTTTTCTCTTCCGGGATATCGCAAGATTGCGAACTGACCTTCCGCTCTTCACGACCGTGGATGACCTGCTCTGGCAGGGACCTGCGCCTGCCTTCCTGCCACTCGCTGAACGTCTGAATAAGGCTCAATTCGAGAAGAAGCAAACCGCACGAACCAGGACGCAGCGCACTCCCTCCGCTGGCAGGACTCCTGATTGACCAGGGCCTCATCGCCTGCGTCCGAGCTCAGTATGGGGCCGCGGTTCAGGATCGAGCGGAATAAACTGTCAGACCCGACCCGGGCACTTGTCACAAAACAACGCTTGCATAAGGTGCTCTTCAACAACCAAATACCTGCCGCAGAACGTCCCACTTACCATGCTGGTGCCCGAGTCGATACGCGAGTTCTTCCGGTGTAAAATTCTGCGTCCGCTCTTGCGTCAGCTGCGCGGCGGAGTTACGCCTCGTCGTCTCGCGTGGAGCCTGGCCCTTGGCATTGTCATCGGGATCAATCCATCGGTCGGCGTTACTACGATCCTGGTAGTCATGCTCGCATGGGCATTCGGTCTAAACCAGGTTGCATCGCAGATTGGTGCACACGCTATGACGCCTCTCCACCTGATGCTGTTTCTTCCGTTCATCGAACTGGGCGTGCATCTGTTTCACACCCGGCGCCTTCCCATGGATCGGCGACAGATTGAGCATCTGAGCCACCATCCCTGGCGCCTGGTCGAATCCATATGGCAATGGGAGTGGCATGCCTTGATAGTCTGGTGTGTTGTGGCTGCTGTTGCCATGCCGTTACTTGCTATCTACATCCGGCGCGGTCTCGTACTACTACTGCGCAGAAATAAAACGCTGCTGCGTTCGCGACCGGCACTCCACTGATCATCATGCATAAGCAAGCCTGTTAGAGGGCGGTCAAGACTGGATGACGACAACAACGCGTCCAGGATGCGCAGGATGATCAACTAGATCGTGTGCTCTGGCAGTGTCTGCAAGCGGAATACGCTCGCCGATCTCGAAGCCCGGCCAACCTGCATTCAATGCTCCGTTAAGATCGACCGCTGCAGCGATCTTCGCGGACACAGGAAAATCGTCGCTTCCCAGAAAATTCAGTTGGATGTTCTTGAAGATCATGGGCCAGAACGGAATGCTCGGCTTGGCATCATTCGTGGCGTAAGTTGCCAGCGTTCCACCAAGCCTTAGTAGTTCCACATCGCGTTCGATGTTCGCTGCAAACGCTACCTCAACGATATGGTCCGGACCGTCCGGAACGATCGCCCTGACCTGGTTGATCAGACTGGCATCATTCAGGACTACTTCATGCGCGCCTGCCCTACGGGCGGTCTGCTCTTCGACCGGGGATCGGATGCTGCCGATAACATGCGCTCCCGCGAAACGCGCCAGTTGGACTGCGCATAGTCCAACAGCGCCGCCTGCTCCTTGCACTAGTACGGTTTTGCCACGCACGGGTCCAGCAACATGCACTGCGCGGTGCGCCGTGATCCCAGGTATTCCCAGGCAGGCGCCAGCCTCGAACGACACAGATTCAGGCAATGCAGCCACATGGTCTGCCGGTACGACCGTGAACTCCGCTGCTGTTCCAAAAGGGCGGTAAGACTGTGCGCCGAAGCACCACACCCTGTCGCCAACTTTGTACTTGGAGACTCCGTCGCCTACAAGATCTACGATTCCCGAGCCATCACTATGAGGAATGATCCGCGGGAAGGGCATGCCAAGACCAAATACATCCCCGCGCTTCTTGGTGTCGCCGGGATTGATGCCCGAAGCAGCGATGCGAATGCGGATCTCTCCGGCGCCGGGAAGAGGGTCGGGAATCTCGCCTATCGTGATTACGTCCTGTGCCGGTCCCTGTTTTTCATACCAGGCTGCTCTCATGTTTCATCACGCTCCACGAATGTGAGTTCGCTCAGCTCGAGTTCTTGAAGCAGCTTGCTGAAGAGGCGATTCGCACTTTCAGCAAGCGCAGCCCGATGGAACTACTTGTACTTGTTAGCGTAGATAGCAGCCTGCTTCAATTCTTCGTCAGCCTGCCGCAGCAGATCCTTCGCCTTGGCCGCGTGCCCACCCAGCTTGTCTCCCCAGGCTGCCTGCGCTTGATCAACCTGGCCTTCTGCCGACGAAATCAGATGCTGAGCTTCCGCGAGATGCGGATGTATTTTTGGATTGATGTCCTGCTGTCCGACAGCGACTCCAACTGCAAACACTCCCACGCTTGCAGCTGCAACCAGAAAACTTCTCTTCATTGCCATCTCTCAACCTCCCGCACCATCATTCATTCGGTCTTGTTTCTTGGTGATCTGCGAATGCTCTCACACTATTTCGCATACCAGCAAGCAATCCATCCCTGCAGGCGCCGGGCCTTTTGAGAGATAGGACTGAAGATGCCGACTGCGTGCGGGCTTCAATGCTTCAGGATCGCGGATCTTTCCCAGTGGCTCCATAAGCACGCAGAAATAGCTGGATGACTGCGTCGATATGCTTCTTCATCGACCGTTCGCTGACCGGCTCAGTATCGAGTCCCAACACAAACCAGCGCACCGGGCTGCCAGTGAGCAGGCTCATCAGATGCCGTGCCATGGATAGCGAATCGTCGCCCATGAGTTCGCCGGTCTCGATGCGGCTGGCCAGGTACGCAGCCAGTGCCTCCTCGCCGCGCTTGGGACCATTCTCGTAGAAGCGTCTCGCTAGTTCCGGATACCTTGCCGATTCCATGCTGATCATCCGGATGAGGGATATCTGCTGTTCCGATAAAGCGACCTGTAACAAATTCAGGCTGAACGTTCGCAGCGTCTTCTCCAGCGTTTCACACGCGGGGAACTTTGCGACCTTCTCGAATACTTGTGTCATCCGCCGTTCGATCACGGCAAGGAATAGATCCTGCTTGGTTGGCAAAACGTGAGTAGAAGGTGGTCTTCGAAGCAAAACCGAGGGACTCACGGACGCCATCGGCAATGAAAATCCGCTCTTCCGCTTCGTCTTCAGCCACATCGCTCCCTGGATCGTAGGAACGGAATTTATCCAGCAGAACAGCACCGAGCGTTTGAGTCAGATCTCCTTGAACTATCGCGATAGCCCGCTCTCAGTTTCAAAATACACGTCTGGCAGCCTGCGCGCCGGTGATCGCGTTCCGAACCTGCAGGTCGAAGTCGTCGGAAGCGAAGGCAAGGCTATCCAGTCATCGGTTGCGGATAAGCTTTTCCGAGCATTGGACATCGACGGTTTTACGCTGCTCTGCACCAGCCTCCGGGATGCAGAAGCCATGCACCTTGTCGTGCAGAAGTCTCTTTCTCCATGGAAGGCGATCCTGCGAACGGTAAGCATGCGAGCGGCTGCCGGCTCCGAGCAGACCTTCCACGACACCTTCGGCGCAAGTCCGTCGCTGGTGCTTGTACGCCCTGACGGATACGCCTCATTCGTCGGATCGGAGGATTCGTTCGATTCCCTCAAGGAGTACCTTGCTCGATGGTTTAACCCAGACGAAGCCAGCCCTGGAGAAAGGGATAGCCTGACGCAAACATGAAGGCTTGCGCGATTCTTCCGATCAAACCTCAGAACAGATGAGAAGCGCGTTTGTCGCAGAACCAACACAACGCGCTCGTCAGAATCTGCCCTGCGCATTGTCTCCGACTCTGCACAGCGGCGGATCATCGCCAAGCCAGACGTACCTCAGAACGGGCTGTCGACATCCTTGCGAACGACGCCATGAATGGCCTGGGTGCCGAAGTGCATGGTCGCCGGTCCGGTGAATACCATGGTCATGTTCGAGAACGGCACCTTATCGCCGCCCGTAATACAGACCTGGAGCTGCGAAGTCGGCGGATCGGTCTCGAAGGGCGCCTTCACTCCGTTTCCGGTCAGCAGGTCGACAGTGCCGCTTATCTGCACGCCGCCCAGCGTTGCCGGGCTGAAGGTCGGGCATCCTGTCATGTTCAAGGTGACCGGCCGGCTGGAGAGGTGAATGTGGTGAGTGTGTGCGTTCTGACCGCCCTGCGTAGCGTCGGTTACGCCACCCGTCGAGCCGTAGTCGGACATGGTCATGTCCGCTGCGAAATCAGCAGTATCGGAGCCTTCGTTGAAGGAAGCCGACCATTGACCGTGCATCTCCCAGGGACCGCCTTTCACGCCCGCAGGTGAGTAATCGTTGATAAGACCATGCACTTCAACCCGCTTATGGTCCTGGGCGAGCACACTGCTGCTGGCAGCCAGCAGGCACAGTGAGTAAAGGCAAACCGCCGACAAGGGATGTATGCGTTTCATGGGTGTCTCCAGTTCGAGGATTGGCATCCAGGCGCAGATCGACGATGTGAGTGAAAACCGCCCGCCTTCTTCACCTGAACTGGGGAGACCATCGCGTACCCGGATCACCGGGAACAAGCGGTAAGTCACGGAAAGGCGGGTTTGCCGCCTTATGCAGTGCTTTGCAGTATCCGACCGGGGCAGTAAAATTGGCTTGCTTCTCCTGCACAGGCAGGATGAGCGCCGGGGACCTCCATGGGTGAGACGTCGTACGAAATCCCGCCCGGTGTAAAGCCGACAGCAGACCGGCTGGATTCGTGGAAAGAAATCGCAAATTACCTGAACCGCGATGTCACCACGGTGCAACGCTGGGAGAAGCGGGAAGGCATGCCGGTGCATCGGCATGTGCACGCAAAGCGTGGCTCGGTTTACGCGCTGACCGGGGAAATCAGCGCCTGGCAACAAGGCCGAAGGCAGCCCGAAAATGATCCCGCCGCGAATGTGGAATCAGGGCTGCCGGACGAGGCACCAGCAAGTTCCGACGCTGCAACACCACCACGAGTGAGGCTGTGGCTCACCATGGTCGCCCTTTTCTGTGTCTGCGCCGCAGCCATCGGATGGTTGGTCTTCCGGCCTCGCAAACTGCCCGCCACG
The DNA here is from genome assembly GCA_964657395.1 of uncultured Ktedonobacteraceae bacterium. Classification (GTDB taxonomy): domain Bacteria; phylum Acidobacteriota; class Terriglobia; order Terriglobales; family Acidobacteriaceae. The sequence continues at coordinate 21,069 of CAZZUX010000003.1, forward strand.
GCAACGAAGATCAGGTCGCTGGCAGTGCTTCCCCTGCGAAATTTGTCGCGCGACCCGGCACAGGAGTACCTGGCCGATGGCGTCACCGAGGCGCTTACCGGGCGACTCTCAAACATCCACGATCTGCGAGTCATCTCGCACACCTCGGTGCTGCGTTTCAGAAACCCGCAGCAGTCTATCCCGGAGATCGCCCGCATCCTTGGCGTAGATGCAGTAGTCGAAGGCTCGTTGATCCGGGATGGCGATCGGATACGGGTAACCGCGCAGCTGATCCGCGGAGCTACCGACGAACACTTCTGGTCAGAGACCTATGACCGGGAGATGCGCGATGCCCTGTCTCTCGAAAGCGACCTGGCGCAATCGATCGCAGGGAAGGTTGCAGTGACGATAACCGGGGAGGAACACCAGAGGCTGATCGCAGCCCGGCCGGTTGCGCCGGAGGTCTACCAGAGCTACCTGCAGGGAAGGTTTGTGCTGGAGGCTGGCAACCGTGCCATGTTGGAGCAAAGTATTCCACTCTTTGAAAAGGCCCTCAGCAAAGATCCAACCTTTGCACCAGCCTATCTTGGGCTGGCCGAGGCCTATACAAGCCTCGGAACTGTACTTGCGGGAGTTCCGCCGGCAGTCACACGGCCCAAAGTAGTAAATTTCGCCAGGCAGGCGTTGGCGATCGATCCCTCCCTGGTGGAAGCCCATGTCCTGCTGGCAAATGTTCTGCAGGAACAATGGCACTGGCAAGAGGCCGAGACCGAGTATCGCCAGGCTCTTGCACTTAATCCGAACGATGCGGATGCAGAGGCGCGATTCGCACTGTGGCTGCTATGCCAGGGACGGAATGATCAAGCCGTGGCTGGCATCCAACGCGCGCGAGCACTCGATCCATCTGAAATCTCAGGCGGTGCCGTGTCCTGGATCTTGTTTCAGTCGCACCGGTACGAAGAGGCCATTCGCGAAGCACGCAGTGCGCTGGCCGTGCAGCCAAACAGCGCCGGCAACTCATCAACTCTGGGCTTTGCTCTGGTCGCTGCGGATCAACCGCAGGAAGCTATTTCCGTGCTCGAACATGGCTTGTCCGTCTCTCCGGGCAGTCCTGCCATGACAGGTGTATTGATCCGGGCGTATGCCCACGCTGGACGCCCGAACGACGCGCTTCGTCTGCTCGCTGAACTGAAAAAACGCAGGCAGTCGGGCTATGTTCCGGCGGGCGCATTTGTGAATGCTTACCTCGGCCTGGGCGACAAGGAACAGGCTTTTTACTGGCTGGAGCAGGGTTACCAGGAGCAATCGAACATTCTACAGTTTCTCAAGACCCACCCCTATTTCGATCCGATCCGGAACGATCCGCGGTTTGCAGACCTGGTGCACCGCGTCGGGCTGGATTGATCTTCCCGTCCTCTATTCCTCCCGCTTGTAGCACCCGCCAATGTTCATTTTCGAACGCCGGTGTCCAGGACTGGACAGCTGCATAGTCAATCGGTACCTGCGCCATCGCGTAAGTCGCTCAATCTACTATCAGCCTGAATTGGCCTTCCACGTGCCCTTAAGAAGGCGCAATGGATATTTCCCGACCAGACCTGAAGAAACAAAAGCGTCGCCGAGCCTTCGCCTATCTGGCAGTCGCTCTCATCGTGGTTGGCGTGGCTGCGAAGTACATTCTTCACCTGGCGCCCGCCATCCCCGCCGTTGACCAGCCGGTCTTCACAGACGTTGTGAAACGAGGGGAACTCATCCGCCAGGTACGCGGTCAGGGAACTCTTGTTCCGCGCGAAGATCGGATCCGCCTCATCCCTGCCGAAACCGCAGCAACCGTGCTTCGCATCCGCGTTCTTCCCGGCGCCAAGGTCACTCCGGACACAGTCGTCATGGACCTGGTCGATCCGCTGCTCCAGCAGCAACTGCTCGACGCTCAACTGCAATGGAAGGCCTCTCTGGCTGACCTCAAGAATGTGCACGCCCATCTGCAAAGCGACTTGATGACGCAGCGGGCAGGCGCCGCCACTGTCTCTGCAGAACAGAAGCAGGCCCAGTTGCAATCACAGACGGACAAGAGCTTGTACGATCTCGGCGTCATCTCCGGCTTGTCCTACGCTGCCTCTAAGGGCAAAGCAGATGAACTGAACCAGCGGGACGACCTGGAGCGCCAGCGCATCACCCTCAATTCGCAGACCACTGACACCGAGATGGCCGTTCAGCAGGCAAAGGTTGATCAAGCCAGGGCCATCCTCAGCCTGAAGCAGAAACAAGCAGCCGCGCTCAGTGTCCGCGCTGGCATAGCCGGTGTCCTGGTCGATCTTCCTTTGCAGGTCGGGCAGCATGTCGACATCGGCACGACGCTTGCCAAGGTAATCCAGCCTGATCAACTCAAAGCTTCGCTCAAGATTCCCGAGACCCAGGCGCGCGGTATCCAGATCGGCCAGACTGCCGAAATCGATACCCACAATGGAGTCATCAGCGGCAAGGTCATGCGCGTCGACCCCGCAGTCGTAAATGGCACAGTCACTGTTGACATCGAGCTGGCCGGCGAACTGCCGCAGGGTACGCGTCCGGATCTATCCGTCGATGGGACCATCGATCTCGACCGTCTCCAGAACGCCCTCTACATCGGCCGACCCGCAGTCGGCAACGAGAACTCGATGCTCACGCTGTTCCGGGTCGACCCCAGTGGCAAAACCGCAACCCGCGTTCAGGTCCAGGTGGGGCGAGCTTCAGTCAACTCCATGGAAGTACTCTCCGGACTCAACCTGGGCGACACCGTCATCCTCTCCGACATGTCGCGTTGGGAAGCCTCCGACAAAGTTCGCCTTCAGCAGTAAGTCACGCGCGAAAGGAATTTCAAATGTCTTCACCGCTCATCCATATCGATGCACTGACCAAGGTCTTCTACACCGATGAGATTGAAACGCACGCGCTCTCGGGGATTCATCTCTCTATAGATCGCGGCGAATACATTGCCATGTCCGGACCCTCTGGCTGTGGCAAGTCCACCCTGCTGTCCATCCTTGGTCTTCTCGATACGCCCACCGGCGGCACCTACGCGTTGAACGGCAAACCAGTCGGCAACCTCAGCTTCGCCGAGCGCAGCCGCATCCGCAACCAGGAGATTGGTTTCATATTCCAGAGCTTCAACCTTATCGGCGATCTCACCGTATTTGAAAACGTGGAGCTTCCACTCACCTACCGCGCAGGCGTTCCATCCGCCGAGCGGAAGGCACGCGTCGAGCAGGCTCTCGAGCGTGTCGGCATGGCTCACCGCATGCGGCACTATCCTGCACAGCTCTCCGGAGGACAGCAGCAGCGCGTCGCGGTTGCTCGTGCTCTCGCCGGCTCGCCCTCCATCCTTCTCGCCGACGAACCAACCGGTAACCTCGATTCCAAAAATGGTGAAGCGGTCATGAAGCTGCTCGCAGAACTTCACGACGAAGGCTCCACCATCTGCATGGTCACGCACGACCATCGATTCGCTGCACACGCGCAACGGCAGGTTCACCTTTTCGACGGCAAGGTGGTGGCAGAAGGTGAACTCCAGCGCCTTCTTTCCGACCCTGCCCACAATCCATCGACCGTCACCAGTGCCGCACTCGTCCGCTAGAAAAGCGAAAGCGGGAAAGCGAAGGAGCACATCATGCACAACGTCTGGAACGATCTCAATTTCGCGCTTCGCCAGCTTCGCCGGGCCCCCGGCTTTGCTTTGACTGCCATCCTCACCCTCGCCCTTGGCATCGGTGCCAATACCGCGATCTTCTCTCTGCTCGACCAGGCCCTACTGCGCTCGCTGCCAGTGAATGATCCCGCCTCTCTCGTAGTCTTCCGCGACACCGGAAGCTCCTGGCTTGGCTCCATCAGTATGAGTGGCGGTGACCAGAGCGATTACTTTTCCTATCCCCAGTACCTCGCCCTTCGCGATGGCGCCCACGGCCTCTCCGGCATTCTCGCGACTGCTTCGAACCAGGCCGGCTTCTCGCGCAATAACAGCGCGCGCTTCGTTGCAGCCGAACTTGTCAGCGGCAACTACTTCCAGGTCCTTGGAGTTGCGCCTGCGCTCGGTCGCCTGCTGCAGCCTTCCGACGATGGACAGCCCGGCACCAATCCCGTAGTCGTTCTTTCCTATACCTTCTGGCGAGACAAACTAGGAGCCGACCCTTCGATCGTCGGCTCGACTGTGTCGATCAGCGGCCAGCCGTACCAGGTCATCGGCATCGCGGCACCACGCTTCACAAGTGCCATCTGGGGACAGATCAGTGAAGTCTTCGTGCCCATGTCCATGGGCAACCAGGTCTTCGCCCGCCAGGGCAACGTCTACACCGACCATCGCGCCAAGTGGCTCAGCATGCTTGGACGCCTGAAGCCCGGTGTTACCCCTGAACAGGCACAGGCGCAGAATGCTCCCCTGTGGCATGCTCTGCGGGCCAGCGATATGAGTATGCTCGGCACCCGCACCGCCGGCTTCACCCAGGGATTCATGGGTTCGCGCCTGCTCATCCTTCCCGGCGCACGTGGCTTTTCGTTTAACCGGAGCGGTCTCGAAAAGCCGTTCCTCGCTGTCATGGCAATGGCGCTGCTGGTCCTGCTCATTGCCTCGGTGAACGTCGCAAGCCTGCTGATGGTTCGCTCTGCCGGCCGCATGCGCGAGTTCTCTCTCCGCTCTGCCCTTGGCGCCAGCGCCGGACGTATCCTCTCCCAGCTCCTGCTGGAAGGTGTCCTCATCGGGATGTTCGGAGGCATTGTCGGGGTGCTTCTCGCGCCCTTCGCCATACGTCTTCTCATCAGCAGACTCGCAGACAATACCGGCCAGGTTGCCTTCACCGCTTCTATTGATCACCGCATCCTGTTATTCAATTTCGGCGTTGCCATCGTGGTCAGTCTGCTCTTCTCGCTGGTGCCCGCATTGCAACTGCGGCGTCTCGATCTCAGCTCCACCCTCAGAGAGTCCACTGGTACCAGCGGCGGCGGGCTGCTGCTGCTCCGCCGCATCGTAGTCTGCCTGCAGATTGGTCTTTCCGTCGTGCTGCTCGTCGGCGCCGGACTCTTCATCCGGACCCTCCAGCGACTACGCGCCGTCGACGTCGGCTTCAATACCACCCATCTTGTCACCTTCAACATCGATCCCCGCCTTGCCGGATATTCTGCAGCGAACACTCCCGCTATCCACCAGCGCGTGCTCGATGGCCTCGCTGTCATTCCTGGGGTGCAGGCAGTTGCAGCCAGTGATGATGCCGCGCTGGTGTCCAGTGGCAGCTTCTATGGCATCAGCGTCACCGGTTATCAGCCGCCGCCCGACGAAAGCTTCCAGGTCCAGAACTCGAGCGTGACGCCCAACTACCTGCAAACCATGCAGATACCACTGCTCATGGGTCGAGGAATCACCAGCAGTGACACGCTCGAACATCCCAAAATCGCACTTGTGAATCAGTCCTTCGTCAAACACTATTGCAACGGAAACAATGCCTCTTGCATCGGCCGCCATATCAGCTATGGGAGGGACAATCCGGACAGAACCGATTTCGAAATCGTCGGCATCTTCCGCGATTACAGGAACCGCAGTATCCGCGATGAGATACCAGCGACCATGTTCCGCCCACTGAAACAAGTTCCGGAGGCATCGCAGATCTATCTGGATGTACGCACCGTCCTGGCGCCGACTGAGGCCTTTGCCGATATAAGGAATGCCATGCGCCGCATCGATCCTTCGCTGCCCGTCAGCCAACTCATCACCATGGATCAGCAGATCGATACCGACCTGCAGAATGAGCGCATGATCACTCTGCTCGCCGTCTCCTTCGGCATCCTGGCTACACTGCTGGCCGGCGTTGGCCTCTACGGCGTCCTCGCCTACTCAACCTCGCAGCGCACGCGTGAGATCGGCATCCGCATGGCTCTTGGCAGCAGCCGCTTTGCCGTCTCTTCCCTCATCCTCAAAGACGTTCTCTCTCTTGCTGCACTGGGAAGCGTCATCGCACTTCCCACGGCTTACGGCCTGAGTGTTCTCGTACGGTCACAACTCTTCGGTGTCTCGGCTGCTGATCCTTCCATCCTGCTCTCGGTCGTCGTGCTCATCATCTTCGTCGCTCTGCTCTCGGGACTTATCCCCGCACGCCGTGCTGCAAGTGTGAGCCCGACCGAGGCGCTTCGTACAGAGTAAGGACGCCGTAGCCATCAGCAGAATCATGACCGACACCCGTTACAGAAAGCCCGCAGCCATGCCGACTATAAGCCGCCCCAACACTGCTGTCGCGATCGTCGCCCTGTGGTCATTCCTTATGGCGCCCTCGTCGTTCGCGCAGCAGCAGAATCTGCCGCAGTCCCAGGAACCTTCCTCATCTGCCGCCCCATCACCTTCCATCTCGCTATCCCTGCCGCATGCGCGTAATCCATTGGACGCCTACCGCGGCGTCCACATCGCTCCGCCCTCACTGGTCAACTCGCCGCGCGTCGATAGCCTCATCCATAACGGTGTCCTGGAACTCTCCCTCGGCGACGCGATTGCCCTCGCCCTCGAAAACAACCTGGACCTGGCCATCGCGCGTTACAACATCCCCATCGCCAAGGCAGATGTCCTTCGCACCCAGGGCGGCGGTACATTCCTGGGTGTCAACACCGGCGTCGTTCAGAACACACCCGGAGGCGGCGTGGGCGGTTTCGGCTCGGGTTCTACAGGCGCAGGTGCCGGCGGTACAACAGGCGGCGCGGGTGGTGCAGGCGCCGGCGCTTCCGGTCTGGTGCAGTCCACGCTAGGCAGCGGCTCCGCTATCTCTTCTTATGATCCCGACATTACTGCCACCATCGGCTACTCCAACAGCACTACGCCGCTGTCCAGCGAGATCATCTACGGCGTCCCCACCCTTCGCTCCGGCGACTTTGCCGGCACCCTCAACTACTCCCAGGCCTTCGCCCTCGGAACAAGTATCAATGTCACTTTCAATTCCGACCGTCTCACCTCCAACAGCTCAAACAGTTTTCTTACACCTGAACTCGATAGCTCCTTCCAGGCAGTCCTGCGCCAGCATCTGCTCTCCGGCTTCGGTCTGGGTCCCAATCTCAGGTACCTTCGAATCGCAAAGAACAATCGGAAAATTTCCGACCAGGCCTTTCAGCTGCAGGTCATTTCTACCGTCACCCAGATTGCCGACATCTACTGGGACCTGGTCGCCGCCTATGAAGACGAGCAGGTGCAATCGCGTTCGCTTCAGTTCGCGCAGCAGACCCTCGACTCCGGTCGCAGGCAATTGGAACTGCAATCCATTCCCGCTCTCGATGTTTTGAAAGATGAGGCCGAAGTCGCCAGCCGCGAGCAGGATCTCACCATCGCTCGCTCTCAACTTCAACTGCAATCGCTTCTCATCAAGAACGCACTCACCAAGAATCTTGACGATCCGATCCTCGAAGCCATGCCGGTCCGGCCCACCGATGTCGCCGCAGTCGACAGTGCCTCTGTTCCCGGACAAACCGCTGCCACAGACGACCTCGTCGCACAGGCACTTGCCCACCGTATCGAACTCACGGAGTCCGGTATCGACATCGAGAACCGCAAGATCAGCCGCGACGCTGTACGAAACTCTCTGCTGCCACAGGTAGACCTGGTCGGCTACTACGGAGGGACTGGCCTCGCTGGCGTCAATAATCCGCTGGCAAACACCCCGTCCACGGCACCCGGAACGTACTCCGGCGCCTTCGTCAACACCTTCAACAACTCGTCTCCCAACTACTACGTAGGCGTCAACGTCAACATCCCTCTTCGCAACCGTGTCGCAAAGTCGGATCAGGTCCGCTCGGAACTTGAATCGCGCCAGGCGGAATTGCGTGTACAACAGCTTCGCAAACAGATTCGCATCGAAGTCCGAAATGCGCAGTACGCTCTCGATCAATCTCTCGCCCGGGTGAATGCAGCTTCCAAAGCGCGCGATCTGCAGCAGCGTACCTTCACCATCACCGAAAAGGAACAGTCTCTCGGCGCTGGTTCGGCACTGCAAACCCTCGGCGCCCGTCGCGATCTCGCCGCAGCCGAATCCGCCCTGGTCGCAGCCCGCACTGCCTACAAGAAAGCCCGTGTCGAGTTCGACCGCGCCACCGGGGGCATTCTCAATGCCTACGCTATCTCCCTCGACGAAGCCCGCAGCGGCAATTTATAGAACCTGCCGGGAGCTTCTTCCGGCATCCCCTATCATCAGAACGATGCCATGCCGTTGAATCGTACCAATCCGAAACCACGGCTGCTCATCGCCGACGATCAACCCGACATCCTGGAAGCTCTCCGCCTGCTCCTCAAGCCGGAAGGCTACCAGCTGGACACGGCCTCCAGCCCCGCAGAGATCCTCGAAAAACTTGCCGTCACCGATTTCGATGGCGTCCTCGCTGACCTCAACTACACCCGCGACACCACATCAGGAAGCGAAGGCCTGGACCTCGTCTCCGCCATCCGGAAGCGCGATGCCCACCTGCCCATCATCGTCATGACGGCCTGGGCAACCGTGGATCTTGCCGTCGACGCAATGCGGCGCGGAGCCAGCGATTTCGTGCAGAAACCCTGGGACAATCCCCGTCTGCTCACCATCCTTCGTACCCACGTCGAACTCTTTCAGCTTCAACGTCGCTCGCAGCATCTCGAGGCAGAGAACCGTCTCCTGCGCGGCGAAGGCGCGCCCGATTTCATCGCCGACGCTCCGGTCATGCGCCCCATCCTCGACCTGATGGCGCGCATAGGTCCATCCGATGCAAACATCCTCATCACCGGCGAACACGGCACCGGCAAGGAAGTGGTCGCGCAATCCCTGCACCGTCTCTCGCTGCGTGCGGAACGCTCTCTCATCGCTGTCAACACCGGCGCTCTGCCTGAAGGCACGTTCGAGTCGGAGCTCTTCGGTCACGTCAAAGGCGCCTTCACCGATGCCCGCACCGATCGCATCGGCCGCTTCGAACTTGCCTCCGGCGGCACTCTCTTCCTGGATGAGATCGCAAACATTCCCATGCGCCAGCAGGCCAAGCTCCTCCGTGTTCTCGAGACCGGCGAGCTTGAACGTGTCGGCTCCTCGCAGACTCGTAAAGTCGATGTGCGTGTACTCTCGGCAACCAATGCCGACCTGCGCACAGATGCCCGCGACGGACGTTTTCGCGAAGACCTGTTCTTCCGCCTCAACACCGTAGAGATCCGCTTGCCCTCTCTGCGCGAACGCCGCGAAGACATCCCGCTGCTCGCCGCTTACTTCCTCAGCCGCTATGCAGCTCGTTATCGCAGGCAGGTCAACGGCTTTGATCCCGCTGCTCTCGCCCTGCTGATGGCGCATCCCTGGCCCGGCAATGTCCGCGAACTCGATCACACCATGGAGCGCGCCGTCCTGATGGCTCGCAACCATCTCCTGCAGCCAGCCGACCTCGGCCTCGTGCCTGCACAGGCTCCTTCCATCGACTCCTCCCGCATACTAGAGGATCTTTCTCTGGAAGCCGTGGAGACCCTGCTGATCCGCAAGGCTCTCGCACGATCCGGAGGCAACGTCTCCCACGCTGCCGAAGCTCTCGGACTTTCGCGAGGAGCCCTCTACCGGCGCATGGAAAAGTATGCCCTCTAGCAGCCATGTCACCGGGATCGGCACTCCCGGCCGCGCGGAACAAGGCATCACCAGCATTCCCCTGGTGCGCCGCGGAAGGCTTCTCAGCTATGAACGACGCATTCGGATCTGGCTCCTCTTCTCAGCCATAGGCACGCTCGTTCCCGTCGCTTTGCTCCTGCATCACGTTTGCCGATCTACTGCCCAGGCAGTCCTCTTTACCTGCCTGCTGGCACTGCTCTACGCTCTGCTAGCCAGTGTTTTTCTGGAACAGCTTCTCCGGCCTCTGCAAACACTCGCCAACATCATCGCTGCCATTCGTGAAGAGGATTACAGCTTTCGCGCACGAGGCGGCCAGCGCGGCGACGTCGTCGGCGACCTCACACTTGAGATCAATGCACTCAGCAGCACCCTGCAAGTTCAGCGCGCCACAGCACAGGATGCACTCAGCCTCCTCGAGCGAGTTCTCACCTCCATGCACTCGCCCGTGCTTGCGTTTGACGCCGACAGCCGCCTCCGTGTCCTGAACACTGCTGCCAGCCACACCTTCACCCTCGACCTGAAAACCTCAATCGGACAGACTGCAACCGACCTCCACCTCGGAGACCTCTTCGATGTTCCGGATCAGGGCCTCTACCCGGCCCTGCCGCCCTCTACACAAACGCTGTCGCTCTCTGCCAGCCCAACCCGCTGGTCGGTGCGGAGAGCCACCTTCCGCCTTGACGGTCTTCCTCACACTCTGCTGGTTCTGTCCGACGTTGCCGCAGTGCTGCGCGAAGAAGAGCGTCTCGCCTGGCAGCGACTCATCCGCGTCCTCTCGCATGAAATCAACAACTCACTCACGCCGATCAAGTCCATAGCCAGCAGCCTGCGAGCCCGCATATCCGCCGTAGATCCAGAAGATCGCGAAGACTTCGGACGCGGCCTGGCTGTCATAGAAGACCGATCCGGATCACTCAACTCCTTCCTCCACGCCTACCAGCGGATGACGCATCTTCCTGCTCCCACTATGCAGATCACCGAGGTCCAGGAGCTCGTCAACCGTACAGCCACTCTTGAAACCAGGATGAAGATCGATGTCGTCTCGGGCCCGCTTCTCTCCATCCTCTGCGATCCCAATCAGATACAGCAGGCGCTGATCAACCTGCTGCAGAATGCCGTCGACGCCGCCCTGGCAGCCGACGCACAGCAGCTCGATCATCCTCCATCCGTCGGCTTCTCCTGGGTCGTCGTTCGCGAAGAACTTTCCTTCCTGATTGAAGACAATGGTCTCGGCATACAAAATCCCGCAAACCTCTTCGTGCCCTTCTACACCACCAAGCCCAAAGGCTCAGGCATCGGCCTCGCTCTGGCCCAGGAGATAGCGAGCGCCCATCGCGGAAGAGTGACTATCGTCTCGCGCCAGAACACCCGCGGCTGCATCGCCACGCTGACCCTTATGCTGGACAGTGCCGCCGTACTTCAGGCTCCAGCGGAATGAGGCACAGATGACTTCATCGAAAGTCGCGGCCCGAATCACGCTGGCCCAACGGCTCCGCAATCTGTTCAAGTCACGAACGAAGGCGACTCAGCTGCTCTTCGAGGAAATCCTGTACCTGTCCAACCAGGTTCGTTCTCTTGACGACCTGCTCAAGCTTATGCCGGAGCGCATCGTCTCCGCCCTTGACCTGTCGTCCTTCCACATCCTGCTTCGCGAGAAGAGCAGCTACGTACTGCAGAACCCCTCATCACCGGATGCAGCCGTCACCCTGCCCTCCAGTTGTTCCACTGTCTCCCGCATGAGGCGCGACCGCAGGCCCGCACTCTTCGTGCCCCCTGGTTCAAAATCTGCTCAGTCGGATGGCTGGCAGCTGCTCGCTGAGCCATATGAAATCGAGGCTCTCCAGAAGCTGCATGCCCAGGTACTTCTTCCACTCGAAGGCCGCACCGGTCTCTTCGGATTTGCCACTCTCGGCCGCACTGCAGGCCGTACTTTTTCTGGTGCCGAGCTGCGCTTCCTCAGGACGCTAGGTCCGGAGATGGGTCGCGGTCTTGAAACCGCGCAGCTTATTCAATCCATCAGTCAACATGCCGTGGAACAAGCCCGCGCCCGGCGCGAACTGGAACTGGCGCGTGAAGTTCAGGAGCGGCTCCTGCCCACGGATCTCCCCTGCATACCCGGCCTCGATGTCGCCGCCTCGTACATAAGCGCCGAACAGATCGGCGGAGACTACTACGACATCTTCCTCGCTCCGGATGGTCGCGCCTGCATAGTCGTCGCGGATGTTTCCGGCAAAGGTGTTCCCGCAGCATTATTGATGGCCACACTTCGAGCATGTCTGCACACGCTCATGCAGGGACCGCCTAAGCCGCTGACCTCTGTCGTCGAAAGTCTCAACCGGCTGCTGTTTCAATCATCTTCCGCTAACCGTTACGCCACCATGTTCATCTGCTTGTACGATCCAGCAGCACACAGCCTGACCTATGTAAACGCAGGGCACAATCCCCCCATCCTCCTTCGCGCCGACGGCTCCATGCATCAGCTGGACACCGGCGGCAGTGTGATCGGCATGCTTTCGCAGGGTTCTTATGTATCCGAGACACTTACCATAGCCTGTGGCGAAGTGCTCGCGGCCTACACTGACGGGGTGACCGAGGCAGTCAATCCAGCAGGAGAAGAGTGGGACACGCCGCGTCTCGAAGCAGCGCTCGCCGAAGCCGCATCAGACACATCGCGAGATGCAGAAAGCCTCGTAACGAATATCCTGAAGTCGATGAATGACTTTGTCGCCGGTGCTCCCCAGAATGATGACATTACACTCATCGTTCTAAAGCCATTGCAGTAGAACACCCTCACTCCGCTTTCGTTACAAAAAGACTCCCGGCCTTGAACGACGGCCGCTCCGCCGCATCTGCCACCGTCTCCGTCAGCTTGTAAAAGAACTGGTCGAACGTAGCTGCAGCATCAAAATCTACGGGCTGCGTCAGGTCGTCCTGCGGTCGGTGATAGCGCGTGTTGTACCACTCACGATAGCGTTTCTCCGCATCCGTTCCGGCATCGTACCCGAAGATAAAGCCAATTGCGGGAACACCGCTGCGCAGAAATGGATAATGATCCGCACGGCGAAGCAGGGCACGCTCCGGCTCCCGGTCGGCCCGCACCGTAATGCCCATGCTTCTTCCAACCGAACGCGCCGTATCCCCCAGCGTTGTGTCGTCGATCGCGAGCGCAGTCAGCAGCTTCAAAGGAAACAGTGGCCGTAACTGATCCAGGTTGATGTCCGCCACCAGTTCCTTCCTCGGCACGGTGGGATGGTCCACAAAGTAGGTCGATCCCAGCAGGCCCTTCTCTTCACCTGTGAACGCACAGAACAGCACCGAGCGCTTCAATACTCGATGCTCTCGCTTCAGATTGTCTGCAAACTGGATCAGCAGCGCCACGTAGGCTGCATCGTCCAGCGCGCCGTTGTAAAGGCGATCGCCCGCAACCGGCGTTCCATAACCATATCCATCCAGGTGTGCCGCAATCACGACATACTCATTCTCTAATCGCGCATCGCTGCCCGGCATCATCGCAAGCACATTCGGCGACGAATAAACCTTCTCGGTCAGCTTGAACCGCACGCGCAGCTTCGCTGGGATCCCAAACGATGGCAGCGTCTCCTTCCGGCCGCCCGCAGCCAGGATCGCCGCCGCATCGTGACCTGAACCTTCCAGCAAAACTGCCAGCGCATCGGATCGTAATCGCATCACCGGCAGTGGCCTTTCCTGCGCCGTCACGGCACCATCCAGCGTCACGCTCCGCGCGTACGCAACCGGCCATCGTGGCGGCTCGATAGTGAAGTACGGGTCGTCCACCGCGATCATGCCCACCGCACCATTCGCACGCGCGGCTGCAAGCCGCTCCGCCGATCCCGGCATTCCATCGCGCGTGGAGTTGAAGCACACCACGATCCTGTTCGCAATGTCCTTCATCGTGTCCTCGCCGCAGTAGCCGCGAAACGTCAACGGCGCCTCGACCTCCGACGGCATACCCGCAACCGGCGCAACCGTAATCTGCTGCAGAAATTCCAGCGATACCTCGCGACCACTGGTGCGCACTACCGTGAAGTCGGCAGCAGCCACGGCAACCTCGTGCAGGGCCACTTTCTGGAAGTAGGTTCCATCATCGCCCGCAGGCCTTAGACCCGCCTCGCTGAACCGGTGCGCAACATACTCCGCAGCGCGCTGGTATGCCGCCGAGCCGGTATCGCGTCCTTCCATGTCATCGCTCGACAGCACCTCGGTCGTATGCCACCACGCCCGCGTATCCGCATCGTGGATCTCGCTGTCACACACACGTTGGGCCTGTGCGCATATCGCAAAAAGAAGAAGCACCGCGAGCTTGGCCATAGTGGTAGCGAGTATAGCAATGCGTTCGCCGGGAGAGCGTAAGGCCATCCGTCTGGAACGACGCCCCTGTCAGACAAAACCCGACTTCCTGTCTTCGCATCCATAGCCGCAGAGGACGCCAGGTGAAAGCCAGATCGCACCAGGAAGGAATCGTCAGTGTTCGCGGTGCGCGCGAGCACAACCTTCGCAACATCGACGTCGATATCCCTCGCGATGCCCTCGTCGTCTTTACCGGCGTCTCCGGCTCCGGCAAATCCTCGCTCGCCTTCGGCACACTCTATGCGGAAGCCCAGCGACGCTATCTCGAATCGGTCTCGCCCTATGCCCGCCGCCTCTTTCACCAGCTTGCCGTACCCGCCGTAGATTCCATCACCGGTCTTCCCCCTGCCATCGCCCTCCAGCAGCAGCGCGGCGCACCCACCACACGCTCGTCTGTGGGCTCCGTCACCACCCTCTCCAATCTCCTGCGCATGCTCTACTCGCGAGCGGGTGATTATCCGCCAGGCCAACCCCTTCTCTACGCAGAATCCTTTTCCTCCAACACCGCTGAAGGCGCCTGCCCACGATGCCACGGTCTCGGACGCGTCTACGAAGTCACCGAGCAATCCATGGTGCCTGATCCATCACTGACCATCCGCGAGCGTGCCATTGCCGCGTGGCCGACCGCGTGGGGCGGACAGAACCAGCGGGACATCCTCGTCTCTCTCGGCTACAACGTCGACGTCCCATGGCACAGTCTCCCCAAAAAAGATCGCGACTGGATTCTCTTCACCGAAGACCAGCCGCAGGTACCCGTCTATGCCGGCTTCACTCCACGGGAAACACGGGACGCCCTCAAGCGCAAACTCGAACCCAGTTATATGGGCACCTTTACCAGCGCCAGGCGTCACGTTCTGAGTACCTTCGCCAACACGCATAGTGCGTCGATGAAGAAGCGTGTCGCACAGTTCATGTCCTCGACCGAATGCAATGTCTGTCATGGCAAGCGTCTGCGGCCGGAAGCTCTGTCGATCAGGTTCGCTGGCTACGACATCGCAGAAATGAACACGCTTCCACTGAAGCGTCTCGCGGCTATCCTTCAGCCGTTCGGATCAACCGGAGGTGGATCGCAACGCGCCCATCCTGAAAAAACAGAAGTCATCCGGCGCATCACGACCGACCTCGCAGCCAGGCTGTCTGTCCTGCTCAACCTCGGCCTCGGCTACCTTTCACTCGATCGCAGCACGCCCACCCTTTCTCCTGGAGAACTCCAGCGCCTTCGCCTGGCCACGCAACTGCACTCCAACCTCTTCGGTGTCGTTTATGTCCTCGATGAACCATCCGCCGGTCTCCATCCCGCCGACACGCAGGCCCTCCTCGATGCCCTTAACGTCCTCAAGCAATCCGGCAATTCGCTCTTCGTCGTGGAACACGAGCTCGATGTCATCCGACGCGCTGATTGGATCGTCGATGTCGGCCCCGGCGCCGGCTTCCATGGCGGCCAGGTTCTCTACTCCGGACCTCCTGCCGGCCTCGCCGACATAGCAGCCTCTGAAACTCGCAAATACCTCTTCGCGGATACGACTCCACCTGCAAAAGAACCGCGCCAACCCAAAGCATGGTTGAAACTCGACAATGTCACTCGCAACAATCTCGAACATCTCGATGCAGCCATTCCCCTCGGCGTCTTCACCTCTGTCTCCGGCGTCTCCGGCTCCGGCAAGTCGACGCTCATCAGCCAGGTGCTCGTTGAGCTGGTCGCTTCACAACTCGGCCAGCAGCTCGAAGTAGAACAGGAGGATGCCGATAGCCTGGAAGAAACCGTGATGACGACCAGCGGTCGAATCACCGCAGGTATGGAATTCGTTCGGCGGCTTGTCATCGTCGACCAGAAGCCCATCGGCCGCACACCACGCTCCAACATGGCAACCTACACCGGCCTCTTCGACTATGTGCGCAGACTATTTGCAGCTACAAAACTGGCCCGCTCTCGCAAATACGATGCCGGCAGATTCTCCTTCAACGTAGCCAAGGGCCGCTGCGAAACCTGTTCCGGAGAAGGGTTCGTCTGTGTTGAACTACTCTTTCTTCCCAGCGTCTACAGTCCGTGCCCGACCTGTCACGGTGCTCGCTTCAATGCCAAGACACTGGAGGTCCGTTATCGGGACAGGAACATCGCAGATGTCCTCTCGATGACCGTCGACACCGCCGCCGCCTTCTTCGCAGACGAACCGCAGCTCGCCCGCGCTCTGCAGGTCCTGCAGGAAGTGGGCCTCGGCTATCTGCGTCTCGGCCAGCCCGCTACCGAATTGTCCGGCGGCGAAGCGCAACGCGTAAAACTCGCCACCGAACTGCAGCGCATGCAGCGCGGTGACTCCCTCTACATCCTCGACGAACCCACCACCGGCCTGCATCCGTCGGACGTCGACCGCCTGCAGCGTCAACTCCAGAATCTCGTCACCGCCGGCAATACCGTCGTCGTCATCGAACACGACATGCACGTCATCGCCGCCAGCGACTGGGTCATCGATATGGGCCCCGGCGCCGGCGACGAGGGTGGACACATCGTTGCCGCTGGCCCTCCCTCCCTCATCGCCGCAACAGCCGTCAGCAAGACCGCACCCTTCCTTGCCGCACTCCTGTAGTTCCATCCCTTATTCCCGAACCTTCTAACACTCGTAACTCAACCCGCACCTGCCGCAAACCCCGATCTCACGCCATCTTGGTCTCAGCCGATACAACCTCTAGCGCCCGCATTTCCATGTCCGTGCAGAGCCACCCGCTGAGCAAAGAGGAGAGCTTACTTGAAACATATGTCGATCGGTAAAAAGCTGGGAGGCAGCATCAGCATCCTGCTGCTGCTCATCCTTGGCCTGGGCTATGTCGCCTGGTCGACGCTCAGCCGTCTCAGCAGGGAACTCGATCAGGCTGTCACCCGCACCGCGGTCATGCTCGACCTCATACAGGCCATCGGCAAACGGGACCAGGAGTGTGTCAGCGACAGCCGCGGCGCCGCGCTGGCCTATGCCAGCAGGGACGCAGCCGGTGTCGAGACAAATCGCAAAAAGATGGTGGCAGCCTACGTTCGCCTGCATGAGTTGGTTCGTGACGTGACTCCGCTGCTCAGCCCGGACGGCAAAAAGCAGATGACCACTATTCTCGCGACCATCGATCTTACAAGGCCGCTCCAGGACCAGTATCTTGACCTCACCAGCAAGGGCCATACTCGCGAAGCTTACTTGCTGATGAACGAGAAACTGTTGCCCATGGTCGGCAAGGTGGATGAGCAGATCCTCGGCATGGTCAAGGCTGGTCGCGCGGATCTCGCCGGCGCCACCAGGGAGGCCACGTCTCTCGAAACTGCCAGCCACTGGTCCGTTCTCGTCAGTCTCGGCCTTGCCATCGGCATGGGTGCCCTTGTACTGGTCATCGTCCGCAGACTCAGTCGCGACCTCGTCATTGTTCTCGAAGAGATCTCGCGCGGCGCTGCTCACATCACCACCGCCGCCAGGCAGCTGGCCAATACCAGTCAGACCGTGGCCGAAGGCGCTTCGCAGCAGGCCGCTTCACTCGAAGAAACCTCGGCATCCAGTGAACAGATCAGTTCCATGTCGCGTCGCAATTCCAGCAACTCTGCGTCCGTCGCGGGCCTTGCCGACCAGGCCCAGACTCTCTTCGCGCAGGCCGGGCATCAGATGGATGACATGGTCGTCTCGATGAACGAAATAAGCGACGCCAGCCTCAAAATCTCTAGGATCATCAAGGTAATCGACGGCATCGCCTTCCAGACCAATGTGCTCGCCCTCAATGCTGCAGTAGAAGCAGCACGCGCCGGTGAAGCCGGAGCCGGCTTTGCCGTGGTTGCCGACGAAGTCCGCAGCCTCGCCCAGCGCTCCGCGGCCGCAGCACGCGACACCGCCAGTCTCATCGAGGCGTCCATCTCCCGCTCTCGCGTCGGCAGGCAAAAGGTCGATGGAATCGTAGCTTCCATGCAGCAGATGGTGCATAGCTCCACCCGCATCAAAACCATGTCGGACGAAGTCCTGGTTGGCAGCGGAGAACAATCCCAGGGCCTTGAGCAGATCGCCCGGGCCATCGTCCTCATGCAGCAGGTCACCCAGAACACTGCCGCCAGCGCAGAAGAAAACGCAGCCGTTGCCCAGGAACTGAACGCCGAATCAGAAACACTGCGTGAAATCCTCGGACGACTCGCTGGCGTTGTCGGTGGCACCAGCCACGCCACCAACATCCTGCAAGCCTCAGCCTCACGAGCGTAGCCGCCACAGTTCTGCCCAACGGAGTGTGGATGGTGCCATATTCAGCCTGGCGTCGCCCCCGGCTCTAACCCTGACAGACAAAGCGCGGCCGCAATGGTATCCTCGCTCGTATTCAGTAACTGGATATAGTCAGCCGTGCACCTCCTCCTTTGACTTATCCAGGATTTCCCCGGTCTTACTATCTGGGCTAAGTACAAATACTCGGGAACAGGCCGGATGTCGACGGATCTACTTCCAAAAGCGGCTGCCAGCCAGCCGGCAATCTCGGCACTCGCCATCCTGCGGGAGCATACCGCCGCGCTGCATACACAGGTGGAAGCAGCGATCAGCCTCAACGACGCACTCCATTCCCTAGGCACCTACCATCACCTGCTTCGGAAATATCTCGTTCTCTTCAGAGCCTTCGAAGCAGAACTCCACCAACACACCTCGCTGCTCGCCCACCTGCCCGGCTACGTCTATCAGCCCAGGGTCGCGGCACTCGAATACGATCTCGCCTCACCCGCCCTCGCGCTTCTTCCTTCGGACGCCCCACGGCGCACCCCCGCACTTCCATCCATAGCCGACCTCGACTCTCTCCTCGGCGTCCTCTATGTCGTCGAAGGCTCTTCCATCGGCGGACAATTCATCTACCGCGAAATCCAGCGCAAACTCAATCTAAGCTCCACGACTGGCGCAGCCTTCTTCTATGGCAGCGGCGAGCATACCGGTCCCGGGTGGAAGCGATTCACCCTCCTGCTTGACCAGCACATTCTTCATCCGGATCGCGCCGCTTCCTCAGCTGCCGCCATGTTCCATACCTTTCAGCAGGCTCTACAACCAGACTTCCAAGGTACCCACACAGCATGAGCGAACCCATCGTCAACCTCGACAACTGTGCTCGCGAGCCCATCCATATTCCGGGAGCCATCCAGCCACACGGCCTGCTCCTCGTTCTGCTCGAACCCGGCCTGCGCATCCTGCAGGTCAGCGACAATGTCAGCCTTTTTCTCGGCATATCCGCGGAGCACCTGGTCGGTCAGGATCTGTCCGCCCTGCTCAGCGCAGAACACATCGATAAAGTAAAATTCGCTCTCTCCTCCTCCGATCCGACGGAGAACAATCCCGTCGATCTGCGATTGATCAACCACCAGGATGGCAGGGAACTCGAAGGCTTCGTCCATCGCCATGACGGCTTCTCGTTCCTCGAATTGGAGCCGCAGCCCGCCACCACGGCCCGCTTCCTGGACTTCTACAAAACCGTCTCCAGGCTCACCACCCGCCTCCATGGCGCTTCTTCTCTCTCCGTACTGCTCAACGATGCCGTCGTGGGCATCCGTGAGATGACCGGCTTCGATCGCGTCATGATCTATCGCTTCGCCGAAAATCATGAAGGCAATGTTGTCGCCGAAGCTAAAGCGGAATCCGCCGACTCCTTTCTCGGCCTCTGGTATCCCGCCAGCGACATACCCGAGCAGGCCCGTCGCCTCTACGTGGTCAATCCCATCCGCAATATCGTCGATGTCGATTACACTCCGGTTCCGATTGTTCCCGCCATCAATCCTGAAAGCCGTCGGCCTACCGACCTCAGCTTCGCCGGCCTTCGCAGCGTCTCGCCTATCCATTGCGAATACCTTCGCAACATGGGTGTCACGGCTTCCATGTCCATCTCCATCCTGGATGGAGACAAGCTCTGGGGGCTCGTCGCCTGCCACCATTTCACGCCGCGCTTCGTGCCCTATGAACTGCGCAAAGCCTGTGTCTTCATCGGCCAGGTCCTCACTGGTGAAATCGGCCGGCGCGAGACACTGGAAGAAACCACTTACCAGTCACAGGCCACCGTCATGCAGGCCAAATTTCTGGAGTCCATGGCCGCATCCCTCAACCCACTTCTCGGACTCGTCAACTCCTCGCCCAACCTGATGGACTTCATCCCTTCGCCGGGCGCCGCCGTGGTCATTGGCGAGAAAGCACACATGCTCGGCGACACTCCCGGCTACGAAGACCTCATGAACATTGTGGAAGTGTTGAAGACGGCAGGTGTCACCAGCACCTTCGCCACTAACTCACTCATGAACCACTTTCCGCTCACTGAGAAGGTTCGCTCCACAGCCTCCGGCTTGATCGCGTTGGAAATAGCGCGCAGTCCCGCCACCTATGTCCTCTTCTTCCGTCCTGAAGTCGCGCAAACCACCCGCTGGGCCGGCAACCCGGAGAAGCCCGCTGTTCTGTCCGATGGAGCCTTCCGCCTTGGTCCCCGCAAGTCCTTCGAGATCTGGAAGGAAGAAGTCAAAGGACAGGCTCCCCACTGGTCTAAGAATGAAATCCGCGCAGCCGGCGAACTCCGAAACCTCATAGGCGTCATGATGCAAAGCAGGTAAGCGGGAGGGAACTCGGCCCACAGTCGATCGAGTTACTCAGGACGCCGCAAAGGCTCAAACGGCAGCAGCACGGAAATTACTGTCCCCGACTTTCCCAGACGGGTAGAGCTGCGAATGGTGATCCTGCCGTCATGCTTCGCGATCAGGTCCTTGGTAATCCACAATCCCAGCCCCGTGCCGGTAATGCCCTTGGTCGTATAGAACGGTTCAAAAATCCTGTGCATCTGGTCCGCCGGAATACCGTGGCCGGTATCTGCGATCGTGATGCGCACTCCGCGACGCTTGCGGGACTTCCAGATCACCGAAGGCCGTTTGCGAATCCGCAACTGGCCGCCCTTCGACGACGCATCGACTGCATTTCCGATCAGGTTCACCAGGGCCTGCCGGATGTCGCCCGCAAAGCAGGTCAGCTGCTCCGTCCGCTCGTACTCGCGTCGCACAGTCAATCCTGCCGAAGCAATTCTCGGCCGATAAAACGCCAGCACTGAATCCAGCACCTCGGCTATGCGCGTCGGCGCCGCAGCCGTCGACTGATTGTGGAAGCGCAGCGTCTGCGTCGTAATCTCACTCACGCGAGCCAGCTCTTCCTGCGCAGTATGCACATACTCCCGCGCCGTCTTGCTCAGCGACAACTGCGAGCTCAACAGGTACAGCAGGTTGGTGACAGATGTCAGCGGATTATTGATCTCATGCGCGATACTCGAAGCCAGCCGGCCCACCGCTGCCAGCTTCTCTGTCTGCCGGATCGCCTCTTCACTCCGCTTCTGCTGCGCAATGTCCGTCGAGCTGCCGATCCACTCGAAAAGCCTGCCTTCCTCGATCCTTGGCACCGCCCGATGCAGAAACCACACATACTCGCCATCGTGACGCCGCAGCCGATACTCCACCACGAAAGTATGTTTCTGCTCGATCGCTTCTTTCCATACCTGTACCGAGCGCGCCTGGTCTTCCGGATGAATGAACTGCTGCCAGCCGTTTTCGTAACAATCGCTCACCTTGACGCCGAGGAACCTTGCGCAGCTCTGGCTCACAAACTCGCACTTGCCGTCCGAGCTCGCCGTCCAGAGCAGCTGTGGCATGGACTCTGTCAGGAACAGCAGGCGGGACTTGTTCTCGGCCATCTGCGCTTGCAGATTCTTCTGCTCGGTAATGTCGCGCTGGATCGCCATCCAGTGCGTGTACCAGCCTTCTTCATTCGCAATCGGAACGATCGACAGGTCCACCACAAACTCGCTTCCGTCCTTGCGATAGTTCACGAGTTCTTCGCGTATCGGCTTCCAGGCCTGCAATGCAGTGCGTATTCTTCGCAATGCTTCCCTGTCTGTCTTCGCTCCCTGCAAAATGCGCGGCGTCTTTCCCATCACTTCTTCCGCCGTATAGCCGGTCATCTTCTCAAAAGCTGGGTTCACATAAACAATGCGCGGTCCGGGCAGGTCGACAGGCTCCGCTTCGGTCAGCAGAAAGACATCCGCTGCTCTATCGATGGCATTCGTCAGCATACGCATCGTCTTACTCTCAGCTCGTTCTGTAAGCAGCTGCCGCTCCACATCGACATTGCGTCTCACCGCAATGTCGCCCAGCTTCTGGTTTGTCACGTTGATAGAAAAGCCCACCATGCCCGCCGGATTGCCATCTCCATCGCGCAGCAATGAAATGGAAAGATGAATGTAGATGGTGTCGCCGCTGCGCGTCCGGTTTCTCTGCTCGCCGCGGTACTCTCCCTGCGCCAGCACTGTGGGGATCACGCTATCGCGCAGCATCTCCCGGTCTTCTTCCAGGTACATGATCACTACGCTCTTGCCGATCAGCTCATCCGTTCTGTAGCCGTAAATCTCGGTAGCCGCACGGTTGCAGCCCGTCACAATCCCATCAAGATCAGTCACGATGATCGAATCGTGCATCTGGTCGAGGATCGTCGGCTGCAGGAACAACCAGTCAGCAGGCTCTGAAATCTGCTCAGCCTTTTCTGGGGCGCCGGCAAAAAAATCGCGGTGCTTCTCGATGTTGTCGTTCATAGGGACCCATTGCACCCGAAAGTGGGATTGTTAGCCCCGGGTAGAGTCTAGCCCTGACGAGTTGCCTCTAAGTTATTTATTTTATGTAACACATCTAACAGCTGAACCAAAGTAAGTTAGCGACTTAGATAACTCAAATCGTACGAATAAGTGTTAGGTCTAATACCATTTGTTCCACGTGGAACAATTTGCCCTTTTCGCAGCCCGAACGAAGCAGCCTTTCTCACGGACGCGACGGATTGTTCCACGTGGAACAATTCGTGATCTCGAAACTCCAAGCCGGAACCCGCCCCTTCACGTCCGTCCTCCAGCATATTGACCATCCGCTGCCATGAATGCACAATGGTGAACGCGGCCACCCTGGCTTCCTTCCTCCCGCCGCAACCCCACCGGCCCCGTACCTCATCTGTCTTCCCGGAGCGCCCCAAAATGCACAATCCATGGGTCAGGAATCGCAACACCATTAACCTTCTCGCCATCGCCGCCGTCTTTGTCGTCGCCCATCCGCTCTATGCCGATTTCACCTACACCGAGACCACGCAAATCACCGGCGGCTCCACTCTTGGCATGATGAAAATGGCCGGCGCCTTCAGCAAACAGGCCCGCCAGGCCACTGCACCCACTGCATCGACCGTCTCCATCAAGGGCAATCGCATGGCCCGCATCAATCCCCTGGCGACCGAAATCATCGATCTGGACGCTGAAACCATCACCAACATTGACACCACTCACCACAAGTACACGGTCGTCACCTTCGAACAGATGAGGCAGCAGGTCGAAGCCGCCATGCAGAAGGCCAACGCCCAGCCGGCACAAACCGCACCGGCCGAACCACAGCAGCAGCCTTCCAACGTCGACATGAAGTTTCACGTGGAAGTTCGCAATACCGGCGCGTCCAAGGAAGTAGCCGGCCTCAACTCCAATGAATCCATTCTCACCATGGCCATGGATGGCACCGACAAAACCTCAGGCCAGACCGCTTCACTCGCCATCACCAACGACATGTGGATGGCTCCCGAAATTCCGGGTTACGGCGAAGTCCGCGAGTTCTACAAACGCTACGCTGCGAAAATGGGCAAGGTCTACAGCGGAGCTCTTTCACCCGAAGTCCTCGCACAGTACAGGGGCGCAGGCGAAGGCATGTCGCAGATGGTAAAAGAGATGTCCAAGCTGAAGGGCACTCCGGTTCTGCAGGTCATGCGCATGGGCATGACGACCGACGGCAAGCCGCTGCCGGCAGCTTCCGAAGCACCGCTGCCTGCCTCACCCCCTCCGCCGAGCGCATCCGATATGGCCAAGCAGGGCGCGGCCTCGGCACTCGCCAGCAGCTTCGGTGGTCTCGGTGGACTGGGCGGCTTCGGCCATAAAAAGAAGGCGGATCCACCACCGGCCGACACGCCCGCGCCCGATAGCTCCGCACCGCCGGCCACCGCCGCGGTTCTGACTGAATCCACTACGCAACTCAACAGCTTTTCCTCGACAGCAAACGAATCAAACTTCCAGATTCCCGCTGGCTTCCAGAAAGTCGACTACAAAACCGCCAACTGACAACGCGCGCTGCGCCATGCGATCTCATGGAAATACGGGGCTCGATCTTGACGCCCCCGCTTGGCCAAAACTTCATAAAGGTGGTGCTATGGAACAGGGAGATTCGTTCCATGCGGCCACTGCTTTCTACCAGGATCATTCTTGGCGTTCTACTCACTGCCTGCACCCTGGGGCTGTTGCGCGATGCGCCCGCAATCGCACAGGCTGCTGCACAAACAGCGAGGCCCACCAGCACTCCCTACTCCGGCGATCTATCGATCTTTGAATATCCTGACCGCGACCAGAAGCTGCACGTTGACCGCGTGATGGACCTGCTCGGTATCGCGCCCGGCCGCAGCGTCGCCGACATCGGCGCAGGTTCCGGCTGGTTCACAGTGCGCGCCGCTGCACGCGTCGGCGAGTCTGGCATAGTCTATGCCGAGGACATCAACCCCGAGGCCATCACCTACATTACGAAGCGCGCCGAAAAGCAAAAGCTGAAAAACATCAAGCCCATACTCGGCACAACAGACGACACGAAGCTACCGGCCAACAGCGTGGACGCCGTCCTGCTGCTGAAGGTTTATCACGAGATGGAGCATCCCGTTCCGCTCATGCAGCAGCTAAAAGCGTCACTCAGGCCGGGTGCTAAAGTCGGCATCATCGATCGCAACGGCAACGGTGCCGACCACGGCATCATGCCCGATGTTGTAGACCATGAAATGACCGAAGCCGGCTTCAAACGCATGGGTAAGTATGACTTCACCAAGGGTGACGGGCAGGACTTCTTCCTGATTTTCACGGCCAGGTAAGTCTTAAGCCGGGTTCACTTCCAAGGCACGCGGTTGATGTCCGCTGGTACTCGCGCCTGCATCTGCTGCGAGGTTGAGGCCGTCGATCACCGGCGCCAGCGAGAGGACAGCCATGAACAGGATCGCGTAATGAAAATCACGCAACTGTGGCAGCGCCGCAGAGTGTCCGCGCGCATGTGCTACAAGCCTGAGCGTGATCGCGCCGACGGCCACTCCTGTACCCATGCTCAGTTGCATCACGGCACTTAGGAAACCATTGGCGCGGCTCATCCTGCTGGCCGGGATTTCGGTATAAGCCAGTGTGCCCATACAGGTGAACTGCATCGAGCGGCATGCTCCATGGAAAAACAGGATCGCCGCAATTACCATTACAGGCGTACGTGGATCGAGCAGCGCACACAGCGCCATCGAAAAAGAAGTGATGACACCGTTGACCAGGATAAGCCTGCGAAAACCAAATCGCCGCAGACCCTGGATCACAAAACCTTTCATGCTCAGGTCACCCGCAAACAGCGCCAGCAGGTAAAGCCCGGAATGAAATGCATTCATGCCGAAAGCGATCTGGAACATCAGCGGCAACAGGAATGGAAGCACGGACACAGCAATTCGAAAACCGCTGGCGCCATATACCGACAGCGAAAAACTTTTCAGCTTGAGAGACTCCAGGTCGATCAGCGAAGTCGCCGGCCTTTGCCGCGCCACCATGATCGCAAGAGTGCCGCAGACCAGGCTCAGCAGCAGGATCAGGCTGGGGAACTGCCAGTGAGCACCGCCTTTTCCAAGCTTTTCCATGGCGAACACGATGCCTGTAGAGGCCATACCGGCGAGTAGAAATGTTGCCCAGTCAAAGCGGTGTCTTTCTTCGACTCGCACATTTTCGATCCACGCCAGCGTCAGTCCCAATGCTATGAGTCCGAGGGGCAGGTTCAGAAAGAAGATCCAATGCCAGCTCGCATACGTAGTAATGAAACCGCCCAGCGGAGGACCGAGCACGAGGGCTGTAAGTCCCGGCCATGTGATGTACGCGATTGCCTGTGTCAGCTGTTCCTTCGGCGTATTTCGAAGGACGATTAACCGCCCCACTGGCACCATCATCGCTCCGCCGATACCCTGTAATATCCGCATCACTGTGAATTGCGTAAGTGTGTGCGATGCGCCGCAGAGCAGGGAAGCGAGAGTAAAGACGCCGATGGCGGATGCGAATACAGATCGCGAACCGAACCTGTCCGCAAGCCAGCCGCTGATTGGAATGAACACGGCCAGTGTGATGAGGTAGGCGGTCATCCCCACGTTCAGATTCACTGCGCCTACATGGAAGCTGCGTGCCATCTGCGGCAAAGCCGTAGCGATAATGGTGCCGTCGAGATTCTCCATGAAGAACGCGCTCGCAATCAGCGACGTTACATAGATGGGTGAGCGGCCTGCCCTCATCTCCTTAGTTTAACGAACGCAATCGTAAATCCGAGGTGGCATTTCACTGGCGACACTCGCAAAGCAACGGCTGCCGATTGCAGGCTGCATTAGTAGTCGATTCGTTTCGTCGCATCCAGCCATGCCTGGAAGCTGCTCCACGCTGCTGTACTCGCCAGCTGCTGCACCGGGATTGCACGCTCGCCACGCTCCAGCTTGAACTGCCGGTATAACAACGAATCGTCGAAGCCGGCACGTGCTGCATCCTCGCAGGTGTTGCCGTAGTAAATTGCTTCCATGCGCGCCCAGTAAATGGCAGCAAGACACATAGGACATGGTTCGCAGCTTGTGTAAATCGCACAACCCTGCAAGGTAAATGTCTTGAGCTTCGCACAGGCTTTTCGGATCGCATTTACTTCGCCGTGGGCGGTCGGATCATTCGTCGCCGTGACGGTATTTACTGCTTCTGCTATCACTTCTCCATTCCGCACGATAAGCGCTGCAAATGGGCCGCCACTGCCGGACGTTACGTTGTGGGTTGCAAGATCGATGGCCCGCTGCATCAGGTCCTGGTCCGGCTCATGCGGCATTGGATTGCCTCCCTGTTGAAGTAAATGCAGCATAATTGCAGCGGCTGGGGTACCCTGCGGAATCATGGACAGTATGGCACAGGCCTTCGTCTCTACTCGTATCGTCACGCCGGATGGCGAGTTCCGGGGCGCCATCCTGGTGGATGACGGCCGTATCACTGCAATGTTGAGTCGGGAAGAAATTTCTTCTCAATATCTGCTTCGAGACTTCGGATCGCTCGTGATTCTTCCCGGCATGGTCGATAGTCATGTGCACATCAATGAACCGGGCCGCACCGAGTGGGAAGGCTTCTTCACAGCGACGCGCGCTGCGGCTGCCGGCGGCTTCACAACGCTTGTGGATATGCCGCTTAACTGCCTGCCTGAAACTACAACCGTCGCCGCGCTGCAACAGAAGCGAACAGCCGCCCGGGGCCAGTGCTTTGTCGATTGGGCACCATGGGGCGGCGTGGCCGGTGACAATGCTGAGCATGTAGAGCCACTTGCTGTAGCCGGAGTTCGCGGCTTCAAATGCTTTCTTGTTTATCCCGGGTGCGACGGCTTCCAGATGGTGAGTGCCGCGCAACTGGAAACCGCTCTCCCGCACATCTCTCGTACAGGTCTGCCCTTGCTGGTGCATGCTGAATTGCAGCCGCCCATCGATGTCGCCACAGCATCGCTGGCAGATGAAGACTGGCGGCGCTATGACACGTATCTGCGATCTCGTCCGGATGAAGCCGAACTCTCGGCGATCCGCTACCTGCTTGACCTTTGCCGGCAGTACCGCTTCCCTTTACACATTGTTCACTTGTCTTCGGCGCTGGCGCTGAACGAGTTGCGGATGGCCAGACAACAGCAGCTGCCGTTCACCGTCGAGACCTGCCCGCACTATCTCCACTTTGCAGCAGAGGACATCGCCGATGGCAGTACGGTGCACAAATGCGCGCCGCCCATCCGTAGTCGTCAGAACCGAGAGGCTTTGTGGCATGCATTGCAGGAGGGCCTGATCGACCTGGTCGCGACCGACCATTCGCCCTGCCCTCCCGAAATGAAAGATCTCGAGCACGGACGCTTTGACCATGCATGGGGAGGCATTGCTGGCCTGCAACTCGCTGTCTCCGTTGTTTGGACCGGTATGCGTGAGCGAAGCATGACACTTACAGATCTTGCCCGTCTCATGTCGCAAAAACCTGCAGAACTGGCAGGCTTGCAGAGCCGCAAAGGGGCTATTCGCGCCGGCGCTGATGCAGACTTTGTGATCTTCGATCCCGAAGCTGCTTTCACAGTAAATACCGAATCGTTGTACCAACGGCACAAGCTCACACCCTACATGGGCGCTCACTTGCGCGGTAAAGTGATAGCTACTTTTCTCCGTGGCCGACCGGTCTACCAGGAAGGCAAGGTTGTTGAACTCCCCCTCGGACGGGAGGTCGAGCTTCGCGGTAATCAGCTGTCCGCCGCGCACGTAGTACGATAAGGCAATTTCAGAATTGCAGCGAGAGCGGCGAGCGTCTTCCATGAGCCAGCGCATGAACGAACGCGACTTCCAATTTACTGTCAACGGTCTTGAGAAGACCGTGCATGTGCCGCCCATGTCCCGTCTGCTGGATGTATTACGGCATGAATTGTTGTTGACCGGAACCAAGGAAGGCTGCGGTGAGGGCGAGTGCGGCTCCTGCTCCGTGTTGATGAATGGAGACCTGGTGAATAGCTGCCTCGTGCCCATTGCGCAGGTTGCCGGATCAGCGATCGTCACTATCGAAGGCATCGGCAGCAGCGAGTCCCTCCATCCTGTGCAGCAGGCGTTTCTTGAATGCGGCGGAGCCCAGTGCGGTATTTGTACGCCCGGCATGATTCTTGCCACGGTGCACCTGCTGGAAAAAAATCCGAGACCCAACCTGCAACAGATACGCCAGGGCCTGAATGGCAATCTCTGCCGATGCACCGGCTACATGAAAATTTTCGCGTCCGTGGAAAGAGCCGCCGGCATGCTGGAGATCAAACATGCCAGCTGATCTATCAGCGCGAACACGCGATGCGGTTTGGAGCAGTACCCACATTCTTGAGCAGTGGAATCAACTGGACCCATTTGCTGCTGCGAGTGAAATTCTCTCTTGCTGCGGGTCGAAAGAGTGGGCGAGGAAGCTGGCTGAGTCGCGGCCCGTTGAGGATGCGCACTCATTGCTGACTCACTCCGACGAGATCTGGCAGCACCTCGCGGCGCAACACTGGGAAGAAGCCTTTGCCACTCACCCGCGCATCGGAGCCAGCAACGCTCCGCAGGCTGCAAGCACACGGTCCGCACAATGGTCTCAGCAGGAACAGGGAAGTGTAAGTTCGTCCAGCAGGGAGATGCAGGAGCGCCTCGCGCGCGCCAACGATGCCTACGAACACCGGTTTGGACGCACATATATTGTTTGTGCCACTGGTAGGACAGCAGCTGAAATGCTGGCGATCCTCGAACGCCGTCTCGCGAATGATCCTGCGCGTGAATTGCAGGAAGCAGTCGAGCAGCAGCGCCTCATCACCCGGCTGCGGCTGCAGAAGTGGCTTCATCGATGAGCAGCATCTCCACTCACGTTCTGGACACGAATCGCGGCCGGCCCGCTGCTGCCATCCCGGTTCGTCTCTCGCAGAACCTGCGCAAAGAGTGGAAGCTGATTGCAGAAGATCTCACAGATGCGGATGGCCGTATTCGGCGGCTCCTTCCGAAGACAACGGTACTGGCATCTGCCACGTATCGCCTTTCGTTTGATACCGGCGCGTACTTTACAGCGCAGAAGTTGGAAACTCTTTTTCCTGTCGTCGAGATTACGTTCACGGTCAGTGATCCGGCTATGCATCACCATATTCCGCTGCTGCTCGCGGCCAACGGTTACTCCACGTATCGAGGAAGCTGAGATGACTATCCTGGGTGAGAACCGTTACGGCAAATCCCGCGTGCGCGTGATGAAGGTCACGCGGAATGGCAATCATCACGCGGTCTTCGAATGGAATGTGGAAGTCTGGCTTGAAGGCGATTTCACCCGCTGCTTCGAGCAGGGTGATAACAGCGGCCTGCTGCCCACGGACACCATGAAGAATACCGTCTATTCACTCGCACGTGCCTCCCGTGCTGTGACCATCGAGGAATTTGGTCTTGAAATCGCTCATCACTTCATCCGTGAAAATTCTGAGCTTACACTGGCTGGCGTCACCATTCGGGCAACGCTCTGGAGGCCGATAGAAGTAGAAGAGCAAAGCTATGCCACTGCCTTTACTCATGACGAAGATCGTGTAGATACTACAACTGTTACTAAATCGGCTGGCGGAAGAGTCAACATCCTCTCCGGTTTTGACGAGCTGTGGTTGCTCAAAACGTCACGCTCGGCATTTGCCGGCTTCCTGAAGGACCGTCTCACCACGCTGAAGGAAACCAACGACCGGCTGCTTGGAACACTTGCCAAAGGCGGATGGAGCTATACGGATGCATCGCTGAGGCAGGCAACTATCGACCATGATGAGGTTCGCGGGTGTGTCATGAAGGCGCTGCTCCGCACCTTTGCTGAACACGATAGTCTTTCGGTTCAGCAGACTCTTTATGCCATGGCGGAGTCTGCTTTGAAGAGCGTTTCAGAAATTGACGATGTATACCTTGCCATGCCAAACAAGCATTGCAACCTGGTAGATCTCTCTGCGTTTGGACAGGACAATCCGAACATGATTTTCGTTCCGACGGATGAGCCTCATGGCTCGATCGAAGCACGCATTCGGAGAAGCGCGTGACTGTTCCCGCGTATGAAGACTTGCGTCTCGAGTGTGACGTTGTCCACCTCGAACAACTCGCAGCTAACGTTTTGCAACGTTGCCATATAGTGGCCAGCTATTCGGAACAGCAGGGAAGCATTCTTCGAACGTTTCTTTCGCAGGCGATGGAGGGATGCAATGAGCAGGTACGCAGGTGGATGGAGGCTGCAGGCATGCGGGTCAGCCTGGATGCAGCTGGTAATCTGCGGGGTGTTCTTGAGGCCGCTATCGTCGACGCTCCGACGCTCATCTTCGCTTCGCATCTTGATACCGTGCCGGATGCCGGCAGATATGACGGCATCCTCGGTGTGATGTTAGCTATCTCGCTGGTCGAAGCAGTCCGTGGACAATCGCTGCCGTTCAGCATCGAAGTGATCGGCTTCTCGGATGAAGAAGGAGTGCGCTATGGCCTGCCGTTCCTCGGCAGCCGGGCCGTGACAGGAACATTGCAGCCTGCACACCTTCGTCTATGCGATGCAGACGGGATCTCGCTTGATGCTGCATTGCAGTCGTTCCAATTGCAGCATTCCGAGGCGCTTCCGGCAAACCTGCCTGCTACTGCCGCGGCTTGTCTCGAATTTCATATCGAGCAGGGTCCTGTCCTCGAAGATGCAGACAAGCCCCTCGCTGTGGTGAATGCGATAGCGGGCCAAAGCCGCGCGACGACTACATTTAACGGACGCGCTGGTCACGCCGGAACGACGCCCATGTCACTGCGTCAGGATGCGCTTACTGCGGCAGCAGAGTGGCTGCTTGCCGTGGAGAGCATCGCGGCTGCTTCCGCGAATATTGTCGCGACATGCGGACGCATTGTCTGTGAGCCCGGTGCAGCGAACATTATCCCGGGTGTGGCCCGATGCACACTGGATGTTCGCTCATCCGATGATGAAGCTCGCGTGCAGGCTATGGACGCAATGCTCGCTTCAGCTGCGCAGATAGCGGCTCGAAGGAGGGTGACGGCAGCACACATACTCGGCTATGCGCTGCCCTCTGTTGCTCTCGATGCGTCGCTGTGTGCTTTTGCAGCAGAATGCATCGAGCACAACGATCGTCTGTCCTCGTTCATGGTCAGCGGTGCCGGTCATGACTCGATGATCCTTGCGCCTCACCTGCCTGCTGCGATGATCTTTCTCCGGAGTCCTGGCGGTATCAGCCACAGTCCTGACGAAGCGGTGCTGCCTGGAGACGTGGTCGCGGCTCTGCGCGCGGGCTTAAAATTCCTGCAGGGCTTCCCGCGCTGGGTGAGCAGTCGAGACGTTAGAGAGCAGGGACCACAGTGCATCACCTAGGTTTTACGCGCAGCACCCGGCGCAAGAACCACGCGCTCCACACGCCTGACGCGTTCATCCGCATTCAACTTCCCGGCATGGTCAAGGCCTCTGCCATCGTTCACACATCGCCCGCCATGGGCGCTGCCTTTACGCAGTACACGGCAGAGATTGAGCCGGGCGGATCGCTTGGCAGCTGCGTACATCAGCGCTTTCTTTATGTGCTTGCAGGCAAGGTCACACTTACCACATCAGATGGATCGCATGTGCTTGCTGGCGATGGATACGCTTACCTGCCGCAGGGTATTCACTGTACCCTGAATGCGGAACAGCAAAGCCGCATAGCGGTGATTGAAAAGCCGTATCGTCAACTGGAGGCAACTTCCTTGCCACAGCCGCTTTTCGGGGATGAGTCGCTGGTCATAGGTCAGCCTCTCATTGGGGATGCAGACCTCATCGTCCGCAGTCTTCTTCCGGATGCTCCGGCCTTCGACTTCGCGGTCAACACCATGACGTACCAACCCGGAGCAGCACTCAGCATGGTGGAAATGCACATCATGGAGCATGGCCTTCTTATGCTCTCCGGCGGCGGCATCTATCGACTCGATGAGGACTGGTATCCCGTAGCTTCTGGAGACTTCATTTGGATGGGTCCTTACTGTCCACAATGGTTTGGCGCGCTGGGCAAGTCGCCTGCGAAGTATCTTATCTACAAGGATTGGAACCGCCATCCGCTTGGCTGAAGACGAATGAGCGCTCCTCTTATCATCGATGCAGACCGGCTGAATAAGGAGATTGATGCGCTCGCTGCCTTCTCCGCGGATGAAGCTCCCGCTGTCACTCGCATCGTTTTCAGCGAGCAGGACAAACAAGCGCGTGTGTGGGTGAAAAAGCTGTGTTGCGATGCCGGGCTCTCAGTTCGCGAAGATGCAGTCGGCAATACCTTCGCCCGCTGGAACGGTTCCAAGCCGGAGTTGGCTGTAGTTGCCACGGGCTCGCACATCGATGCGATTCCTCATGCAGGAAAGTTCGATGGCGTCGTTGGAGTACTCGGCGCGCTTGAGGCAATTCGTGCACTGCAGCGCAGTGGTTTCGCACCTGAGCGCTCCATCGAACTGATCCTGTTTACTTCGGAGGAGCCGACGCGCTTCGGGATCGGTTGTCTCGGCAGCAGGCTTCTCTCCGGCAATTTTTCTGCTTCCGTAGACAATGACCTGATCGATCAGGAAGGCAACTCACTCGCGTCGTTGCGGGCGGGCGCAGGATTTCAAGGCAGTCTGGAAGCGGTCCCCCTGGATGCCGACTCCTACTCTGCATTCGTCGAGCTGCACATCGAGCAGGGGCCAGTTCTAGAGAAAAAAGGAGTAGCACTTGGCATAGTTACAAATATCGCGGCGCCCGCCAGCTTCAGGGTCCATGTAGAAGGGGAGGGCGGCCACGCGGGTGGTCGCCTGATGCCAGGACGCCGGGATGCACTGTGTGCGGCGGCCGAGGTCATCCTGGCAGTGGAACAGGCCGCACTCGCCACCCGTGCTCTTGATACGGTCGCGACGATCGGCCTCTGCCAGGTTCATCCCGGCGCCATCAACTCCATACCCAGCCGTGTGCAACTGGGCGTTGATCTGCGTGACACAGATGAAGTTCGCCGCAACCAGATGCAACAAAATATCGAAGCAGTGTGTCAGCGAATATCTGCGAAGAGGAACGTTGACATCCGCATCGAACCGATCAACGCCGACGCACCTGCTGCTTCTTCACCCGAGATCATCGCGACCCTGGCTTCTGCCTGCCATGCAGCAAAGGCAAGCTATCTTGAGATGACCAGCCGTGCCTACCACGACTCGCTGTTCATGGCACGCATCGCACCTGTCGCCATGCTCTTCATCCCATGTCGTGGCGGCGTGAGTCATCGGCCTGATGAATATGCAGAGCCGGAGAACATTGCGCTTGGTGTCCAGGTGCTCGCTCGTACATTGGCTACGCTCTCACTTGCCTGACGTCCCTGTCCCTGCCAGCAGCCGGAGGAATTCTTCTATCAGGTTTGCGACGACTGCCGATCGATATTGCGCAGTGGAGCGGATGTCATCGATGGGCCGGGCCTCCTCAATGACTGCATTCCGGGCCGCCTTGATCGTCTCTGCAGACAACTTTCTTCCGACGAGTGTTCGCTCTGTGTCGGCGAATCGATAGGGCATATCCCGTACACTCGCGGCGGCGATACGAATGTCACGGATGATGCCATTCTCGATGAGGCCCAGACCGGCCAGCGCAACCTTTGAGATGGCCTGAGCATTCCGCGCTCCCACTTTGCGAATGAACTGAATCGAACCTGGTGGCGCGGTTGGGATGCGGAAGCTGTGCACGAGCTCATCCGCAGCCAGTGCTGTCTTCTTATAGCCGAGATGGAAGCCGCTGTAAGGGATGGTTCGCTCGCCCGTCTTCGAAACTACGAATACTTCCGCCTCATAGACCAGCAACGCCGGAGCTGAGTCGGCGGCCGGCGAAGCATTCGCGACATTGCCACCGAGTGTGCCCCGATTCTGATTTGCTATTGAGCCGGTCCAACTGGCCGCCTGGCTCAACAGCGGCAGCTGCGTCTTGATCACATTACTGCACTGCAGGTCTGTGAACGTCGTTCCCGATCCAATGATAATGCGATCGTTATTCACTTCGATGAAGCGTAGCTCCTTCAAGTGACCGATGGAGATCAATGGTGTTCGCGGCAGCCGTCCCGCGGCAAGCGCGACCATGATTTCTGTTCCACCTGCCAGCAGGGCGTGCTTGCGTTCTGCAAGCATGGCGAGCGCTTCAGCAAGAGTCGGTGGAGCCGCCACTTCGTACTCATGGACGTTAGCTCGCAGTGTTTAATCCTTTCAATTTGCTGCAGAGGAAAGCGGAGAACCAGCTGCCAGTGTTGGCTCAAGCTGCCCGCTGCCCGAAGCCGGCGTTTGCGTCAAACGCGAGAAGATATCTTCAGGCAACAGGGGGATCTCATTGAAAGCTATTCCGGTGGCGTGCTGGATTGCATTCAGAATCGCCGGAGCCGGACCATCCATTGGCAGCTCTCCGATTCCCTTTGCTCCAAACGCGCCGTGGATCGTTGGTATTTCCTCGAAGTGAACATGAATCGGTGGCAGGTCCTCACTCGTCGGCATGATGTAGTTTGTCATTTGATTGTTGGCTAATCGGCCTTCACGCCAAACACATTTTTCGTAAAGGGCATAGCCGATCCCCTGCGCTACGCCACCCTCAATCTGTCCGGCTGCGAGGATGGGATGCAGCACCTTACCGACCTCCTGCAATGCGTGAAAATCAGTGACTGTTGCAGAATAAGTTGTTGTATCTACCTCAACCTCCGCCACGTACACGGCCCATGCATACGTCGGGTAGGCTTCACCTTTGTACTTGTCGTCGTCCCAGAAAATATCTCCAGGCGACTCATAGCGAGCGCTCGCGATCAATGAGCCATGCTCAGCAAGGTACGCCAGTGCCGCAGTGCGGAAGTCTGCCGGCTCGTAGTCGCTGCCCAGATATCCGGCGTTGGTCAGCATCACGCACATCTGCTGAGAGGCTCGCTCCACCAGCTTCCCGACGATCATCGCCGTTCGCGACGCGACTGTCGGTCCCGAATTCGGCACACGCCCGGTGTCTGGTTGCGCAATCTCCACGTCCGCATAGGCTAGGCGCAGCACTTCGGCAGCTACCTGGCAGAGAACGGTGTTCGTACCCTGACCGAATTCTGTTGAGGACACCAGGATGCGAGGACGGCCTTCTTGCGTGAGCTCGATCTCGACCAGCGAATTCAACCGGCGCTCACCAGATCCAGTGAATCCTGCTCCGTGCATGAACGTTGCGAATCCGATGCCGCGCTTGATCGCCGAGTGCGGGTTCTGCGCATCGAATCTTCGTCGGCGGTCATGGTAATTCGATTCCTTCAGTGCACGTGTCAGTAGAGCCTGCAGGTCAATTGGATCCTTGATATGCTGGCCGGTCGCAGTGTATCCGCCTGCCTCGAGCAAATTGCGCCGCCGCAGTTCTTCCGGCGTTAGACCAACAACCTTCGCGATTTTGTCCATGTGGCGCTCTATCGCGAAGATGCTTTGAGGGGCACCGAAGCCGCGAAAGGCGCCATGCGGCGGCACATTCGTAGCCATCGCCTTACCGGTGACGCGTAAGGACGGCCAGTGGTAAGGACCTGCGGCATGGATGGTGCCGCGAGATAACACAACTGGCGAAAGTGTCGCATAGGCACCTCCATCAATCACAAAGTCGATCTCGCCGCCGAGCAGCCGGCCATCCTTGCTGACCGCCGTGCGGTGCCGGGTACGCGATGGATGTCGCTTCGTTGTAGCCGCCATGTCCTCGCCACGGTCATAACAAATTTTGACAGGATGGCCGCATTTCATCGCGAGCAGCGCGGCATGCGATCCAATAACGGAGGGGAAATCTTCCTTGCCGCCGAAGGCGCCGCCAGTTTCTGTCTGGATCACACGACACTTCTCAGCCGGCAGGTTGAATACCAATTGCAGAGCATGCACTACGTAATAGGGGCATTGCATTGCCCCCTGCACCTTGACCCCGTCACTCTGAGAATACTCAGCGATCACGCCATTGTTCTCGATGTAAAGCTGCTCCTGCGCGCCGGTGCGGTACTCGCCTTCGACCACGTAGTCAGCGTTCGCAAAAATCTGCTCGAGATCTTCCGCAGAGCCCTTCTCCATCAGGAATCGTTTGAACGTATTAGCCGTTCCTCCGTGGCCGCTGCCATGCCATATAACCTTGCCAGGGTCGCCTGCGGCTCCGGCTTCGGAGTCTTCGATCGTAAATACGCCGGGCAACTCTTCGTATGTGATTTTTACAGCCGCAACAGCCGCAGGCAATACTTCGCGATCCGGATGAGCGAGCAGCAGGATGGGCTCTTCCGGATGATTCACAAAATCATCGGCCAGGCACGGATGGTCTTTGGTCAGGTGGACGATGGTGTTCTCGCCCGGGATGTCGACCGCGGTCACAACGTAAAATTCATGCCACGCGATTCCCCGGGTGAACTCGATCTTCACAATGCGGCCTCGCGCAATGCTCGATCGGACCGTCGCTCCAAACCACATACCGGGCACAGAAATATCATCCACATACTGAGCGCGGCCGAGCACCTTTGGCACGCCTTCTTTCCGGATAGGAGAGTTCCCGATGGATTGCAGATCGCGTGCCGTCATTTCCTCCTCCTCATCCCGCTGCACCGTTGGTCATCATCATACGGCCCACGGCGAAATGCGTTGAAGATCCTGCCTTCATCTCTGCGCATCTTCATGCTGTCGCACGAAGTGCGGCTGATACCATGAAGTTCCTCGAATGGAGGCTTTTGCGAATGTCCTCTCCAGCATCTATCTCGACTGCCGCGCCTACAAGCTTGCCCTTACGCGCTATTCCACATTGGATTGGCGGCACCCATGTGCCGGGGCGATCGGGACGCTCCAGCGAAGTATTTCATCCGGCAAGCGGCAGGGTGCAGGCCAGCGTGGCGCTTGCCTCTAACGCTGAAGTGGATGCAGCCGTTTGCGCTGCTTCTGCCGCCTTCCCGTCGTGGTCTGCTCAGCCTGCATTGCGCCGCGCGCGCGTGTTGTTCCGCTTCCGAGAGATCTTCGAGCGCCGTCTTGATGAGGTGGCGGCGCTCCTGACAAGTGAACACGGCAAGGTCTTCTCCGATGCACGGGGTGAAGCCACCCGCGGACTTGAGGTTGTGGAATTTGCGACCGGCATTCCGCAGATGTTGAAAGGTGAATATTCGGAGCAGGTTGGTGCAGGCATCGATAGCTGGTCCATACGCCAGCCACTCGGCGTGGTCGCCGGCATCACACCATTCAATTTCCCGGCGATGGTTCCCATGTGGATGTTCCCGGTGGCTATTGCATGCGGCAACACCTTCGTCCTCAAACCGAGCGAGCGTGATCCGAGTGCCTCTATCCTGATTGCGGAAATGCTGAAAGAGGCTGGCCTTCCGGACGGCGTATTCAACGTTGTCCAAGGTGACAAAGTCGCGGTCGATGCGCTGCTCGCCCATCCTGATGTGCAGGCCGTCAGCTTTGTCGGTTCTACGCCCATCGCTGAATATGTCTATCGGGAAGGCACAGCGCGGGGCAAGCGTGTGCAGGCACTGGGCGGCGCCAAGAATCACATGGTCATCATGCCCGATGCCGATCTGGATCAGGCTGCTGACGCACTTGTGGGCGCGGCCTTTGGATCAGCCGGAGAGCGGTGCATGGCTATCTCCATCGCTGTCGCCGTCGGCAAGTCGACTGCAGAAGAACTCAGCAGCAGAATGCAGCATCGCATCGCTTCTCTGCAGATGGGCGATGGCATGAAGGAAGGTTCGGAACTCGGACCTCTCGTCACCCGCGCACATCTTGATCGCGTCACGGCTTACATCGAACACGGCATCCATGAAGGCGCCGAACTCATCGTCGACGGCCGCCTCGATCGCTCCAGTCACGATGGCTTTTTTCTTGGCGCCTGCCTGTTCGATCATGTGCGACCAGAGATGAAGATCTATCGCGAGGAGATCTTCGGGCCTGTTCTCGGCATTGTTCGCGTGAATAGTTTCGAGAGTGCTCTCAGCCTTGTGAATGAGCATGAGTTTGGCAATGGCACGTCCATCTTTACTCGCGACGGCGACACTGCTCGTGACTTTTCACACCGCGTGCAGGCAGGAATGGTAGGCATCAACGTGCCTATCCCGGTGCCCATGGCCTTCCACAGTTTTGGCGGGTGGAAGCGTTCTCTCTTTGGAGATCACGCTGTGCACGGACCGGAAGGCGTGCGCTTCTACACGCGCCTCAAGACCGTGACTTCACGCTGGCCCGCAGGCATCCGCGCAGGTGTCGACACATCGATGCCGACACTTGGCTAGTCGGCCTCGACCAGGGCGTCGGCGATAGCCAGGTGCTTGTCCAATGCAGCTATGCCGCGATCGATTTCGTCTGTCGTGACAATCAGCGGAGGCGCAACCACGAAGTGCGAAACCCAGGCCTGGATGGTCACGCCTTCTGCAAGAATCTTTGCTGCGATCTGGTCGACAACCAACGCCTTGCCGGAAACCTTGTCGGCATAGTTATTAAACGGTTCTTTTGTGTTGCGGTTCTTCACTAAG
This sequence comes from uncultured Ktedonobacteraceae bacterium, assembly GCA_964657395.1. GTDB lineage: Bacteria > Acidobacteriota > Terriglobia > Terriglobales > Acidobacteriaceae. Next base: position 60,129 of record CAZZUX010000003.1, read on the forward strand.
TCGACAGCCCAGAACAATCCCTTGCCGCGAACATCTCCTATGCTCGGATGCCTGGCTTTCAGCTCGTTGAGCTTTCGCGAGACATAAGGTTCCAGCTCGCGTGCCCGCTCCACCAGCTTTAAACGTTGCATCTCCTTGATCGTGGCAACAGCGGGGGCGAGGGTGATTGGATGGGCTTCGTACGTGTGCCCGTGAGCGAAGTAGTGATCCTGGAAGAAGTCTGCGATTTTCTCATTGGTCGCGCAGAGACCAAGAGGCACGTAGGCGGAAGTAATTCCCTTCGCCGTGACCAGAATATCCGGCACCACTCCCCAGTGATTCAACGCGAACCATTCTCCGCTGCGACCCCAGCCGCTCATAACTTCATCACCAATCATGAGCACGCCATATTCGTCGCAAATGCGTCGAAGCTTCGGCATGTATTCGTCGGGTGGAACAATCACGCCATTTGTCCCGACGATGGGCTCAACAATCACGGCAGCCACATCCGACTCATTGCGGATCATGTGCTCAACATAGTCGGCGCATGCGATGCCGCAGCCTGGATAGGTGTGGCGGATCGGGCATTTGTAGCAGTGCACCTCGGGAGCGAAGATCACCCCAGGACCCTTGCCACCTGGTTCCATGGCCCAGCGTCGCGGATCGCCCGTGGCCGCGATCGAACCTGAAGTCGACCCGTGATACGAGCGATAACGCGCGATGATCTTCGTCTTCCCCGTGTACATACGGGCGATTTTGAACGCTGCTTCATTTGCTTCGGTGCCGGAGGTAGTGAAGAAGAATTTTGTCAAGCCCGGCGGCAGAACATCGACCAGCAGCTTCGACAATTCTGCCCGGGCTGTCGTGGCATAGCCCGGCATCGCGTAGCAGAGGTCCTGCGCCTGCTTCGCGATGGAATCGATCACTGCCTGATTTTTATGGCCGAGATTGGAGCACATCAGCTGTGAAGAAAAATCGAGGTATCGCTTCCCGTTGCCATCCACGAGGTAGCAGCCCTCGGCGTCGGCGATGTGCATCGGGTTCCAGTTTTTCTGAAAGCGCCACGTACCGTAATTGTGCTGACGTGTTAGATCGACCACCTGCTGACTGCTCAGTGTCTCCGAGACTGCAGGCGCATGCGGAACAGCGATGTCGGTGGGTGCCATGTTGACCATCCTATTCCAGTCGTTTCGCTACAGACCACGTGAATCTGCAAAGAGCGATCAGGCTTGTACAGGGGTCTCCACCTCAGTCGCCATGTTCGCCTTTGTCGTTCGCATCAACAGGAAGTACAAGCCTGCGGAAATAAAGAAACCCACAAACCACGCGTAGTCGTACAGGAATCGAAGCGGTGGAACAGCCAAACCTATTAAGGCGACAAAGACACCGGCACACAGGGCAGCAATGGCTCGTGGATTGATTCCACGCGAGTACTCGTACGGTCCGCCGCGGTGATAGAGCGAGAGCACATCAAGTCGGGTCGATCGAATCAGGAAATAGTCAGCTGCCATTATGCCTGCCACCGGACCCAGCAGGCCCGAGTAACCAACGAGCCAGCCAAAAATATAGCTGCCAAAGCTGCTCATCAGCTTCCATGGCATCATTGCCAGTCCGAGGAAACCTGTGACCAAGCCACCGGTGCGAAAGCTGATGAGTCCCGGTGCAAGGTTGGAGAAGTCGTTGGAAGGTGAGACCACGTTCGCGCCAATATTTACATTCAAGGTCGCAATCAACAACGCCACGAGTCCGAGAGAGGCCACAAGCGGTTGATGGAAACGAGCCAGTAGTGTAATCGGCGACCAGATCGCTTCGCCGAAGACTGCCGCTGAAGCGGACGTACACGCAATGCCGAGGAATGAGTAGAGTGTCATTGCCACGGGCAATCCGAACGCCTGGCCCACAATCTGCGAATCCTGTGATTTCGCGTAGCGGGTGAAGTCAGGAATATTTAACGACAATGTCGCCCAGTAGCCAACCATCGCAGTCAGCGAGGGAAAAAAGAAATGCAGAAAACTGCTTGTCGTATGGAAGCGGCTCGGTGCAGCAAGCATCGGGCCGAATCCGCCCGCCCGATGCAGCATGTAAATCAGCAGGCTTAGCGACATCACCAGCATGAATGGTGCTGAAAAGCTCTGCAGCAATCGGATCGACTCGACGCCATTCCATACAACCGCCATGTTCAGCAGCCAGAAGCCGAGGAAACTCAGCCACAGCACAGCGGGCAGGTGGATCGATGCGGGCCACAGCACGCCCAGCATTGCAGCAATGGCCTGTCCTCCAAGCCAGCTTTGAATACCGAACCATCCGCATGCCACGATCGCTCGCAGCATCGCCGGCACATTTGCGCCGCGTGTTCCGAAACTTGCCCGCACAAACACCGGGAAGGGAATGCCGTATTTCGCGCCGGCATGTGCGTTCAGCAGCATCGGGAGCAGCACAATCAAGTTACCCAGCAGGATGGTGAAGATCGCCTGCTTCCAATTCATTCCGCCAGCTATCAGCGATGACGCAAGCATGTAGGTCGTTACTTCCATCGACATGGAAAACCACAACGCTATGTAGTTGTAAGTGCTCCACGTGCGTTGGCTCTTCGTCGTCGGTGCCAGGTCGGTGTTGTAAAAGTGCAGATCAGCTTCGGCCATGTCGGACGTCTTCCTGATAGTTGGCGTCTGCATCAGGCAAAGCCTCCGGCATTCGCTTCTCGCTTCAGAAATCTGCCGCGTCCTGCACTGCCGATCCATCTGCCAACATCCACTACCAATTCGCCTCGTGAATACACCTGCCTGGCGTTGCCACGCACCTGCCAGCCCTCGAACATGGAGTAGTCCGTAGCCATCGTCTGCGTCCTGGCTTCGATCGTGTAAGCAGCGTTTGGATCCCATAGCAGGACATCCGCATCCATGCCGGGGGCGAGCCGACCTTTACCACCCAGTCCGAAGATTCCTGCCGGTGCAGTACAGCAGACCTCCACAAATCGTTCCGGACTAAGCCGGCCTGCATTCACTCCGCAGTGCCAGAGCACCTGCATGCGATTTTCAATGCCCGGCCCGCCATTCGGTATCTTCGTAAAATTATCGCGACCCAGCGATTTCTGATCTGCAAATCGGAACGGGCAGTGATCGGTGGACACCACAGACAACGCGCCATTGCTCAAGGCAGTCCACAACGATTCCTGATTGCGCTTCTCGCGCAGTGGCGGAGTGAAGACATATTTTGCTTCTTCCCAGCTCTTGCCAGGCATCTGGTCTTCAAGTGATAGCACGAGGTACTGTGTGCAGGTCTCGGCCAAGGCGCGCAGGCCACGCTGCTGTGCCAGCTGCAGCTCGCGCAGAGAGTCGCTGTTCGACAGGTGGACGATGTACACCGCGGCGCCTGCCATCTCGGCTATCGCGATCGCGCGGTGCGTCGCCTCGGCCTCTGCCTGCGTAGACCGGCTCAGTGCATGAAAGTGTGGCGCGGTCTTTCCTTGTGCAAGCATTTCGGCTACGACTACATCGATCACACTTCCATTCTCAGCATGCACACAGCACAACGCGTTCAACTCGCCGGCTTTGCGCATGACCTTGAACATCAGCGCATCATCGATCATCAGGACGTTCGGGTATGCCATGAACAGCTTAAACGAAGTGATTCCTTCATTGACAATTTCTTCCATTTCACGGAGCCCTGCCGCGCCATCTCCTGCGCCAAGGTCGGTGACCGCCATGTGCAGCGAATAATCGATACAGGCTTTGCCTTCAGCTTTTTTGCGCCAGGTCTCAAGAGCGGAGCGCATCGTTGATCCAATGGTCTGCAGCGCGAAATCGATCACTGTCGTGGTGCCACCGACAGCTGCGGCCATGGTCCCTGTCCGGTAATCGTCTGCGGACACGGTGCCGCCAAAGGGCATGTCGAGATGCGTGTGCACATCCACCCCACCGGGCATCACGAGCAATCCCGTAGCATCCACTACGGTGTGGCCGGAAGTGGAAAGGCCTGCTGCGATTTGAACGATCCTCTCGCCCTCCATGAGCAGGTCTGCCGCAACCTGGCCGTCAGCATTCACGATCGTTCCATGCTTTATCAGGATTCCCATATCAGCTATTGAGCTCCGTCGCCTGCTATGTGTTGGTACTCATCACCACGCTGCTTTCGCCAGAATGTGCCGCTGTCCTCCCAGCCCAGCTTTCCGGCGCAAGACCCGTATCCACTTTCTCCATCGTGATGCAGTTGTCTACCGGGCATACCAATGCGCACAGATTGCAACCGACACAGTGTTCGACATCCACCCTAGGTACGCGTTCCAGCGGCGTGACAGGATGTGTAGATCCGCCTGGACCGGCTACGGAATCCAACTTAGGAATAGGCGTCATTGTGATTCGGCGTGCCGCCTCCGCTTCGACCATCGCCGGCGTCCGCGAAGTATCCGGCGCTGGCGTAAGACGGTCCAGGTGGATGCACTGGTGTGCGCCATCCCAACATGCTGTGTAACAAAGCTGGCAACCGATGCAAAGCTCTGCATGGATCTGCGCCACCACTTTGTAATTCAAGTTCAGATGCTTCCACTCCTGCACATTCGGAAGGGCTAGTCCCCGGAAATCATCCAGAGTCGAGAAGCCTTTTTCCTCCATCCAACGTAAAAGGCCGTCCTGCATGTCTTCCACGATGCGATAGCCATAGTGCATCGCTGCGGTACAAACCTGCACGGTGCCCGCTCCCAGTAGCAGGAACTCCGCGGCATCTCTCCACGTGGCGATTCCGCCGATGGCTGACAACGGCAGCGCCGACTCGGCGTCACTCAGAAGCTGCTGCACCATGTTTAACGCGATTGGCTTCACCGCAGGACCGCAGTATCCGCCATGAGAACTTTTACCGTCGACATTCGGGTTGGGCTGAAACGTGTCGAGATCAATGCTGGTAATAGAATTTATGGTGTTGATGGCCGACAGCGCATCGGCACCCGCGCGCTTTGCTGCTCTTGCGGGCATGCGGATGTCCGAGATGTTCGGCGTCAGTTTCACGATGACGGGCGTGCGTGCCTTTTCCTTTACCCATCCGGTTATCTGCTCGCAATATTCCGGAACCTGACCCACTGCAGATCCCATTCCGCGCTCGCTCATGCCATGCGGACAACCGAAATTAAGTTCCAGTCCGTCGGCACCTGCGTCTTCGGCGCGCTCCACCATTTCGTGCCATACCTCGCGCCTGCTTTCCACCATCAAGGACGCGATCACGACATGCCTGGGATAACGCTTCTTCACTTCTGCGATCTCGCGCAGATTGACCTCGATGGAACGATCAGAGATGAGTTCGATATTGTTGAAGCCCATCATCCTTCGGCCTTCATAGTCGATGGAGGAGTAGCGCGAACTCACGTTGGTAATCGGCTCACCGATCGTCTTCCACACCGCGCCTCCCCAACCTGCATCGAAGGCGCGCATCACCTGTTCGCCGCAGTTGGCAGGCGGTGCAGAGGCCAGCCAGAATGGATTTAAACACTCGATGCCGCAGAACTTCGTTGCCAAGGTTGGCCGCGACTGGTTTTGGTCAGCCATTCTGAGTCCCCAGCCAGGCTGCGATCCCAATCGCTGCGCGCTTACCGTCGGCGACTGCATCCACTACTTCGCGTCCGCCATTTGTACAGTCGCCACCGGCGAAATAGTTTGCGCAGGACGTTTGCCCGGTCACGCGATCGATCACAATGCGACCGCGCTGCATCTCGATGTTCACTGCATCCAGGAAATTGGTATGCGGCGCCTGTCCAATCGCCAGGATTATCCAGTCTGCAGCGCGTGCAAACTCCGAGCCTTTTTGTTTCACGAGGGATTCATCTTCGGTCACTTCAAGTCTCGTGAAATCCACCGCGTTGACGTTGGTATCGCCTCGGATTGCCAGCGGCTGAACGTACCAGTCAAACTGCACACCCTCTCGTCGCGCATGTTCGTACTCGAACGAGAAGGCAGACATCTGTTCCGGTCCACGGCGGTATGCAATGCGCACATCCTTTGCCCCAAGCCGTACTGACGCGATCGCCGCATCGATTGCCGTGTTGCCAGCTCCTATCACGACCACCCGCTCCGGCGCCGAGACAATCTCTCCTGACTTATAAGCGCGAATCAGCTCGAGTGCATCCATGACACCCGGCAGGTTTTCGCCGTCCACTCCCAGTCTATGGATGGATCCCAGTCCCATACCCAGGAAGATTGCATCATGTTGACTTTCCAGCGTGGTAAGGCTCTCAGCATCGATCGGACTTTCGAAGTGGAACTCCACGCCAAGCTGCGCGAGCATTTCGATCTCGCGGAGGCTCTTGATCACAGGCAGCTTATACTCGGCGACACCGAACGTATTCAGACCGCCGGGCAACGCGCGCGCATCAAAAAGCACGGCACGAATCCCTCTTCTTCGTAGTTCCGCAGCGCACGCGAGCGACGCTGGTCCGGCGCCTATTAACGCAACGGATCGACCTGTCTCTTCGCCGGCGGAAAACGGCAGGGCGGCTCCGCTCTGATGAAATGTATCGATCGCGAATCGCTGAAGCCGGCCGATCTGAATTGGTTGTTTGTTGTAGTGATGCAGCACGCAGGCGCCTTCGCATAGCACCTCGACGGGACAGGCACGGGCGCAGCTGCCGCCAAGAATGTTTGCGTCGAGAATGGTTGCAGCCGCACCCGAAAAGTTTGTGCTGGCGATTTTTCTGATGAAACGCGGCACGTCTATGTGCGTCGGACATGCTGTTGTACACGGTGCATCGAAGCAGAAGAGACATCGATTTGCTTCGGGAATCGCTGCCTGCCGATCAAAGCCCGAATGAAGCTCTGCAAATCGCGATGCATTCCCATTACTGCGCGCAGGCGCTGCAAAGCGGATACTTTTGTCAGCCTCGTCTCTGGGCTGGCCCGCTGCGCTGCTGGCTTGTGTTGACAACTATCGCCCTCCTGCGAACAACAACGTGTGACTTGTTCGCAATGCTGTCTCCGCTGCTTCGTGAGTGGTTAGTATGCACCATCTCATGAAGTCAACTACCAGCCTGATCGCGCTCGTTTCATGCAACTGCATCGTTCATCACCAACCATCGCATGGTTTCCTGAGCAAGCCGGGCAAAAGCTCGAATGGCGAGCGCAAGGTCTTCCTCTCGCGTATCCTCTGCGGCATTGTGGCTCAATCCAGCAATCGACTGCACAAACATCATGACGGATGGAATGCCGGAACGCGCGACCTCAGCCGCATCGTGCAGCGGTCCCGAAGGCAACTGCCAACAGTCTCCGGCTACTTCACGTATGGCTGCGTCGCACAATGCGATGAGGTGCGGATCGAAAGCGATCGGCTCAATACTCCAGATGCGCGACCATTCCACGGTGCAGCCTTCTTCTTCTGCAAACCGCTCGCTCGCTGACCTTGCTTCACGAAGCATTTCTCCCAAAACGCCTGCATCCAGATCGCGCATGTCCAGGGTCGTTTCGCAGCGTCCCACGACTGCTGTCACGATACCGGGGAATGTTTTCACGCTTCCCATTGTCGCGACCGCATCCGCATGTTTGCCCGCGATCGTTCGGATCTGCAATGCCAGCCTGGCAGCAGCCGCGAGCGCGTCACGCCGTACTTTCATTGGCGTCGATCCCGAATGTGCCTCCTGCCCAAGGAACGTGATGGCGTGCCGCTCGACACCCTTGGTGCCCAGAACGACGCCCAGTGGGAGCTTCCTGCTTTCCAGCACGGGACCCTGTTCGATGTGCAGTTCCAGGTAAGCTCCGGCGTCTCTGCGCTCCTGCCCTGAACTTGCGATTGCGTTGATATCAACGCCGCAGCGGCGCATCGCGTCTTCCATCCGTATGCCGTCGCGGTCCACTCTTTGGCGATCCGCCTCGATAGAATGCGTACCTGCGAATGCAGATGATCCGAAGAGGCTGCGTCCGAAACGTGCGCCTTCTTCATCCGCCCAGTCGACTAATCGCAACGTGACTTCTGGTAAGCCGCGGCACGCTTCTGCTATCGAAAGCAATACTTCCAGGCCAGCGATCACGCCCAAGGCACCATCCAGCCAGCCACCGTTCGGCACGGAATCGAGATGGCTTCCAAGGATCAGTGTTCGCTTAGACTTTCCTGGTAAAGTCGTCCAGGAGTTGCCGGCTGCATCGTAATGATGTTCCAGGTTCCACGTCGCAGGCAGACTCTTCAGTTGGCTCTGGAACCAGCTTCGCGCCTGCAGCCATGTCGGTGTCCATGCTACCCGCTGTGCGCCCTGCGCGTTCGCAGTCAGCCGACGTAGCTCCTGTAGCCTACCGATAGCGCGTTGTGGATCACCTGCCATGACACCGGCCTTGATTGCAGATTCGCTCCAGCCATCATATCGAGAACCGAGCCGCCGACTGGTGAGCATTCTGCGGCTCTCAAGTCCGGCTCTTTATGCATGCCCTTGCATAAACGCCGCCACAGACCTGAAAAGGATTGATATGCAGGCGGAATCGCTGTAGCATCACCAACACTGCAGGCGCCCTTCTTATCGCGCCGGTGCGAAGCCAGGACGCTTCTTCACTCCCCGTGACGGTTGGTGGTTCGCATCTCGCGTTCGCACCTCTTGGCTTTACAGGCTCGAATCCGCTGAACTTTCATCGCTACGCGCACCACTCTGTCATTACCGCAGCGGAAGAGCTTTCGATTTCCCCGCATGCTTCTACAGGAGGATTTTCTGGTGTTCTCACGTGTCATCGTTTCTTGTACCGCTTGCCTGCTGCTCGTTGTCGCCAGCGTCTCTGCTATTCATCAGGCCGATGCTCTTGCGCCTGCTGTTTATAGTCCTACCGATGGGCTTACCCCGGATGAGTACTGGACGATCTACAAAGTTCTTCGCGAGGCAGGCAAGACGCATGAGAAAACCCTCTATCCGAGTATCCTTTTGCGCGAGCCGCCCAAGGCGGAAGTGCTGGCCTGGAAGCCGGGCGATCCCATTCAGCGCAAGGCTGACGTAGTCCTCTATGAAGATGGAAAATCCTATGCCGCGACTGTCGACATCACGAACAGGAAAGTTCTCGACTTTAAGGACCTCAAGGGAGAACAGGCCCCCTTCACCAGCACGGAAGAGCACCAGTTCGACGACATCATCAAGCACGATCCGCGGGTCATAGCGGCACTGAAGAAGCGCGGGATCACCGATCTCAATCTCGTCTATTGCTATACCACTGCCGCTGGCTACATCGCCATGAAGGAGCAGGACGGACGACGCATCGGCTGGGGCGGGTGCATGTACACCGAGGGTATGACGCATCCGATGGATCGCGAGATCGGCGGCATCTTCACGGTCGAAGACATGGCCGCTCACAAGGTTCTACGCGTCACCGATTATGGCGACGTTCTGAATCCGGCCAACTCCAGCATTTATGACAACGATGGTGGGCCTGCGCTTCCTGGCACCAAGCCAATCGTGATCTCACAGCCGCAGGGACCCAGCTTTACCATCAAGGACGGGGAAGTCAGCTGGCAGAACTGGCACTTTCGCTTTCGTCTTGATCCGCGCTCCGGGCCAATCATTCAGCAGGCTTCGCTCGAGGATAATGGCAAGCGACGCTCCGTTCTCTACGAGGGTTCACTTTCCGAAATGTTCGTGCCGTACCAGGACACGGAAGAGACGTGGAACTCCCACGTCTTCCTGGATGCCGGCGAATATTTCATGGACACGGGTCTCGGCATGATCAAGTCGCTGTATCCCGGCATCGATTGCCCGGACACCGCCACCTTCGTCAGCGGCACGTTTTACAAGGAGACAGGTCAACCATTCCAGCGTGCGCAACTTGCCTGCATCTTCGAGCGCACAGCGGGCGACCCCTCGTGGCGTCACATGGATGAAGACGGCACTATCTATGGCCGTCCCGGCCGCGAGCTGGTTTTTCGGACAGTCGCTGTTGTAGGAAATTACGACTACATCCTTGACTGGCGTTTCGAGCAGGAAGGTTCTATCAAGATCGCCGTCGGCGCTACCGGAGTTCTCGAGGTGAAGCCGGTCAAGGAACAGAAGTTCACCGACGAACATGCGGGCGACTTCACCGGCAAAGATGAGAACGGAAAAGCGCTCGAGTTCGGCCATCTTGTTGCGCCCGGTCTGGACGGAGTGGATCACGATCACTTTTTCTCGTTCCGTCTCGATCTTGACGTGGATGGCACCAAGAACAGCTTCATGCAGGACAAGCTTGTCCAGTACAAGCTGGATCCGAAGACCACGACCGGACGGACCACCATTTGGGCCATGCAGCCTAGCATGCTTTCGAAAGAGAGCGAGGCTCAGCTCAATACCTCTATCGAACATCCGCAGATGTGGCGCTTCGCCAATATGGCCGAGAAGAATTCACTTGGCTATCCGACGAGCTTTGAAATTATGCCTGGTGAGACGGGCATTTCACTGCTGGCATCGGATGACTGGCCACAGAAGCGCGGCGGCTACTCTGCCCACAATCTGTGGATCACGCCATACGACCCGGACGAACGTTATGCTGCCGGCCTCTACGTTCCGGGAAGCAGAGCCACGGACGGTCTTCCCGTCTGGACGAAGAAGAATCGCAACATCATGGATACCGACATCGTCGCCTGGTACACCATGGGCTTCCATCATGTGCCGCGTCCTGAAGACTGGCCGCAGATGCCCACGATGTGGCATGACGTCACGATTCGTCCATTTGACTTCTACAACAAGAACCCGCTGATGGATCTACCTATGCAGCCTTGAGCTGACTTTGCCGGAGCCGCGGATGATCCTTGCTCCGGGAAAAATTTGAAGCGCGCATCTCTGCATCACTGACTGCCCGCCTTCCCCCGGCAGAGCAGCTTTGTACCTTTCGTTCTTCGGCACTCCTGTTGCCGCAACGAACGCGCATACCTACATCCGGGAGGAAGCACCCATGCTGCAGCATCGCCATTCTCTCCGTCGTTTGCTGTTGTCTCTCGCACTCCTCGTCTCTCTGCTCGCGATCATCGTGGTTGCGCCTGCTACCGCTGTCGCGCAATCCACCTTCGGTTCGATCATCGGTATGGTCACCGATGCTTCCGGCAGCCTGGTGCCCAATGCGACGGTAACCCTTGTCAACACCGGGACGGCCGCCCAGAAGATAGCCAAAACTGCTGCGAATGGCGAGTACAGCTTTATCAACATTGACTATGGGAAGTACCAGGTCATTGTTGAAGCGAGCGGTTTTGAGATAGCAAAATTCGACGGACTTGATCTGCAGGCAAGGGAGGTGAAGCGTGTCGATGCCAGGCTTACCATAGGCGCCGCATCGCAAACCATCACTGTGCAGGATTCAAGCGCGGGTGTGATCACGACCGACGTTTCGAATCTTTCCGAAACCAAGACCGGCCTCGAACTCACTACTCTTCCAGTGGCTGTGTACTCGCGTTCCACAGGCTCTACCAGCCCCATCGACACGCTCAGCACGGAGCCCGGTGTACAGGTCGACGACTCCAATAACCTGCTCATCAATGGCACTACGCCTGCTCTCATGTCCTACACCATCGACGGCATCAGCAGCGTCAGCGTGGAGAACAGCGGACCTATCAACGAACTCTTTCCTTCTTTCAACTCGATTTCTGAAATCACTATCAGCGGGAGCAACAACAACGCCGAATTCAGCGGCGTCGCCGACGTCACGACCACCTCCAAGTCGGGTACGAACAATTTCCATGGCGGCTTCTTCGAGAACTTCGAAAATACTGCGTTGAACGCCGGCAATCCATTTACCGGCTCAAAGCAGACCATTCACATGAACGATTTCGGCGGCTTTCTCGGCGGCCCCGTCAGCATTCCGCATCTCTACAGCGGGAAAGACAGGACCTTCTTTTTTATGAGCTATGAAGGTCTGCGACTGCCACGCCAGGTGCCGCTGATCACCACGGTTCCGACAGCTGCCATGCGCAGCGGCGACCTCACGCAATATCTCGGGACCTCCACGCCTACGACTGTGCCGGTCAGCACAACTTCCGCGCAGATCATACAGGCCTTCATGCCGCTGCCCAACTACGGCGACCCGACCATCTTCCAGCAGAACAACTATCGTACAAACTATTCCGCGCCTATCTCGAGCGATCAGGCCGACCTTCGGCTTGACTATGCCATCAATGCGAAGCAGTCGGTGTTCATCCGCGGCAATTACAAAATCCGCTCAGTGATCACGCCGCCGAATCCTAACTGTGCCGGTTATTGTGTCGATGCCGGCTCTCCCATCACCGGTGCGTTCGGTCAGCCCGAAGCTGACCAGGGCGTTACCTTCTCGCATAACTACACCATCACCAGCAACATCGTGAATGAGTTTCGCGCCGGCTTCAATGGCACCCACTTCACCACGGCCATGCTGGAAGGCAGCACTGCCGGCTACCTTGCCGCCGCAGGCATCCAGGGAGTTACACCCGATCCAGTCACGGAAGCTCCGGATATCAATATCAGCGGCGGCTTCATGATCACCGGCGGCGGCAATCCCTCGGTGCAACACAGCAACATCGTGCAACTGCTCGACAATCTCACCTGGAACAAGGGCAGGCACACGTTCAAATTCGGCGGTGATGTCCGTCGCATGACTGACCATGACGACAATGTTTTCGGAAATTATCAGCCCGGCCAGTACTACTTCAACGGCGGCACGACGGGCCTTGATCCCTTTACAGGATTTCTTCAGGGCTTCCCTGACTACACCTACATTGCCGAGCAGGTAAATCATCCCGCCATGAACGGGCTCGGCTATGGCTACGGCATGTATGCGCAGGACGATTGGAAAATCACGAATCGTCTTACCCTCAATCTCGGTCTGCGTTATGAACTTCATCCGCCTCTCAAGGACGTTGACTACAACACTGCCGCCTTCCTGCCAACTTATAACGTCAATGGAGTGAAGGGCGCCGTCGTTGTGCCCAATGCCAAGGCCGAGAGCTATAACTCTCCCGCCTTCGTCACGTCGATCGCACCTTCGCCTGTCATCACTGCTGCGCAGGCCGGTATTCCTGATGTGCTTCGTTACACGTACAAGAACGATTTCGGTCCACGAGTCGGCTTCGCCTGGCGGCCCTACGGCACGGACAAGACTGTTCTGCGTGGAGGTTGGGGTCGATTTATCGAGCAGCCGCTTGGCTTCTCGCTCGTCTCCGGATGGGCCGTCGCATCCAGCTTCGTTCTTTACACAGGTCAGTCTTTCGATGCCAACGGCAATCCCACTATCTCTTTCCCAAGTCCCTTCTCGGCGCCGACATCAGGCGGTGCATCGTTTCAGTACGCCTTTCCCATTCACTACAAAGATCCTGCTGTGCAGCAGTGGAATCTCACGGTCGAACAGGACATTGGCCACAACATAGGCATGCGTCTTTCTTACATCGGCAGCCATGGCTCAAATCTCGAAACGTTTGTTGACGTGAACCAGGTTGCGCCGAACACCATCGGCTGGAGCAACGCCTTCTCCTCGCCTGACCCCGCAGTCGCCGCGCCTTTTCAAAGCTGGGGCTACATCGAAAGTATCGCCAACGATGCCGAGAGCAACTACAACAGCATGAGCGTCGCTCTCAACAAGCGCTTCACCAATGGACTTCAATTTCAGGCCAGTTACATCTGGACGCGCGATCTATCGGATGGGCAGGGTTATGCGCCATCCAGTACCACGACCGAAGGAACAGCTGTCACCTCCGATCGCTTTCATCCCGGGCTCGATTACGGCAACGTCACTTTTGATCGCCGCAACCGCTTCCTCGCGACCTATCTTTACGAACTCCCGTTCGGAAAGGGCAAACCTTTCTTCGCCAATAATCGTGCAGTCGATCTGCTTGCCGGTGGCTGGAATCTCGGTGGCGTCGTTGTCCTGCAGGGCGGTGCGTTCCTGACGCCTTATCAGACGAACAACGATCCTGGCGGCACCAACTTACTTTCGGACACTGGTTCAACCCGCGCGGATCGTGTAGCGGGTGTGCCGACATACATGAGCGGACCGCGATCTGCCTACATCAATCCGGCAGCTTTCCAAGATCCGGCAGCGAACAGCGGCGGCTTCGGCAGCGCTGGCGTCGGAAACGTTGTTGGACCGGGCACGGACACTTTCTCCATGTCTCTGATCAAGCAGACCACCCTTACCGAGAGTCTTAAATTCAACTTCGGCGCAGAAGCTTCCAACATCTTCAACCACCGCAATTACGATGTGCCCAACATGAACGTTGACGCTGGCGTCGGCGGCTTCGGCGTCAGCACTGCGCTGCAAACAGCCGAAGGTGCGGGCCCTCGTACTCTTGAACTAACAGCGAGGTTCAGCTTCTAACGATAGTCAGTCCACGCCGATATCTTCGTTCCATACGTCCGGATGCGCTGCGATGAACATACCCATCATCGTCGCGCATTCTTCTGAATCCAGATCCACGACTGTGACGCCATGCTCGCGCAGCCACGCCAGGCCGCCGGCGAAATTGCGGCTTTCGCCCACGATCAGTGTTCTGAATCCGAATTGCCGGATCAGCCCGCTGCAATACCAGCATGGCGCCAGCGTCGTCACCATGATCACATCCCGATAGGAACGCTGCCGTCCTGCTCTTCGGAATGCGTCTGTCTCGCCGTGGGATGACGGATCTCCATCCTGCACCCGTCGATTATGTCCTGCACCCAGCAGCGAGCCATCCTGTTTGAACAGGGCCGCACCAATCGGCAATCCGCCTTCTGCCAGGCCCTCGCGCGCTTGATCCAGCGCCACCTGTAGCATCTTCTGAAAATCTGCAGACTCGCTCATCTCTGCAAGCTTATCGTGTGACGGCCGCGAACCGAATCACCAGCCGAGCGTCCCGGGTGCACCTTTGAACGGTCCGGTGATGTCAGACGTGATCCAGCCGCCATAGAAATCCCCAGCCTGTGCAATCACGCGCTCGTCATCCACATAGCATTCATCCACGCGGCTCGCATAAAACGCAAGATGATCCTGCAGCGCTGCGTAGCCGGCAGTTGGCCTGGGGTAGCTCCATGCCGCGTCGGCAACGGTTGCACCATCCAGCGCGATCGACCAGTAAGCGGCCATGCCTTTGAACTCGCAGAAGCTGCCACCGCGAGTGGATCTCCGCAGGTGCTGCGTTGCAACGTCTCCCGGAGCGATGTAGTAGACCGGCGGATGGCTTGTCTCCAGCACGCGCAAGGCCCGCCCGGTCTCGGCAAGAAGAATGCCTGCGTGAACAATGCGGATTGTGCGTCCACTGTGCTCCAGCTTCGGAGGGCGGGGATAATCCCATACAGATTCGGTAGGCGACGCCAGAATAAAAGTCCTCTGCAGCCAGCCTAGCCGCAGAGGATTTATTTTAGCCACGTTCCTTTTCAATCTATTCAGGCCATCAATGTGTCAGGAGTGATCGGTGCACTGCGAACACGCTTTCCAGTCGCGTTATAGATTGCGTTGGCGACTGCGGCTGCCGCACCCGTTATCCCGATCTCTCCGATGCCTCGCGCTCCCAGCGGATTGAACTTCTTGTCCGCAATGTTCAGTACCGAGACATCGATCGCACCAATATCCGCATTAACAGGCACATGGTATTCCGCCAGGTTGTTGTTGACGGGCCGCCCGGTCTGCAGGTCGATGTGCGTGCCTTCATGCAGTGCCAGACTTACACCCCAGACCACGCCGCCGACCAGCTGGCTGATTCCGGTCTTGCCGCTTAACAGCGTTCCAATGTCATAGACGCCGGTTACCCGGCGCACGTGCGGCATGCCCAGAGCTTCGTCCACGTCGACCTCGGCAAAAACAGCGCCGAACGAATGATTCGAGTAACCTTCCGAATCCTGTTCCGGCTGTGCAGATCCAGTAGCGCTAACAGGCTCTGCACTTTTTGCCACAAACTCTTTGTAGCTGACTGCATCTCCCTTCGGTTTTGCCTTCAGCCTCACCATGCCGTTCTTGAATTCAAGATCTTCCGGCTGCGCACCGTGAAACGGCGTGGATGGATCGCTTACCATCGCGGTGAATAGTTTGAGACGCGCCTGCTCTGCGGCAGCCTGTACCGCCGGCATCACGCTGGCTGCACTTTGTGACCCGCCTGATACCGGCGCCTTGGGCAGCGTCGAGTCACCCAGCTTCGCGTCGATCATCTCGATGGGTAGATCGAGAGTAGCTGCGGTAACCTGCGCCATGATCGTATACGTTCCAGTGCCAAGATCCTGGGAACCGGAAGCGACGGTTACCCGTCCATTTGGCTCGAAGCGCACCATTGCCATTCCGGCCGAACGATTCGCAGAGTATGTTGCAGTTGCCATGCCAACTCCGGTGAGAAGATGACCGTTTTTGGTAGCGCGGGTCCTGGCATTCCGCTTACTCCATCCAAATTTCTCGGCGCCCTGCATGTAGCACTCACGCAGGTGTTTACTGGAGAATTCTCTACGGTTCGTAGGATCCTTCTCAGCGTAATTCTTGAGGCGCAGAGCGATCGGATCCATCTTCAGCTTCTCGGCAAGTTCGTCCATCGCGATTTCTAACGCGAAGGTTCCCGTAGCCTCGCCTGGTGCACGTTGAAATGTCGGCGTACCCACATTCAGCGACACCAGCTTCTGCGATGTAATGATGTTTGGACATGCGTACAGCATCCTCGTTACGTTTGACGATGGCTCAGCGAAGTCCTCGATGACCGATGTATGTGAGTAGACGTCGTGGCGGATCGCGGTGAGTTCGCCATTGCGTTTAGCGCCGAGCACGATGTGCTGATGAGTTTGCGGACGGCCGCCGACTGGTCCGAACATCTGCGGACGCTCCAGCACCAGCCGCACAGGGCGGTTGATCATTTTTGCGGCCATCGAAGCCAGAACGACATGCGACCAGGTAGACCCCTTCGAGCCAAAGCCGCCGCCAACGAACGGACAGATGACGCGGACATTGTCATCTGGAATCCCGAACGTCTTGGCGAGAGTCTGCTTCACTCCGGATATGTATTGCGTCGCATCATGCACCGTGAGCTTCTCACCATCCCACTCTGCGATCGTGGCATGGGGCTCCATCGGGTTATGATTCTGCATCGGCGTCGTATAAATCTGATCGACTGTCACTTCTGCTTCTGACTTGCCTTTATCGAAGTCTCCTATTCCTACATCCGATGGGTCTTTACCATGCGATCCCGGACGAGCCTTCGGAAATCCTCCCTGAAAGTCGAAATCGGGGACTGCCGTTTTGTACTTCACCCCGATGAGCGATGCTGCAAAGAGCGCCTGATTCAGGGTCTCTGCAACAACCACACCGATGGGCTGGTTGTTGTAATGCACAGCGTCGTCCTGTAGCAGTGACAGTACGCGTCCGGCAGGCGGGTGCACAGCAGACTTGCCACCATTCGGCAATTTCATCGTGTTGAACGGCGTCATCACCTTCAATACACCTGGCGCACGTTCTGCTGCGCCAACGTCCATGCGAGCGATGCGGCCGTTCGGGATGGTGCTGGTAAGCATTACTGCACAGGCCGCGTTTGGGAGCTCAAACTCGCCGGCATATTTCGCCTGGCCCATCACCTTCGCCGGTCCGTCTTTTCGAATAACAGAGTCGCCGATCGCGGTCATCCCTGCCCTCCCGCCACGGTGAAGGCGCGCACAATCACCTGCTTGGCCATCTCAACCTTGAATGCATTATGTTCATAGGTTTTCGCTCCGGTTAGCGCCGCATCCGCCGCAGCACGATAGCTCGCCTGCTCGGCCGGCTTGCCTACCAGCAGACGCTCCGCAGCTTCTGACCGCCATGGTTTGTGCGCTACCCCGCCAAGCGACAAACGTGCCGAACGGATAGTTGCGCCCTCCACTTCAATCGCCGCTGCAGCCGAGACGAGCGCAAATGCGTAGCTCGCCCGGTCCCGAGCCTTGATGTAGGCGGAGTGGTCCGCGTACGGCGACCTGGGCAAGTCAATAGAGAGGATTAACTCATCCGGGCGGAGATTCGTATCGACTTCCGGACTCTTTCCGGGCAGCCGATGGAAATCATCGAACGGGATTGTCCGCTCGCCGCGGGCGCCACGCACACGCACGCTGGCTCCGAGGGCACTCAGCGCCACGCACATGTCCGAGGGATGAGTGGCTATGCATTCTGCACTCGCACCAAGTATCGCGTGAATGCGGTTGTAACCCTTGATCGCTGCGCATCCGCTACCAGGATTGCGTTTGTTGCAGGCAGTAAAGGCAGGATCATAAAAGTAGTAGCAGCGCGTCCGTTGCAGCAGGTTTCCACCGTTACTGGCTGCGTTCCGTAGCTGCGGGGAAGCCCCGGCGAGAATGGCCTGCGACAACAGGGGATAATTCTTTCGCACTATTGGATGATTGGCTGTCTCCGCATTGCGGGCCAAGGCCCCCAATCGCAGACCGCCGTCTGGAAGCTCGGTGATCTCTGCCAGTTGCAGGCGGTTGACATCGACCAAGCCCGTGGGTCTCTCGACGTTCTGTTTCATCAGGTCAACCAGGTTGGTCCCGCCGGCGAGTATCTTTGCTTTTGGTGCGCGACCCAGCGCACTTACCACTGCCTGCGGATCTTCTGCTCTCGTATATTCGAATGGCTGCACTGTATTTGCCTTAGCTTCTGTATGCCTGTCTAACTGCTGCCACAATGCCCGGATATGCACCGCAGCGGCAAATGTTGCCGCTCATCCGTTCCTGAATTTCCTCGGTCGTCAACTCAGCTGGACCGGTTTTTGCCAGCTCCGCCGTAACAAAACTTGCCTCGCCTTTTTTGGCCTCTGAGAGTAAAGCGACAGCAGAGAGAATCTGGCCGGGGGTACAGTAACCGCACTGGTAGCCGTCGTGGTCAAGAAACGCCTGCTGTACCGGGTGCAGATTGTCGCCATCTGCCAACCCTTCGATGCTCACGATTTCATCGCCGTCATGCACAATCGCCAACGCAAGGCAGCTGTTGATACGTCGGCCATTGGCCAGCACGGTGCATGCACCGCACTGCCCGTGGTCACAGCCCTTCTTGGTACCTGTCAGCTGTAGTTGTTCACGCAACAGGTCCAGGAGGCTGATCCTCGGATCGACCATCAGATCTTTCTGCTGGCCGTTGATTGTGATCTTCAATCGCAGCTTCGTCACCGGCTTACTTGCATCCACCCCGTCTTCCGCGCCAAGTACCGGCAGGCCAGCGATTGCGCTCCCTGTCAGGACCGTCGCACCCTTCACGAAAGTACGGCGGCTCACGCTTATGTCACAAGGGGCGCCGCCCTGGGTGGTGTTTTCAGCTATCGCTTCTGTTTCTTCCTGCTTCATTCATAAACCCCGCTGGACTCAGCAGCTGGCCGGCACATTGCAGGGCAAGCTGCCAGCAGGTAGGATGCGCGCCTTTTCCATCGGGACTGGAACGGATCATTCCGGCTACCACAGGAATGTTTATCAGCCGCAATTCGTATGTTTCTGAAGTTGGAGTTGAGGCACGATCAATTACAGCGAACCTTGCGTCCATCCATCGTGGAACGAGCGATCTGATTGGACACAGCCGCATCGCCGTTCCCTTCGCCTGCAGCAGCGTGCAGCTCAGGATGCGTTAACTGCATGTATGCGGCGCGCAGCAGCGTACCGGACGCATCATCGCCGCTCAACTCCCAGATCATCAATCCACCCATTCGATGATGCTGCGCATAGTCCACTTTGTACGCGATCGAAATCGGATCCTCGTAGGTCCAGAAACTGCTGCCGTCATAGAGCCACGGTGCCTTCGATTCCTCGACGCGGTGTACTACCGAGTGAGCCATCAAACCCGCCACGTAGTTGTAAGGCTTGTCTTCATGAATCGGCTGGCCTGTCTGGTACAAGCCATCATTGCTGCTGCCCACCTGCTCCCACCCGTAGCCGTAAAAAGGCAGCCCCATCAGCAGCTTGCCCGGGGGGACGCCCGCATCCTGATATTGGCGGAGACTGCCATCCACGCTGCCGCCCTCCGTAGGATCGTCACCTGCAGGATAGAGTGGTGCGATCATGCTGGTCGTCTTGCTCCAGGGCCCGGCATAGTCGTAGTTCATTACGCCGACGCGATCTGCATAGCGGCTCACTTCCGTCATGGCGACACCTGGATACATCCTCGGACTTGGTCCGACTGCCACCGTTAACTGCAATCCACGCCGCTCTGCATCGAGCTGTCTGCGGAACTCCCGCAGCAATCCGATGTAGTTCTCGGCTTCCCCGATTTTTGGATACTCCCAGTCGAGGTCGATTCCATCGAAGATCCCCGGCTTGTGCACACCGGGTGCAAACCGTCCCTCAATGAACAGCTTCATGCAGGAAGCTACAAAACTCCTGCGATGTTCTGGCAATGCATCGTTCGCAAAGAACTGCGCACTGCCCTCCAGCGAGATGAGTACCTTCAGACGTGGATAGCGCTGCTTCAATTCTTCCAGCTGATGGAGGTTGCCGCGGAATGTGGAGAGAGGGTTATCAGCCTTCCCATTCACACTTTCGATGGCGGCGAAGGTGTAGCTGATATCTGCTTGCGGATCAGCCAGCGAACAGACGCCGTCTTTCGGCGAGCCCTGCGCGTAATTCACCTGGTCCAGCAGCGCTGCTCCGCCACTGTCGGCGAGTGTTTTTACGGTGTATTTCGGTTCGCTGTGCAGGCCCCACTGAGGAAAGTACGCCACCAGTAACGGATGTTCCTGCTTCTTCTGTGACTGCGCACCGGGTGCCCGCATGCCACTACTTCCAGCCAGCAGAAGCGGCAGCAACAACCATCGCAGGCTCCATCTCACTTTTTCCATTTGCGTCATGCGGCAGGTCCTGCGCTCACATCCATAGTGACGGTTCCCGCCGTCATGTGGATGCACCCTGATCTCTTCGCGTGGTAACGAAAGGAAGGAGCTATGCAGTACGTCGGAGTGATTGTTGATCCGGCGCGATGCGGTGACTACCGGTTGATCGCTGCTTCCGTCTCCACCTGCCGCATCGATGCCTGGAACTCGCTCCGCAAAGCATCGATATTCGGAGCCAGGAACATGGACTCATGGTGGCCTGGAATGAATTTTACTTCCACTCCGCCACGCGCAATCGTACGCCAGCCCAGCGCGTCATCGCTCCCGGGAATCGACGGCACATCACGGGCACGGAACAATTGAACACGCAGATCCAACGGCTGCAACTGGGCTACATCCACCACGTCTCCGGCATTGAAGCGATTGCGGAACAAACTTCCTGGCAGCCAGGGAAGTCTCTTCTGCAAACGCACCATCTTACCCATGTACCGCTCATAAAAACGCCCGATCAGATTTTGCGGAGCCATCGCCAATCGCTCCTGCACATAGCTGAATCTCGCACGCCAGCTCATATCGCGCAGCCGCATCCTGTGAAAGCGCCACATCGCTCCGATGCTTGCAAGCCATAGACTGCCTCGCAACGGCCGCTCCACAAAGCCGGGCGCCTCAGCATCAAACAGCGCCACCATGCCCACTCTTCTTCCTGTAGCCGAGAGACTGCGGGCAATCTCTACTGTCAGCGGCGCCGCTGCGCACCAGCCTCCAAGGTGTACCGGCCCTCGTGGCCATTGCTTGTTGATAGCAGCCACGTACGCGGTCACCTGCTCCTGCAATCCAGGAAAACTCCTCGACCATCCCTGCTCACGTAGGCCGTAGATGGGCCTTCCGTCCTCCACCACATTCCGGGATAAGTCATACAGCAGGTAGGACTGCACCAGGAAGAAAGGCGCCTTCTCTCCGTCCTGTCGAATAGGAACGAGTGCCTCCAGCACATCCCCGCCGCGGATCAAAGCAGCCAGCTTCCGTACGGTCGGCGCATCGAACAATACGGTCAACGGCAGCTGCTGCTGCAAGGAATGATTGATCATGGCAAGCAGCCGGATCGCCTGCATCGAATAACCGCCGTACCGGAAGAAATTGTCCTCCACGCCAAACGTCTTCGACTTCATGACCTCCCGAAAAATACGCAGGAGGGAAGCCTCTACATCGTTGGCCGGCTCCGCCGCGATGTTCCCCTCAGCCGCGCCTTCTATCGGAGCCGGCAAAGCCGCAAGTGCCCGGCGATCTACCTTGCCACTGCCTGTTAGCGGCAGCGATTCCAGCATCACGAGCCGCGAGGGCAACATGTAGGCGGGCAGTCGCCTGGCTGCATTCTCTCTCACTAACGTTATGTTCACTGCTGTTCCGGACTTCTGTGTGCAATAGCCCACCAGCCACGGCTCACCCGGCTCATCTTCTCTCAGAAGCACCGCAGCATCCGCAATCCCGCTTTCGCTTCTCAGGACCGTCTCAATCTCGCCCAGCTCGATACGATACCCGCGCAGCTTTACCTGTTGATCCAGCCTGCCGAAAATCTCAAAGGCATTCTGCCTCTCAGGCAGCCATCGCACCAGATCGCCTGTTCGAAACAGACGCGGTTGCTTATTAAGTGTTTCCTGGTTGATAGGCCCCTCGCCGTCGCCGACGGCCCAGCGGTCCGGGATAAATCGCTCTGCATTCAGATCCGGCCGTTCGAAGTAGCCCGCAGCCACCCCGCTGCCGCCGATACAGAGTTCTCCGGCGAAACCCGGGGGACGGAGATGGCCTGCTTCATCCACCACGTAAAAGCGCGTATTTGCCATTGGCGGCCCGATGGTCACCGGGCCTGAGCTTTCCTTCACTTTCACAAGAGACGAGTAGATCGTGGTCTCTGTCGGTCCGTACCCATTCCACAACGTACCGCCTGTTCGCAAAAGAGAATCCGCCAGGTCTCGCGAAAGTGCTTCGCCGCCTGACAACATTTTCATATTCGGACCACCCACAAACCCTGCCGCTACCAGCATGCGCCACGTCACCGGGGTAGCCTGCAGGAAATCGATAGCCTGCTCTTCCATCAACTTCATCAGCCGCCAGGGGTCACCCACTGCGCTATCCGGCGCAATGACCACTGTCGCTCCATGAATCAGTGGCAGGTACATGTCCAGCACGGAAATATCGAAGGCGAAGGAGGCTACTGCCAGCAGCCGGCTGGTTTCTGTCATCAACTCGCCGGCACCAAGCAACAGATTTACGAGTGAGCCATGCCTTACCATCACACCTTTTGGGCGGCCGGTCGTGCCGGAGGTGTAGATCATGTACGCGAGATCGCTGGCGACAACAACAGGCAGTTGCGCATCGTCTTCTGCGTCAGCTTCTAGTTCGGCCGGATTGCATAAGGCAACGCTCATCCCGGCGAACAGCGTTGCCGTATTCGCTGACGCAATCACAACTGCAGGCCGGCACTCCTCAACCATGTCGACCAGGCGCTGAGAAGGATGGCCGGGATCGAGCTGTACGTAGAAGCTTCCTGCCTTCAGCACTGCCAACTGCATGAGGGGGACGCACTCGGACCGTTCCATGCAGATTGCGACGGGACGCTTCTGGTCAGCACCGCGCCTTCGCAATTGCCGCGCAATCGCATCACTGCGGCTCGCCAACTGCTCATAGGTCGTTGCGCGATCGGCATAAACAACGGCGTCCTTCGCTGCATGGGAAGCAGCCGCCGCTGCCACAAAGTCCAGCACAGTATCAGATGGAAGCATCGTCTCCGTGCGATTGAGTTGCGCATACAGAGCGCGTGCATCCTCGTCGCGGATCAAGCGAAGGCGACCAACTATTTCGTCAGACTGTGCCGATGCGTGTTCGAGCAGGCAAGCCAGCGCCTCGAGCTTGCCAGAAGTTGCCTCGACAGCTCCCACCTCCCTATAGGTAACGATAGCTGTGTCTGATTCGGGTATCTCCCGCACTGCGTACGTAGGTCCGCCGGCAGCAGATGTATCCGGATCACCCTCCATCTCGAGAACGGCATCGCAAGCCGCATCATTCGTCGCTTCCTGATCCATCGCACGTCTCACCTGGATTAACAATTCCTGGAAGCGCGAACCTGTCTCCACCACGAGCTGCAGCCTCTTGCCGGAGAAGCCGAGAGTTACATGCGCGGTCATCTTTAGTCGGGCTGTCAAAGCAGCGAGCACCGCGAGGTAAAAAGCCGCGCGGTCTTCTCCTGAGTGATCCCGGAAGACGCTTTGCAGCCTTGCCGCTATCGTTGGAAGCAGAACAGGCGGCTCGTTGGAACCGGAGAGTCGGCTGCGACTTGAAGCGGTCTGCATTGCATCCATCCTCTTATTGAAGAGAGAACTCAACCATCTTCCCCGGAGTCGTTGGAACCGCCGTTCAGCCTGTCTCTACGATGCCATATACCAAGCGAAAGGCGCAGGCTTTCTGCTCAATACGTTACTATCGTGGGGCTGGACTTGCGCTCTCCGCCAGCGCGTACGCTGTGACTGCCATGACCGCAGCATTTTCACCCAGGTGTAACGGAGAGACCTTGTCAAACGTGTCCGCAGGTGTGTGGTGGAAATTGAAATAGTAGCGGCTGTCCTGGGTCGGGGTAAATCCAGGCACCCCCCTGGTCACGACTGCGGCCACATCCTCACCGGCTTCTTCGCCCTCCCGGATCGTCGATGCGCCAATCGCATCGAGCTGGTGTGCAACCGGTCGCAGCCACTCTGCCAGCTGCGGCTTGCCGGCGAAGGTGATTCCTGTTGGATGGTCCGCGCCGAGGTCACTCTCCAGCGCACCCACGTGATTTGCTAACTCACTGGCATGCTCTTCGGCATAGGTTGCTGCGCCCTCAGAGCCTGACTCTTCATCCATCCATGCGATGCATCGGATTGTCCGTTGCGGATGAATCCCCAGCTTCTGCATCAGGTGAATTACCTGCATGGAAACTACGACTCCAGCGCCGTCATCGATCGCGCCTGTTCCCAGGTCCCACGAATCCAGGTGGCCTGACACGATGACTACCTGCTCCGGGTGCGACGATCCTTTCCAATCTGCAATCACGTTGTAACTTTCTACCTTCGTATTTGTCACCGGCGTCAGTACCAGCTTCATCCGTACCTCGCCTTGTGCTGCCAGGTCGGCCATCAGATCTGCATCTTCTGCCGTTACTGCCGCCGCGGGAATCTTCGGCACTGCCGGATCGTAGAAAGTCGCGCCCGTATGGGGCAGCCGATAATCCGCTCCTCCCACGGATCGAACCAGCACCGCCACGGCTCCTGCAGCTCCGGCGATACTCGGCCCGGCGCCGCGGTAAATCACTGCTTGCCCGTACGCCTGCCCACCCTGTCCCTGGGCCGCCAGTTCTTTGTCGAAAGGATGGTTGAACAACACGATCTTGCCCTTTACTTCGCCGGGCGGGAGCTTGCGGAAGTCGTCGAACGATGACACAACGACAACCGGCGCCGTAATACCATCCTGCGGGGTGGCAACGCTTCCGCCCAGCGCTGTCAGCACGATCTTCTGCTGCGTCTCAGGGGCCATGTCCTTCCACGAAACCAGCGCGCCTGTTTCCGCACCCCGCACCCAGTGGGGCACCATGGTCTTTTCCATCGTCACTGTCGCGCCCAGCGTCCGCATCTGCTCGGCCACATACTCGACTGCTTTTGCAGCCTGGGGCGAACCGCTCAGACGCGGTCCGATATTGTCTGTGAGATGTCGCAGCCGGGTCAGGGCATAATCATCGCTGAGTGCGGCATCGCGAATCTTCGCCATCGTGGCAAGCTGTTCCGGGGTCCAGGCTCCGTTCCCTCCACCCATCAAACGAGCCATCCGGTCCTGCATCGACGGCGCCTGGGGCGCGGTCTGCGCTATCAAAATCCGCATAGCGGGTTGAACTATCATCACAGCCGCTGCGAACGCCACAAAACCAAGTTTGCGAGTCATGCGGCATCGTAACAAACTGTGTCTGCGGAGCAGACAGGAAAGCACTACGAACATCAGGAAGGATGCAATCAAAGATGGAACAAAAGGTGGAACAAAATCGAACGGCGAGCATTGTTCTCGTTCACGGCGTCTGGATCGACGGCTCCAGCTGGGCTGAAGTGATCAAGCTGCTCGCGCACCAAGGATTCAAAGTTTATGCTGCCCAACTGCCGCTTAACTCCTTTGAAGACGACGTCGCGACCGTGCATCGTCTGCTCCATCATGTCGACGGCCCCGTGATTCTCGTCGGCCACTCCTATGGAGGCGCAGTGATCTCGGCAGCCGGCAATCACAGGAACGTGGAGAAGCTGGTCTACATCTCGGCGTTTGCGCCGGATCCAAAGCAGGTATTCGGCTCCATTCTCGGCATCAACCCACCAGCGGCAAGCCTCAATCTCTCACCCGATGAAGCAGGTTATCTGTGGATCGACGCCCCTACCATGCAGGATGCCATCGCGCACGACGTACATCGCGGCCTCGTCCATCTGGCTGTGGCGGTTCAGAAGCCTTATGCGGCGAAGCTGTTCGAAAGCTCCATCCCTGATCCCGCCTGGCAGCACAAACCCAGCTTTTATCTTGTGACTACTGACGACCGCATCCTGAATCCCAAAACTCAACATGCCATGGCAAATAACATCAAGGCGACTGTCCGCGAGGTTGCCAGCAGCCATCTGCCGCTCATTTCCCAGCCCCAGGCGGTGGCCGACATCATTGCGGAGGCTGCTGGCTGACTTAGAGGTCCTCAGAGTCGCAGGCCCGGGCGGGGAATACCTGCCCGGGTCGACAGCGCAGTGCACCTTGCTCTACTTTGGAGAACGATGAAAGTCGGCGTCTTCACCCCACTCCTCTCGCAGCTTCCGCTCGGCGACGTGCTCAGCAAACTCGCCGCCCTGGGTATCTCCACAGTCGAACTCGGCACTGGCAATTTTCCGGGTGACGCTCACTGCAAGCTCTCCTTGCTTGATCAGCCAGCGCAACTTGCCGAGTTTCGTAAGACGCTTGCTGATCACGGCGTGACCATCAGCGCCTTGAGCTGTCACGGGAATGCACTGCATCCTGATCCTGCGCAGGCGAAGCTGGCCCATGACACCCGCCGTCGCACCATCCTGCTGGCGGAGAAACTCGGCGTGAAAAATGTCGTCGATTTTTCGGGCTGTCCTGGAGATTCCCCGAATGCCAAGGCACCCAATTGGATCACCTGCCCCTGGCCGCCCGAATACAGCGACGTCCTGAGGTGGCAATGGGAGTCTGTGGTTGCTCCTCATTGGATCGAAGAAGCGAAATTTGCCGCCAGTCACGGCGTGCGGATCGCTATCGAAATGCATCCCGGCTTCGTGGCGTACAGTCCGGAAACCATGCTGCGTCTGCGTGAAATTGCCGGACCATCCATCGGCTGCAATTACGATCCCAGCCACATGTTCTGGCAGGGGATCGATCCTGTCGGCGCGATCCGCGTCCTCGGAGAGGCGATATTCCACGTACACGCCAAGGATACGCAGCTCTACCCCGCGAACCTGGTGCGCACCGGAGTCCTCGACACCAAGCCCTACACGGACGAACGCAATCGCGGCTGGATCTTCCGCACCTGCGGCTATGGTCATGGCGCTGAATGGTGGAAGGAGTTTGTGTCAACGCTGCGGATGTACGGCTACGACGATGTCCTGTCGATCGAGCATGAGGATAGTTTGTTGGCTGCCGAAGAAGGTCTCACCAAGGCCGCACACTTCCTCCAGGAAGTCGTCATCCAGGAAAAACCCGGCGCGGCCTGGTGGACCTAGGAGTCGCATCGCGGGCATGAAGAAAGGGCGGATTAGAACCCGCCCTTCTTGATTGACCCGACCGGATGCAACCAGACGACCAACGGGAGGAAACCGCCGAAGGCCTCTGCCCGTACGGCCAGTACCTTAGCCCTTCCAGGCTTGCATGTAGGTGGCGTCTACCTTCAATGCATCGAACGGCGGCATGTCGAATTGCTCCTGCTCAACGAACATGTGTTTGATCCGCGATTTATCGGCTGCTGCAAAGATGGGCTTGTAGTCGATCGCACCCTGACCTAACTCGGCTGCCGGCGGTGGCGTGGATTCACTCCCAGCCTTCGGCAACTCTTTGAAGTCCTTCACATGCAGCATGGAAATACGGTTCGCGTACTTCTTCAGGTACACAACCGGATCGCCGCCGCCTACCATCACCCATCCGCAATCCAGCTCGAATGTCACTTTCGCGGGGTCGGTCAGCTTGAGTAATTCATCCAGCGGCACGATGCCGTCCTGCTTGCGAAATTCGGGTGTGTGATTGTGGTAGCCAAAGCGGATTCCGGCCGCATGCGCCTTCTCGCCGAACTTGTTGAACTGCTCAGCATTCCAGCGCCAGTCGTCGATCGAAAACTCGTGCCCATGTCCTGCCTGGGAAGGATCCTTGTGCCCTGGAGAGGAACAGATGAGATAGCTCAGCCCGATCTTGTGTCCGAAGTCGAGAATCTCATCCACCCTGGGGCTCAGCGCGTCGTATCCATAATGCGCACTCACGCATTTCAGACCTGCATTCTTCATTGCCGCATTCACCTGGTTCGGATCGTGGCCGAAGAAGCCGGCTGCCTCAACCTCCTGGTATCCCAGCTCACCCAGCTTGTGCAGCGTGCCTTCATAATCCTTCGGCAACAGGTCACGCACCGAATAAAGCTGGAGACCCAACGGCAGTCCCAGCGGATTCGCCAGCAACCGCGGTGCCTTCAACGCAACTGTCCCAACTACGGCCGCAGCAGAAGCCTGCCGCAAGAAACTACGTCTAGAAAAATCAGTCATTATTCCCACCTGGTATTTTGTTTTTCAAACTCAGACGAAACAGTGCGACCAACGGGGGCATCAGCGCCGAAAGCGTCGTTGCCCGTACGGCCAGTACTAGTCGGCGGGGCTTTCGGCGGTGAAGCCGGAGCAGCAGGGCTTGATCACCGGCTGGAATTCCATGAACTCGACGCGTGTTCCGTCCGGATCATAGAAGTTCGCCTGCCACTTGCCGTCCTTGCCCATCTGCGGACCATCATGGCGCGGGCTCAGCCGTTCCTGGCCGATCATCAGCGTCATCGCTTTCTCCATGTTGGGCACGCCCAGCGAGAAGTGGTTCAGCACGCCGAGTGATCGTTGATCGACCTTGTCCACCGGTGTGTCTGATCCGTCGCCCACCAGCATGTACTCCAGCCAGTCATGCCCGTCCGGCACCTGCTGCGACACCCAGTCAACCTTATCCGGATGCATCGCGCCATACCAGTACGGCCGGAAGCCGAGCAGCTCTTTATAGAAACGGTCTTCGGCGGCCTTGTCTTTCACCAGGAAGCCTACGTGGATCACGCGACTGCTCGGGAGCTCAACCGCCGTCGGCTTAAAGTCGACCTTGCCCGGCTGGATAAACTGAACCTTGTTCCCCTCAGGATCCTTGCTCGCGAAATACTGGCTGCCATCGGAACCGGTCTGGATGTCGGTAAGCCCGGCAGTTCCATGTGCTTTCAGGAAGGCCAGCAGTCCCTTTGCGTCATTCGTATTGAAGGCGACGTGATCCATCCGGCTGATGGTATGGTCTGCCGGAAGAGGCAACACCTCGGTGTACTGGGTCGCGCTGTAGTAGTAGCGAACACCCTTCGGATCTTCCGGATCCGTGCCTTTCACACCGCCCAGAACATCGACGTAGAAGTGTTCAGCTGCGGTCGCATCGCTGGCGTATACCGCCAGGTGCGAGATGCCGGTAATCTGCGGACGTTGCTGCGCCTGTGCGCTACAAGTCCCTAAGCCAAGATAAACACAAAGCAGACCAGTCCATCCAAAACGATTCAAAAGCCACCCCTGGCAGCTTGAAACTACAGAACCGCCGCCGCCCAACATTATGACGCCTCAACACCGGCCATGGCGAATTACGAGTGCTCGCTGCCTGCGTCACCAGGTTGCAGATCGTTGTTCGTCGAGGGCGCGGACCTTCGCCAGACGAACGACAGCTCTTTACTGAGACCTGGGACAGAACACGGCTCTCACTTTCGCGCGGATCACGGACGGCGGGCAGACACTCCGGCCTTTTGGCGGTAAACGGC
>CAZZUX010000004.1:0-54066 GCA_964657395.1 uncultured Ktedonobacteraceae bacterium
GTCGGTCCCACTTCTTCTACTATGGGTCTCCGGCGATGATGGAAACGCTGCTCCAGGAACCGGCTTCGTGATTTTGCTTATACTCGCGATCACGATTCCTACATTCTTGACCATCGGAATTTACGTCTCCCTTGCGATTGTGGAAGCGACAGAGTCGCGTTCAGGGAATGGGAGATTTCATCACCACGAATGGGGAGAGTTGCCAGGTTCAGCCGCCTGCATAACCGTTCTTGTCAGCGCGGATGTTCAGTTCGACCTTTGCACGCCGTAAAGTCTTCTCTGAGATGTTCTGTTGCCGCGCCGCTTCGATCAATTCTCTCGCTGATCGAATCTGACCGTTGGCAAGCTCCGTCCTCAGGAAATGCTGCGAGGCATTTAGCTTGCTGCCGTTATCGTCTTCATCCGGTACTTCGGCACGTTTCAGAACGTCGTTCGCGCTGCCCGTCTCCATCCGAGCTACGGAAGTTCGGCTGATATCGGCATTTTCTTAACCAACACTGGCACCAAGCATTAGTTTGAGACAATCACGCTCGATCCCAGATAAAACGGACGAGGACCAAGCCCGTATCCTTGCTTGATGGGAAGAGTTGACGGATACCCCTTGAGAGCACGCCTCAGACGCTCTGTGGTTTCGGGAAGAAGCACGACTGATGTCAGAATGACGTCCACGCGGCGCATCCGGGCAGCAAGAGAGGAGCCTCTTTCCTGAGGTCGAGATCCCTGGCACGCCCTAGCGAATAGCAGCATCGCTCGGGATTTACAGTGCTTGGTCCTGTTGACCGCCACTGTCGATGGCAGATACAGTGTCACGTCCCCATCCTATTCTCATATTCCATTTACCTGCCATGCCGCCCCAGACGCGCTCGGCGAAGCACAGAGTGGTCAAGGTCACCATCGGGCAACATTCCTAGCGTAAGTGTGGAGGAGGAATGGAATGGCTGAGAAAGGGTTCATTCCGCCGAGGCTATTGAAACATTTCTTAGTTCGGGCGATAAGCTTTCCGCAATGAAAAACGAACCTGCTTCTCCCATCTGTAGTGCGTGTAGGGACGACGCTGCGCAGCCCTTTCCTTTTACGATGGCCTTTCAGCCGATTGTCGATGTTGCGGCCGGACAAGTGTTCGCCGACGAAGCCTTGGTTCGTGGGATTGAACGGCGCCAGTGCAGGCTCAATCCTGAGCCAGGTAACGATATGAAAATCGCTATGCTTTCGATCAAAACTGTCGGATAAAGGCGATATCACTAGCATCCAAGCTTGGTCTTGCAGGAACCGGGACCCATCTTTCCATCAACTTCATGCCGGGAGCTGTGTAGAGTCTGGCCGCCTGCATACAGTTGACCCTTAGAACCGCTAAACTGTCAGACTTTCCTTTGTCGCGTCTCATTTTTGAGATCACAGAAGCGGAAAAGGTTCGAGATAGATCGCACTTGAAAAAGATTGTGGATGAATGCCGCAAACACGGGTTTCAAATGGCTCTCGACGACTTCGGAGCTGGCTATAGTGGCCTGAACCTGATTGCTGATTTGCCGACCGAATTGATCAAGCTTGACATGGATCTCACGCGCAATCTGCACCGACGCCCATCAGCACTCGCTGTTGTGCAGTCGATGGTTAAGCTGGGAAGAACCCTTGGCAGCAGGATTGTAGCTGAGGGCATTGAGACTGTTGAGGAGTACCAAGCGCTTCGCTCTTGCGTTGAAGAAACCTTCTTGGCTGGCGCTCAATCTTCAGCTCGAAGACTTTGCTGATATGCTGACGACGTAGTCCGATGAGCCTCTCCCGCCGAACTTTTTCAATCTTCGCATTGGCAAATTTGTTTGGTCTTCGCTCTCTGAACGCGGTAGCGCAGAGCGTGGCAAGCCGTCATGCAGCGGCTCAACCTCGTGGACCGAAGTCTGGATTTCCCATCACGTTCAAACTTACGGATATTGCGGCGGACGCGGGCCTGCGCGCTCCCACCATCTACGGGCCAGACGATCACAAGGATTACATCATGGAGGCGGTGGGGTGCGGATGCGCGTTCATCGACTACGATGGCGACGGGTGGATGGACATTTTTCTACTTTGCGGCACCTTGCATGGTCATCCAGCCGCCGACGCGACTAACAGGCTTTACCATAACAATCGCGACGGAACTTTTACAGATGTCACGCATAAAGCTGGACTGGTGGCAGAGGGCTGGGCCTCCGCGGTATGTGTGGGTGACTACAACAACGATGGGTTTGAAGACCTTTTCATCACCTACTTCGGCCATAACCGCCTTTATCGTAATAATGGCAACGGAACATTCACCGACGTGACGAAAGAGGCAGGTCTCACCAACGATCCAATGCGATGGGGCTCCGGCTGCACCTTCGTTGACCTTGATAGAGATGGACATCTCGATCTTTTCGTCGCCAATTACACGGGCTTCGATTTTTCGACGGCGCGTCGTCCTGGCAGCGCTGCGAACTGTACGTGGAAAGGTGTGGCTGTGAGTTGCGGACCACGCGGTTTGCCGACCGGACGACATTCTCTTTATCGTAATAATGGCGACGGAACTTTCACCGACATCAGCCATGAGTCGGGAGTTGTTGAACAGAAGGAAAACTATGGCATGACTGCGGTGGCAGCTGATTTTTCCGGTCATGGCTGGCAGGAAATCTATTTAGCTTCCGACTCAACGCCCAGCCTGTTCTTCGCCAACAGCGGAAAGCCTCAGTTGCAGGAGCAAGGAGTGATGCGGGGAGTCGCTCTGAGCGATGATGGGCAAGAACAAGCAGGCATGGGAATTGCTGTCGGGGACTACAATCTCGACGGCCGGCTCGATATCTTCAAGACGCATTTCTCAGACGACACAAATGTGCTTTATCGCAACGAGGGCGATGGCAGCTTTACGGATGTGACGTTTGCTGCGAGGCTCGGCGTTGAGACTCGCTACACTGGCTGGGGCGCAGGGATGGTGGATCTCGACAACAATGGTTTGCCTGACATCTTTATGGTGACTGGCAGTGTCTATCCGGAAGTAGAAAAGAAAATCAGCGGCTACCCTTACAAGTCTCCAAGACTAGTGTTTCGTAACCTCGGCGGGACATTTGAGGAGCTGATTGATGAAGCTGGCCCCGGTGTGTCGGCTGCCCATAGCAGCCGAGGCTGCGCCTTTGGCGATTTCGACAATGACGGCGATATGGATATGCTGATCATCAATCTCAACGAGCCGCCTTCGCTTCTACGCAATGATGTTAAAAACAAGAATCATTGGATAAAGGTGAAACTGACAGGGGTAACGTCAAACCGGAGCGCCATTGGCACGCGCGTGTTGGTTCATTATGGCGGGAAGGTCCAAGCGCAGGCCGTTCTTAGCCAGTCGAGCTTTTACTCGGCAAGCGACTTGCGACTTCACTTTGGACTTGGTGACATTTCTATAGTCGATATCGATGTATTCTGGCCATCCGGAGCGAGCGCCGGCAGCAAACAATCTCTTCACGCTGTGGTGGCAGATCGCTTAGTCACAATAAAGGAAGGCGTGGGGATCGTGCCGAATGCCGGATGGGCGAAGTAGCAGTAGCAAGTGCTACGAGCTGGCAGATAGTCAATGGCTGGTTGAAGCTGAAGTCCGTGTTTTTTGTCGACTCTCGGCCCTGAGTGCACTGAGCTGCTTTGTCATAGCATTCGCTTTGTCTACGTCTCCTAGGCGGAGATAGGCCTTTGCTAACAAATTGTATGGTTGCTCGAGTGCCGGATTGTTTGCGAGCGCAAGGTTGAGTTGGGTGACTGCTTCGGGCAGACGATTTTGATTTAGCAGGATGCGCCCCATCTCGGCATAGGCCAGCGCTAAATGACGATCGATCTCAGTAGCTTTCAGCAGTAGCTTTTCTTCGTCGGCGTCCTGCTGCTGAGCACGCAGGACCAGCGCCAGCTGATAGTAGGTTCGCGCTTGATCGGGAGCGAGATAGATGGCGGTATGATACTCGGCACTCGCAGCCTCGAGGTCACCCTGCTTCATCAGCACATTGCCAAGCAGGTAGTGAGCCTGATAGAGCGTCGTGTCCAGTCGCACGGCTTGTGCGAGATCCTGACGGGCGTCATCGAACATGTTCGCATCGAATTCACTTTCGGCCAGCGTTACGAGAAAAGGCGCCGACTGGCTATATTGTGTGCGCTTGCTTTGAAGAAGGGCGATTACTTCTTTGTAGCGCCCTTCAAGTTGCAGAGTATTTGCCAGGAGCAACAGCGACTGCGTGGACGGATACGTCTCATAGTTAACGTGTGCGACGGCCTGCGCCGATGGGAGATGGTGGCCGGCGATCAGCACAACTGCAGCGGCTTCCAACTCCTGCCGCGGCGTTGTCGAGCGAGGCTCAAAGTGTTTGAGCGCTGCGATTGCTTTATCCAGCTGCTTCGTACTCATATAGTCGCGAGCAAGCGAAACGGCGACACTGTTGTTGACGGGCCAGGCAGTCTGCGCTTCGATGAGGGTCGATTCAGCTTTCCTGATTTCTCCGATGGCCTCAAAAGAAGCTGCTAGTAAAAGGCTTGCTCGCGGATCACACTTCGAGTCCACCAGCGGTTGCAGCAGGTCTGTCGCCTGGTTGAATTGGGATTGTTGCAGCAGGATGCTTGCGTCACTCATCGTATGATTCACGGTCGACGCGGACGGGCAAGCATTGGTGGCGGCGGGTCGCTGCCTGCGGATCGAAGTATCAGCCTGCAAGACAGCGGCCCTTGCTGCTGAGGGACCTCGTAAAAAGCCAGCAGCAACAAGGGCAACCAGGACGAGAGTTTTCGCAGCGGAGACTAGCTGCCTCGACGATTTGCAGCTAGAAGGTAACCCGCAGACTAAGTTGGATTTCCCGTGCGGGCCCAGCACTTTGTACATAACCGAACCTGGTGTCATTCACTCCTGTATCCAATCCGGTGAAGTTGACGCGATTGAAAGCATTAAACACGTCAGCTCTGAAGGTAAGGCCATAGCGATCTGCGAACTTCCAGGTTTTATCTCCGGAAAGATCCCAGTCCGCTGCTCCGGGTCCATAGATGCTTTGGACCGAGGAGTTGCCTTGCACACCCACGCCGGTCACCGGAACCACATTCGCTGTGTTGAAGTATGGGCCCAACTTGCCGTGTTTGCCGAGACCTCCGTTCAAGTCTTTATTATTGACTGGACCTGTGACATCGGGTAGTCCATTAACAAAAATTCCCAGTGATTGATTGCTACCGAGTGTGGCCCAGGGTCCGGAATGAAGTGAAGCTATCGCTACAAGTTTCCAGCCACCTACAACCTGGTTCACCAGTCCGCCATGATTGAGGAAAGTCTTACCCTGGCCAAAAGGAAGTTCGTAGATGGTGTTAGCGACGAAGTTGTGGCTCAGGTCTTCCTGACAGTGTCCTCGATCCAGACGCATGTTAAGCGGGTGCCAGGAGAACACATCCTGCCACGGCCAGCCAAGGCACTTCGAGAAAGTATAAGAGCCCGATAGATAGAAGCCGGAGCTGAACCGTTTCTCCGTACGTAACACCAGACCGTTGTAAATCGAGCTGCCCGACTGGCTATTTTCCTGCACACCGTTCCACCCGGGCAATGGGAAGGTCCCGTCAGGATTTTGAGGATCCAGGTTGGGACGCTCTTCATAATGATGGGCAGCACTTCCGAGGTAAGAAACTTCCAACAGCCAATTTTTCAATGTGTGATCGATCGCCATATTCCATTCATAGGTATAGGGCGTCTTTCCATCCGGCTGAATGAAGGATGCAGTAGGACCTCCGCCTGCAACGCCCGGCCCGAAAAGCTGACTGGCGTTGTACGCAAGCGGCTTCCCTACGGGTGAATTGTTGTAGCTCTGGATAAGATAGAGTTTGGTGGTGTCAACCTCAACTTCATACTGGTTGATGTTTGCCTGCAGGTAAAAAATGCCGAAGCCGCCTTTGACATCTGTTTTGCCATCAGCAAAGGGTGTGTAGTTAAAGCCGATGCGTGGTGAGAAGTTCAAGTACTTCGGTTTGACCATTGCACGGTCAAGCCCAAGAACCTTGGTATCGGGATAGGTCAGATCAGTATTCGTCGCTAGGTCAAAGCTGCCGACACGATTGTGGATTTCGACTGGCTGCTTAAGATGTTCCCAGCGACCGCCCAGGTTGATGCTTAGTTTGTGATTTACCTGGAAGTTGTCCTGCACATAGTAAGACTGGTACCACATGCGCAGATTCATGGTTGGGTCGCCCAGTGCTGTGAAGCCGGAGTTCGGAACGCCGAGCAGCAGGTCGGCGATGGGATCTCCACTGTAAGAACCATTAAAGGATAGTGAAGTGGCTGCCCAGTCCTCATACATGAAGATCGGTTCGTAGCGGATGTCGACTCCGGCTGAGATCTGGTGCTTCCCTTTCTGGAGTGAAAGAGTGTCCGTCCACATATTGAGACCTTCGCGAACAAGGTCGGTTCCTTCGGTCGAGCCAGGATTTGCGTAGTTGGTGATATTGAAGCCCGGCGGTCCGAAGGAACCTGGTTGATCGACTTCGCCAATTAATCCTAGCGGGTTTGACTTGGACGGGTCGTATCCATCGGCCCGCTGTTCGCCGACTGCAGTATGCGCCCAACCATACCGGACGTCATTGACCAAACGCGGGGAAAAAACGTGTGTCCAGCCGATGGCCAGATTCTTGGGATTTGATGGATAGATAATCCCTCTGGATGGAGTGATGTCCTGGACGTTTGTTGTCTGATTCTGGTTGATGAAGCGCGCAAAGACGGTGTTCTTGGCGGAGATGGTCCAATCGAAGCGCACATTCTCCTGATTCCAGTTGTCCGTCGTATTCGCCACGTCGAAATAGTTCTGCCCGCCGGCGTACGTGCCGTTCGGAGCGGGATAGAGGCTGAGTATTTTCAAACCGACCGGGTTGAACTGAGACTGCATGACCTGGTTGCCAGGCAGGATGGCATAGCCTGACTTGGTCGTAGGATCCAGCACATACGGGTTATAAAGCTGCTGCGTGTCCGCGGCGAAGTTCCCTGCACGCTGGGCTGCTGTCGGGACGTTGTAGAACTGATCCTGCGGACTGATCTGGCGGAAACCTTCGTAATTGCCAAAGAAGAACATCTTGTTCTTCTTGATTGGTCCACCAAAACTGGCGCCGAACTGGTTCTGGTGGAACGGTGGGGCTGCACCCTGATCGAAATAGTTGCGAGCGTCGAAGTCATTATTTCGCAGGTACTCGTAGACAGCGCCATGGAAGGCATTTGTACCGGACTTGGTCACATAGGTGAGAAAGCCACCGCCGGCGCCGTATGCGGCAGAGGAACCTGACTGCTCGACTTTGAATTCCTGGATGAAGTCAGGAGAAGGAAGCAATCCCTCTGCGCCGTACCAGGCATTACGAGTCTCGATGCCGTCATAGAGGTAGCTGACATCGTCTTCGCGGAGACCCGCGATCGCAACGGCAACCGTCTGGTTCCCTGTCCATTGGGAAGCGGGAGAACTCATACCTGAAATGATCGGTGTCACCCCCGCGGAGAGCTGTGCCAACTGCAGGACGTCGCGACCATTCAGCGGCAGGTCTTGAATCTGCTGGCTCTCGATGACCTGGCCCTGGTTTGAAGTAGAGGTATCGAGGAGAAGCGATGCTGCGGAGACGGTGACACTCTGCGTCGCAGTGCCGACGCCCAAGGTGATGTTCTGCTGAGACTGCTGGTCAACAAACAAGGTAAAGGGCTGGAGGCTCTGTTTCTGGAAGCCGGTACTTGAAACCTCGAGTGTGTAGCTGCCCGGCGGAAGCTGTGTCACCCTATAGGCGCCTCCATTGTCGGAGGTCGAATGATAGACGACGCCAGTAGCGGTGTTGGTGACAGTGACGCCCGCACCCACGACAACGGCGCCGGCACTGTCGCTGATTGTGCCGTAGACCGAGCTGGTTGTGCTTTGAGCCACGCCTATCATCGCTGATACTGCGAACGCGATGACTGCCAAAAACGCCCTAAACGTGAGCCAATGCCTACCGCATTCAGCTGCGCTTATCTGCAAACATCCTAGATCTCGATTCCTCATCCTGCCTCCGAAATAGTGTCCGCACTATCGTCTAGCGATCCTGCTCCTCGGAGGCGCAATGTAATCGCTTACAAGGGCCTATAGAGCACGCTTAGGTTGACGGCGAGGAGATTAGCGGTCACAAAGTGGAACTGACAATAGTCTAGGAAGACTGATTTGCACTAGTACAGGTGGACTACTCTAGAAGGTTATAAAGATAAGGTTTTTTAATCGTCGGCGGATTGCGGAGCAGGTTACTGACTTCTAGCTCTATCCACCTGCTATGCTTCACCGGGGATTTTCAATGAAACTCGTCATCCATGGTTGAAAAGAGCAAGGTGATCGTCGCAGCAGTGATGGCGATCCTTGCTGTCATAGCAGCATCACTGATCGCCTCCAGCATCGAGTCTAATAAGCACCTGACTGTGGCAGTCATTCCTGCGACTACAGCCGAAGAGTTGTGGGAGTGTGAACATGCCGGCGTTGCAGCCGCTGTTGCTGGAACGAGGTGGCGTATTTACTGGAACGGTCCATCCAGCGAAGATCAGGTGGCTCAGCAAATCGCGCTCGTCCAACATGTCACCTCCATTCACGCTTCAGGATTGATCCTGGCCCCGGATCATCCACTAGCCTTGACGACTGTTGTGAAAGACGTCCTGCGGCGAGGTATTCCCACAGTTATTGTGTCCACAGAGCTGGCGCTCAATCCGCAGCACAACCTCGGCTTCGTGTTGAATGACGACAACGCTGCCGGCATGATTGCTGCCGACTATGTTTCGCGTTGTCTTGACGGGCATGGCACGGTGGCGCTGCTTGGGGATAATTCCAGCGTGCGCAGCTCCACGATGCGCGCCAAGGCCTTCGCTCAAACGCTGGCTCGTAACTATCCCGGTATTCACCTTGTGGCGCAGCCTCGCGGTTCGTTTCGTCTTGGCGAGGCCGAGCAGCAGACGGAGAGTGTATTGCGTGAAAATTCCCAGCTAGGTGCCATTGTCAGTATTGGCGTCATCCAGACCCGTGGAACACTGCTGGCGCTTCGAACTCTTAAGCAACAGGGCAAAGTTCCGCTTATCTCCTTCGATCAGGACCTGGATCTGATGTACTCATTACGCCATGGCGAAATTGCAGCAGTGATCGTACAAAGGACGAATGAGATGGGTCGAATTGCAATGCACATGATTGAGGACGCGCGGAGCGGATTGGTGATGCCGAACATGACGAGGCTGGCGCCCCTGCTGGTAACACGAGCTAACATCGACACGCCTGAGGCGCAACAGGCTCTATCCGTGGACTGGAGGCAGCGCTAGTTGTGGAAACTGCGGCGGCAAAGCCGACACGTTTCCTTCTCGCCCTCTCGGCGATGGTCGGTTTGCTGATGCTGGTGTGTCTTGGGTGTTGGATAAGGTATTCCTCACCGATGAGAGGTCTTCCGTATCGAAGTGCCTTCGACAAACAGGGCGCGGCGGAGTGGACTGCCTTCGGCGGAACCTGGAGTGTGCATGACGGGATCCTGCGGAACTCGTCTGACCAGCGGGGCGCGAAACTTCTGACCGGCTCCAGCTACTGGCGCGACTACGTTGTTGAGGCCGACCTTCGATTTCTCGGAACCGGGGGCGATGTCGGCTTGATCGTTCGATCCAACGACGAAGAGGCAGGGGTCGATGCATACAACGGCTACTATGTCGGGCTGCGGGGCTACGATGACGCCTTGGTCGCCGGGCGAGCAGCTTTTGGATGGAGCGAGGCACTGCCCGTGCGTGGCCCGGGGGTGATCCAGCCTCTGGAATGGTTTCACTTGAAGATTGTCGCCAGGGGCTGCAGTATCGGCGCGTCCGCCACGAATCTCGACACTGGCGAGACCAGCTATATCGTGATGCGCGAGCCGGATTGTGTGCGTTGGGGGCGAGTGGGCGTACGCTCTCTCGATACGGGTGCAGAATGGCGCAACGTTTCAGTAAGAAGCGCCTCGTCGGGGGATGAGACCGAGTTGACCAGTCACATCGACGTGGTCGAGCAGCCTCTTTATCCACGCACGGAGGCCGAATACAACAATCGACCATTCATGGTGAGAGTGCCCCTGAATGCAACTATTCCCGGGCTGCATCGTTCAGTGACGATGGCGAGTCTGCGATCTGCCGACCGGTCTAGAGCCGACCGGGTGAGTGTGCGCGGAGTAGTGACACTGCTGCGACCGGGATTGTTTGTGCAGGATGCGACCGGAGGTGCGGCAGCCGAGGTGGAAGACGGTTCAGCTGAAGGACTGAACCTTGGAGACGAGGTGGAGGTCGAGGGAGTGATCGATCCCGAGGAGGGAGACCGCATTTCCACGGTGATGATCGAGCACGCACATGTAGGTCTGCTGTGGGACCGGGTGCCGGTCTCGCCGGTGGAGATTGACGCGCTGGAAGGGACAGGCTCAGCAGTTGCCGGGATGCTGGTAGAGATGAAAGCCGAGGTCATGGCGCAGCGGGAAGAAGCCGGCAAGATCATCTTCGAACTGGCAAGCGGGACGCAAGCCTTCCGAGCCGTCGTGGACAGGTCGGGCGGAGGGTTACGCGTGCCTGCACTGCCGTTGCACAGCATAGTTCGCGTGCGTGGCATCTGTGTTCCAGACGAGCGGTATACCGGCCGGCAGACGCCGTTTGCGCTGCTGTTGCGCTCCACGGACGATATCGATCAGATTGCAGGGGCGCCCTGGTGGTCAGCCCGCCACCTGCTGCAAGAAGTTGTGTTGATCCTGATACTTCTACTGGTAGTGCAGGCGTATCACGGGTATATGCAGCGGCGCCGGCGAGCGGCTATCTCCGGTGAGCGGGAGCGGATGGCCCACGAGCTACATGACACGCTCGCACAGACCTTTGCCGGACTCGCGTTTCAACTGCACGGCATCCGCAATCGGTTACGGCTGAGAGAGAGCGCACCCTTTGACATGGTGGAGAAGCAACTGGATGAAGCATCCGACTTCGTTCGGCGTACACACCGCGAGGCCAGCCTGAGCATCGCTATGCTTCGCTCCCAGTCGCCCGAGGTGGGTGACCTGGCGACGGCTCTGGAACGCAGCGCCCGCGAACTTACTCCACCGGGAGTCGCGTCAGTTCGCGTGGTGGGAGACAGCGCGAGCCGTGAAATGCCCTTGCGCATCACGGACGCGCTCTTTCACATTGCGCGTGAAGCGCTGGTGAATGCAGCACGGCATGCCAACGCCGCAAAGATTGACATCACGATCACGTTCCAGCGCAATGGCCTTTGTCTCGAAGTAACAGACGATGGCGTCGGCTTTGTCCCCGATCCGCACAGCGTGCGACTCGGCCTTCGAGGAATTCAACATCGCGCCGCGGGCATCCACGCGAAAGTACAATTGGAAACAAAGGTTGGCCACGGCACCCGGCTTAAAGTGTCGGCCCCCACCTCTCGTCGCGTATGGAGTTTGCTGGGAAAGACGAAGCCGGACGATCTGGGCTTTTGATCCCCGTTAAAGTTGCTGGTCACTTCTCTTCAAGCACAATCAGCCCGCGCTGCATGGCGATCGTTGTAGCCTCAGTGCGGTCCTTGGCACCCAGCTTGTCGAGGCAGCTGATGACATGATTGCGCACTGTTTTATCACTTATAAACAACAACTGGCCGATTTCGCGATTGGTCAGCCCTTTTGCAACGTGCAGCAACACTTCCTGCTCGCGAGCACTGAGCTGGGTACGGCTAAGCCGATCGGCAAGCTGCTGGCCGATCGAGGCCGGCACCCATCGCCGCCCGGCGTGCACGGCGCGAATTGCATTCAAGAGATCCTCACCCGATGCGCTTTTCAGCAGATAAGCCATGGCTCCTGCCTGAAAAGCCTGAAAGATGTCTTCGTCGGAGTGATAGTTCGTGAGTACAACGATCGGCAGAGCGACCTGGTCCTTGTGAAGCCGATTCATGAGTTCAAGGCCATTCATCCCGGGCATACGAAGATCGAGTAACAATACGTCTGAACTTCTCAGTGAGAGGCTACTGATTGCTTCTTCCCC
Source organism: uncultured Ktedonobacteraceae bacterium (assembly GCA_964657395.1). Lineage (GTDB taxonomy): Bacteria > Acidobacteriota > Terriglobia > Terriglobales > Acidobacteriaceae. The sequence continues at coordinate 12,002 of CAZZUX010000004.1, forward strand.
GGACGCAGCTACGCCTGAAACAACCAGATCCGCAGTGCTTTCAAGCATGGTTTTCAAGCCCGATCGGACGACGGGATGATCATCCACCACGAAAACTCGAATTGCCTTTTCACTATTCATGGTTTTTACGGTCCAGCGTTGAGGCTGCAGGTAGTTCACATGAACTACAAGGACGAGGTGCTGTCGTCCCATTGACCATACCTGAGAGTGACCCTACTAATTGTCCCTGCAACGAGACCACGTTATCACTCTTCGTTATTTCCAAATTGAACAAGAAGAATTGAGGCTGTAACCCTTGATGAGAAAACTGAGCTCCCTTCTGCTCGTCCTGCTGATTGGCACCACCGTGGTTGTAGCGCAGGGTAGCCAGCGCTGGTCAGAAGAGAAAGCCAATAACTGGTACAGTCAGCAGCGCTGGCTGGTTGGATCGAACTACATTCCGGAAGATGCTATCAACCAGCTGGAGATGTGGCAGGCAGATACCTTCAATCCAACAGAGATCGACAAGGAGCTGGGTTGGGCACAAGGACTGGGCATGAACACGATGCGAGTCTTTCTCCATGATCAGCTTTGGCAGCAGGACCGCGCCGGATTCGAGAAGCGGATCAACACCTTCCTGGACATTGCGAGTCGCCACCAGATCCGTCCTGTTTTCGTGATTTTTGACTCCTGCTGGGACCCGGTACCGAAACTCGGACCCCAGCATCCGCCAATTCCCGGAGTGCATAACTCGGGCTGGGTGCAGAGTCCCGGTACCGCATCGCTCGAAAATCCCAAGGATTATGCCCGGCTTGAAGCTTATGTAAAGGGCCTGATTGGCGACTTCGCGAATGACAAGCGCATCCTTGCCTTTGACCTGTGGAATGAACCAGACAACGGTGGGGGCGGTAACTACGCCAAGCAAGAGCCGCCCAACAAAAATGCGCTGGTAGAAGCATTAATCCCCAAGGTATTTGCCTGGGCGCGCTCGGTACATCCCATTCAGCCGCTGACGAGCGGCGTGTGGACCGGCGACTGGACGAGTCTTGAGACTATGACACACGTGGGTAAGATTCAGATCGAGCAATCCGACATTATCAGCTTTCACAATTACGGATGGCCCGAAGACTTTGAGAGCCATGTTCACATGCTTCAGCAATACAACCGGCCGCTGCTCTGCACCGAGTACATGGCGCGCGGAGCCGGCAGTACCTTTGACACGATTTTGCCAATCGCTTTGCGCGAGCACGTAGGCGCGATCAACTGGGGATTCGTGGCCGGCAAGACTCAGACGTATTTCCCCTGGGATTCATGGAAGCATCCCTACGTGGAAGATCCGCCTACTGTCTGGTTCCACGACATCTTTTATCCGAATGGAACCCTTTATCGGAGTCGAGAAGGTGAGGTGCTGCGCAGTCTCACTGCTCAGTCTGCCAGCATAAAAGCCAGATGAAACTAGGCCACGGAACGGGTGTGAGGGCTGGTGTGCGCCGATGCCTATGTCAACTCAGACATCAAGAAGTCTTCGAAGGCGCTGACGACGTTGAGTTGAAATTTCACCAGTAGTCACAATGGCACTTCGATATGGACCGTGGACGATTGTGCTGGAGATGAAGCGGAAGGCGCTCACCGGGAAGCTCTAGCGGCTGTGGTCACTGATCTATCGATGTGGGGCTCTTCGCGCGGGAAGCGCAGTCCTTCGACAACCCGGACTCCGAAGCTACAGCGCTTCATTTTCATCGGAATCGATATATGGAAACGCTGAGGGTGATGCGCCGGAGCAACTGGAAGCAAAACTCGGGGGCAGCAAAGATTGCAGTTTCAACAACTGGGTTCCAAGGCGAGGGGAATCGTCTAAGTCCGCCGGCGAGTTCAGTTGCTAAGGAAAGGATGTTCATGGCCTACTAGGAGCGACGGCTACTCTTAGGGTTGGGCACTGTGCGCCGCAGGAAGCGCCCGGGAAAGTAGCGCAACTGCTGTCCAGTTATAAAGGGCTTATAGCGGACTGACTTCTCCGCTCCGCTTACGGATCATAACGCTACTTGGCAAGATTTGAAAAAGACTTCTTTTCTGCCTTAGGTGGGTTCCATTTGGTATAGCCGTAGAGATGGTTAAGTGTCTCGGCGGCGATGAACTTGCCATCGTGGCCTCGCAGCGTGTAGGAGACGATCGCACCTCCGTTGAATGATGGATGAGGCCATGGAAAGAGAAAACTCACAAGGAAGATCTGGTGCGTTCTCGTACCACCACCGGCGACGTCATTTGCAAAGGTAAGAATCCGGTAGGTCGCGGATTCGGAGTAAACAGCCGGAGCGCTTCCTGTCTTTGGTTCTATCGCACCGAGCGCGTAAAGCATCCCAGCGCCAAAAAGAATGTTGCTTGTGCTTGAGCTAGACGACGCAATCAAAGAGCCCTGTAGCGCAGCCATTTGGGCGTCTAAGTCCTTTAGGTCACCGGTAGGGTCATAAGGATCTTTGCCTAGAGAGGTAGGGTGCTGTGCCTTAATCGCCTGGACTGCCAGTTCGGCATCAACAGAGTCGAGCTACCAACGACAATCATCATAGCGATAGCACGAGATGTCGCCACATGAGCCTGTTTAGGCTATACAGAAATTCCATCCCTCGGGGCGCGTCGTCTTGAAAGGAAGTCGTCAGAGAGTAGATGACCATCGACGCTTCTTGGCCTTGAAACTTATCGACTGTCCCGATCTTGATGCCGGCAGGAAGCCGTTCCGCCAGATCAGCGACTTGGGCGTTGTAAGGTGCCCCAATCAAGATGGGCCTGTCTTCTGCCTAATTGATCCCGTGCGATGAACGGATATTACGAGCCTCTCGTTGTGTGAGTTGGCTTCAGGCGCGAACCTGAACAATCAGGAGCGAGGCGTCGTCGTGAAAGCTATTCTGCGCAAACTCTGTGACCGAACTCATGATGGCTGTGCGGATGGAATGTGCGTCTGAGGCGGCGCTGCGTGCTGCGGCGACCAGTCGTGCCTCGCCAAATTCTTCGCCTGCGGGATTGAAGGCTTCGGTGACTCCGTCCGTGGAGAGAAGCAACTGATCGCCAGCCAGCAGGGAAATGGTGTGGTCCGTAAACACAGCTCCGGCAAATATGCCGAGGACGGGACCACTTCCCGACAACTCCACTATCTCGGGACCGCGAAGCAGCAGAGGCGGATTGTGACCTGCTAATTCATAGGTCAGCGTCATTTTGCTTCGGTCAATAATTCCGTAGACGAGAGTGACAAAGCGACCGGTGGGGAGAGTGGCACAGAGTGCCTGGTTCAATCGTTGGCAGAGGTGTGCCGGACTTTGCTCGTCAGGAGCGAATGCCCGGAGAGTGGCTTGCAGGTTGGCGGTAATGAGGGCTGCGGACATGCCTTTTCCAGATACGTCCGCTAGACAAAAGGCGATACGCGTTTCTGAAAGTACGAGGACGTCGAAGTAATCGCCGGAGACAGAACGGGCGGGCTGCCACGCGCAACTGATTTCCACCCCTGCAATTTGCGGAACGGATCTCGGGAGAAGGCTGGATTGAATTTCGAATGCGTCTTTAAGTTCAGAGGCTTGTGCTTCCAGTTCCTTGCGCCCATATTGCACCTGCTGAGCCAGTTGAGCATTCGCAGCCTGCAGTCTTGCTCGATTGCTTGCGAAGGTGTGGGTCACAAGCCCAATGACGATACAGATCAGCGAAGCGTAGGGGATGTCTCCACTTTTCCAATTAGCGAGAGTGGAGAGTGAGCGACCGAGAATGAGACGGCTGAAAACGCCACCGAATGTTCCGGCAAACACTGATACGGGCAGGAGCAGAGCGCAATAAACGATCCAATTTCTGGGAAAAGGTTGATCGTAGAGCGGCCCGGAGAGAGAAAGGATAATGGTGACGGCATTGCCCGCGAAAAGAGTATAAAGCACGGTGCTGACCAGGCTGGCGTGGCCCAGCAGCAACCATTGAATAGCAGCGATGGAGAGCGCGATGGCCAGCAGGAGCAGCTGAGAACGCACAATGTCAAGGCCCGCGTAGCGCTTGTATTCAGCCAGTTTGAGTTCGAGCCACTCGGTCAAAAGATAGCCTCTGAATATGTGGCGACAGCGTGAATTATCGTCCGTGGCGGCACATCAAGATTATGGCATCGTCCATGGAGAGATTCTGCTTTGAACAAAACAGCGAAGCCCCGGAATGCTCCGGGACCTTCTGTTTTAACCATTGCGAAGAGACGTTGGAGCCTCAAAGCACTTTGATCGAGATGACGATCGGTCGGAGATGACGACCGCAGATTCGTTACTAGTACTTCATGTTCGCGAGATCTTCGATCAGCCCCGGGCCTGTCGGCTTCCAGCCCAGCTGCTGGCGTGTCCACTCGCTTGATGCGGGCATATCAAGCGAAGCGAAATGCGCAAACCAGCCGAAGTGTTCGCCGGCCTTTTCTGGTGCGATCGAGACTACTGGCAGCTGCAGTCCGTTTCCGACCGTTTCGGCTATCTCGCGCAGCGACACACCTTCTTCGTCTACTGCGTTGTACGTCGTCACCCCGTGCCCTGTCTTTTCCACCGCGAGGCGGTATAGGTGCGCCACATCTTTAAGCGGAGCTGCGGCCCAGCGAGCCGCACCCTCGCCCACGTATGCCGATATGCCCTTCTCGCGCGCCATCTGGATGAGAAATGTGACCAGACCTTGTTTGCGCGTGTCGTGCACCTGGGGCAGACGGACTATTGCCACGTGCACACCTTTCTCAGAGACGGCGCGGGCAGCCTTTTCAGGTCTGCGCGGCAACGCGGGTGATTCGATAGCCGGATCAGTTTCCGTGCGCACGTGGCCCGGCCCGCCGCTTGTCAATCCAACGCCTGAAGTCACCACCAGCAGCTTGCCCGGCGCCAGGACTGATCCCAGCGCATCGATGGCGTTGACTTCGTCTTCTGCGCTCTGCGCGAACTTCGACATGTCGTCATGATTGAACGCCAGGTGCACGACGGCATCCATCCCGGTCGCTCCGCGGCGCATGCTTTCGACGTCCTGAAGGGTCCCCCGATGGACTTCCGCGCCCACTGCTTTCAACTGCTCAGCCCCTGCTTCACTCCGCGTCATTCCGCGAACCTGGTGCCCTGCCTGGATCAGCTCCTTCACCAGTTCCGTTCCGATGAAACCCGTCGCGCCCGTAACAAATACCCGCATGTACATCCTCCTGTGTGGTGGCACTGACCGCTCTGCACCGTTGACATTGTCACTACGGCTGAATAAAACGGAGACAGCCCCCGTATAGATAGATAACCGGAGATGGTCCCCGGTTGCAAACATTCGTATCATTTCTTTTTATGGCGAAGAAGAAGCTCACTCCCGCCCGGCCCAGCCGCAGACCTCGCGCCGATGCGATGCGCAATCGCGAACGAATTCTTGAGGTAGCCAAGGAAATCTTTACCCGTGACGGGGCGTCCGCAAGCCTTGACGACATTGCGCGACGATCCGAGGTTGGCTCCGGCACCCTGTACCGGCATTTCCCGACTCGCGACTCGCTCATTGAAGCCGTCTATCGCAGCGAGGTAGAGAAGCTTGCTGCAGCGGAAAAGCGTTTTGCCGCCGCAATGCCGCCTCTTGAAGCGCTCCGCGCCTGGATGTTTCTCTTCATTGACCATGTGGCGGCCAAGAGTCTCATCATCCCTGCGATGGAGACAGTGGCCGGCGGCTCCATGCGCATGATCGAAGGCTCGCGCAGTCTTGTTCACACGGCCTTCGTCACGTTAGTCAAACGCGCGATCGCCAGCGGTGATCTCCGCGCCGACATTGATCCTGACGACTTTGTTCGCGCGCTTGTCGGAGTTTTTCACACAACAGCAATGCCTGGATGGGAACAGAGCGGCCGCCGTATTGTTGACATCCTGATCGCTGGTTCGAGCGTGCACAAGATTGCTTCGGGCAAAGCGCGTTCTCAAAACAGAGCAGCCTCTATGACGAAGTAAGAGTCGACCGCCCTGTCACTAGCCTGGTATACGGCAGAAGACCACAGCGTCTGTCCCAGGAGCTCAGTTCGTGCAGCGCAGTGAGCAAGGAAAGCCAAGAGAGCGGAGTGTTCGTCCAAGCGGCATTCTTTGAGTGAGGATTGGAAAAAAGCACGGCGGTCTGTTCTGATGAGTGATAGCTGGAGAGTGGCCGGCGAGAAGTTCAGGAGGGAGAGTCATCGAGATCGCAAGCTGGAACGTCAACTCGATTCGAGCGCGTGCTGAACATGTAAGAGCATGGCTGGAAGCGAAGAAGCCGGATGTACTCCTGCTCCAGGAGCTAAAAGGAACCGAGTTTCCTTCGATGTGGTTCAAAGAACTGGGCTACAACTCGGCCTCTGTGACACAGAAGACTTACAACGGAGTAGCTATCCTTTCTCGCAGTCCTCTTGAGATTGTCAGTACAAGCTTGCCCGGCGACGAAGCAGACAGCCACGCCCGCTTTCTTGAAGTGATGATCGAGAATGTCAGGATGGTGAACATCTACCTTCCGAACGGAAATCCAGTGGGCACTGCGAAGTTCGACTATAAGCTGGCGTGGATGGAGCGCCTCCTGGAACGAATGAAGTTCTGGCTCAACAGCGATGCGTCGACAATCATTGGCGGCGACTTCAATGTCATTCCCGAAGATATTGACTGTCATAAACCGGCATCGTGGATTCGTGACGCACTTTTCCAGCCGGAACCGCGCGCCATCTTCCGGACAATGCTCGAACTCGGTTACACCGACGCGTTCCGTTCGCTGCATCCCGGGTTAGGAAGCCAGTTTACTTTCTGGGATTATTTCCGAAATGCCTTCGAACATAACCGGGGCATTCGCATCGATCATTTTCTTCTTTCGCCGGAAGCAGCTAAGCGGCTTCTGAAATGCGAAATCGATCCAGGTCCGCGAGGTCAGGAGAGACCCTCAGATCACACCCCGATCGTGGTGCAGATCTCCTGATCTGATTTGCTTCGTGGTCATTTAAGGTACCGCAGCTTCCCGCTTCTGATTCCTGCCTCGCTCATCGGTCGGCGCAGCGCGATGACGGCGTCACATTCGCTTTCCGCTCGTTGGAAAACAAAGATTGCGTTATGGCATCTCACTTCGAAGCGGAAGTATGCTGCAACAGCTCAACGCAAGGAAAAATATGCTAACTGAACTCATTTCTCTTCGAGATCCTCGCTCCCAATATGCCGGCCCTCCTTCCAGTTTCGAAATTCAGTCCGCGCCTGCTACTCAGGCAGCGATGACTGAAAAGCCTGATTGCGGCGAGCAGTCTTACAAAGGTTCAGGCCGCTTGGCTGGGCGCAAGGCATTGCTTACGGGCGCCGACTCAGGAATTGGCCGCGCGGCTGCAATAGCGTTCGCTCGCGAGGGCGCCGACGTGGCGATTTGCTACCTGCCACAAGAACAGGAAGATGCCGAGGAGGTTGCCAAGTATATTCGTGAAGCCGGTGGGAAAGCAGTCATGATTCCGGGCGATGTCTCACAGGAAAGCTTTTGTCAGCGCCTGGTGAAAGAGGCCATGGACCAACTCGGCGGCCTCGACATACTCGTGAATAATGCCGGCAAGATGGGTAAGACTGAAGGCCTGCTCGAGACTTCTACCGAACGTTTCGACAGCCTGATGAAGACAAACATCTACTCGATATTCTGGATTACGAAAGCTGCCCTGGCCCACTTGCAACCGGGTGCCTCGATTATCAACACCACTAGTGTGCAGGCTTATGAACCCTCGGCCAACGTGTTCGACTACGCAATTACCAAGGCGGCTATCGCCAACTTTACCAAGGGACTCAGTAAGCCCTTGATGGAAAAGCACGGGGTCCGCATCAATGCAGTAGCACCGGGTCCAATCTGGACGCCGCTGCAGGAGGCGGACGGTGATGAAGAAAAGTTGAAGAAGCTTGGCGAGAACACTCCTTATAAGCGTCCCGGACAACCCGCCGAACTTGCGCCTGTCTATGTTCTTCTTGCATCGCAGGAGGGCAGTTACATCACGGGCGAAATCTATGGTGTTACCGGTGGTATGGGTATCGCTTAACACTCGATCACGACTGCTACCTATCTTCAGCCGCAGTTGACGAAGCAATGCGCTTCTTCAACTGCGGCTTTTCCATTCAGGGCATTATTGCAACGAAATGGAGGCTGAAATGAAAATCGAGCGGAACATTGGGGATACCAGTACGGCTAGCGAACTCGGCGTGGCTGAATTGCCGCCAGATACCCGGATGAAGCTGGTGGATGGCTGGAAACAAATCGGCACCGAGATCCATGATGCTGCATGGTCGTCTGAGGCTATCTGGATTGTCTTGGGTGAAGGCGATCAAAAGATCAAGCGCTCTTGATTCCGCGACCAACACGTATGAGAAAGACCAGAATAGAATGTTATGCCGTAAGCCTTAGCAACAAAAACCGACATCAGGATTGTGGCGATGACAAACAAGAGCCGCCGAAATTTCCTTAAGACAAGCACTGCTTTTGCTGCGGGAACTGCTGTGCTGCGATCCAGCACAGGATGGGCTGCGACAACTCCGCCAGCCTCTACCACGCGCCTGAGCCAATTCAATTATTCCGAAGTTCAACTACTCGATGGGCCTATGCTTGAGCAGTTTCGCCATAATCATGAATTGTTCCTGAGCCTGCCGGATGACAGCCTGCTTAAGCCCTTCCGACAGCTTTCTGGGCAAGATGCTCCCGGTGAAGATATGGGCGGCTGGTATTCGCCGTCAAAAGATTTTGACCCACCAAAGAATATGACTGGTTACATCCCGGGTCACAGTTTCGGCCAGTACCTGTCGGGATTATCGCGTGCCTACGCGGTCACAGGAGACAAGGCTACTCAGTTAAAGGTCCAGGGCCTGGTGCACGGATTTGCGCCTACAGTCACCAGCAAGTTTTACGACGGTTACTGCATCCCTGCTTACACCTTCGACAAAACCAATTGCGGCCTTATTGACGCGCATCAGTTTGCAGGTGATTCGATGGCCTTAGCCGTCCTCAACCAGGCAACGGACGCAGTATTGCCATGGCTACCTGCGAAGGCGCTCAACCGCGAAGAGATGTGGGCGCGTCCGCATAGGAATGTTTCGTTTACCTGGGACGAAACCTATACGCTTCCGGAAAATTTCTATCTCGCGTATCAGCGAGGCGCGGGAACACGCTACCACCAGTTGGCCAAACAATTCCTTGAAGATGACACGTATTTTGGTCCTCTATCGCAGAATCAAAATGTTCTGCCTCACCAGCATGCTTATAGTCACGTAAATGCGCTTTGCTCCGCGATGCAGTCCTACCTTACGGATAACAGCGAGATGCACCTGCGCGCCGCGCGCAACGGCTTCCGTTACGTACTAGAGCAGAGTTTTGCGACTGGAGGATGGGGGCCTGACGAAAGCTTCCGGGAGCCTGGTACGGATCAACTCGCAAAGTCGCTGGAGACCTCGCACAACAGCTTTGAAACTCCTTGTGGCGCCTATGGGCACTTCAAAATCAGCCGCTACCTCATGCGTGCTACTGGTGAATCTACCTATGGCGACACCATGGAAGCAGTTTTGTACAACACAATCCTTGGCGCCCGGCCCATTCGTGCTGATGGTGTGAGCTTTTACTACGCCGACTACAACATGGACGCAGTGAAGAGTAATTATGAACAGAAGTGGCCCTGCTGCTCAGGGACATTTCCTCAACTCACCACTGATTACGGCATCAGCTCTTACTTCCGTAGTCGAAAGGGCGTGTATGTCAACCTCTTCGTGCCTTCACGCGTTTCGTGGAAGCAAGGGAGCGCCCAGGTCTCCATGAGCCAGGAGACGCGATATCCTAACGTCGGAGAGACAACTCTTCATTTGAAGTTGGATCGTGCTCAGAGTTTTATCGTGGCACTGCGTGTACCTGCATGGGCAGGCAGCAAGACTAGGTTGATGGTGAATGGTACATCCGCCGGCATGGCACTGACGCCGGGCACGTGGGCCGAGGTTGAGCGGCCATGGAAGGATGGCGACCGCATTGAGTTTGCCATCGATATGCCCCTACGACTCGTTCCGATCGATCCGCGGCATCCGGACGTGGTTGCGCTGGTTCATGGTCCGGTCGCTTTGTTCGCGATAGAACCAGGATCAAGGACGATGACAAAGAGCCAGCTGCTGGCTGCGGAAAGCACCGGCTCCTCTGGTGAGTGGCAGGTGAACAGCAACCAGGGGCGAGTCCTGATGAAGTCGTATCCCGCTATCACGACAGAACGCTACCGGCTTTATCAGACGACCAAAGCGGATATGTCACAGACACTATTGCCAGCAGCGTCTGTGTCCTCCTGAAGCAAGTAATTCCTCACTCTGGCAGCGTCATCGACCCCGTGATCTCAAGATAGCCGTTCACGGTCGGCGCAGCTGTGTTCGGCTGACCTCCACCCAGGCTGACCGAGTATTTGCCCGCAGCAATGATGGGATCACCAGCTTCTGACACCATGCTCAGATCGCGCGGCTTCAGTTCGAAATGCAGTGTCGTTGACTTGCCCGCATCGAGATGAACTCGTTCGAAGCCACGCAAAGCACGAATCGGTGCGCCCTTCACATCTGGAAAGGTGAGATAGAGTTGTGCAACTTCGTCACCTGCCATGCCGCCCGTGTTGGTTACGGTCACGTCGGCAGTAACAGGTTGTCCTGCAGCAATCGCAGCAGTTGGGAGCTTGAGGTTGCTATAGGAGAAGGTCGTATAACTCAGGCCATAGCCGAACGGGTACAGAGGAGATCCCTGGAAATAGCGATAGGTGCGACCATGCATCGCATAATCCTCAAAGGGAGGCAGTTGATCCACACTGGTGTAGAAGGTGACAGGGAGCCGCCCAGCAGGATTATTCCTTCCCGATAATGTTTCGGCGACTGCGGTTCCACCTTCCTCGCCGGGATACCACGCATCGACAATGGCATTGACGTGGTCCTTTGCCCAGTTCACTCCGAGCGCGCTTCCATTTGTCATTACAAGTACAACCGGCTTTCCAGTGGCTACCAGCGACTCGAGTAAATCTTCTTCCGGCTTCGGCAGATCGATGCTGGTGCGATCACCACCCTTGAAGCCTGGCTCGCTGACTTCCATTTCTTCGCCTTCGAGTTCGCTGGAAATACCAAGCACAGCGACCACAACATCAGCGCTCTTTGCAGCTGCGATAGCTTCGGGACGCGGAGCCATATTAACCTTGGCCCACATCAGCTTCGCGAGCGGCGCACCTTTCTCCGGTGGCGTGTATTCCACGTGCAGCGTAGCGGGTTTGCCGGCCTCAAGATGCACGCGGCCGAGCTTGGCCTCATTCGGATCGCCAGTGTAGGAGGAGATGACATTCTTCCCGTCCAGCTTGATCCGAAACAAACCATCTGCCTTCAGACCCAGGTTGTAGTCCGCCGTTTCAGTCGCGGTCAGCTGACAATCCCAGTGGATGGACAATGGATGGATGTTCGCGACCGATGCCGGAAGGGGCTGCGCGCCCGCATCGACGACAGGGTCAACTCGCTCAGCCATCGATTGTGTACTCGTCACGCTGTTGATGTTCGACATGTCCAGCGGCGAGAAGGTGACCTTCACGCCTGGCTTGCCATCCGTGGTGAGAGCGGATGCGGGAACAGGATCTGCATCGTGGTTCAGAAACTGAGTACCTGCTTCATATTGAATCCGGCTACTTCCAAATTCCTTCCGCATGCCTTCGATAACGGAGACAGTGTGTGTCGGTGTTCCGTTGTAATTGCCGAGCAGCACTTTCGTCTGGGCGGCAAGTGGCCCTATAACTACGATTTTCTTTTCGCTCTTGATCGGCAGCGTTCCGTCATTTTTTAGAAGGACGATCGATTCATTTGCAAGAGCATGAGCCATTTCCCGATGCGCCGAGCTATCCAGCAGCTTCTCATCCGTTCGGCTGTATGGGACCATCTGCGGCGGGTCGAACATACCAAGCTTCATACGAGCCGTAAACAAGCGAATTACGGCAGTATCGATGTCAGTTTCCTTCAGGTAGCCCTGCTTCACGGCATCGAGATAGGGCTTGTAATCATGGTTGTCCTTTACCTTGAAAGTGAAATCGACGCACTCATTATCCATCCCGCGCTTGAGGCTGATTGCTGATGCCTGTGGCTGAGAGGGCTCGAACTTATGGCCATTGTAGATATCTACAACGGCGCCGCAATCTGAGACAACATACCCCTTAAATGCCCACTTGTTGCGTAGCTGATCCTGCAACAGGAACTCATTCGCGCATGCAGGCTGCCCGTTGATGCTGTTGTAGGCGCACATCACAGAATCCGCCTTACCTTCAGTGACCGTCGCGCGGAACGCGGGAAGATAAGTATCGAGTTCGTCATGCTTGCTTACAGTCACGTTCGCCGAGTGTCGAGTGGACTCCGGTCCGCTATGAACGGCATAATGCTTCGGCGTTGAAATCACGCGATAATACCTGGGATCATCACCCTGCATCCCGGTCACAAACGCTACGCCCATATGAGCTGTCAGGAATGGATCTTCACCATACGTCTCCTGACCTCGGCCCCATCGCGGATCGCGGAAGATGTTGATATTGGGCGCCCAGAAATCCAGACCTTCGAAAATATTGCTCGAACCTCCATTCACCTTCATTGCCATGTCATGCTTGATGCGGCCTTCCGTCCCGATCACGACTGCCATCCGATGGATCGCTGCGGGATCAAAAGTCGCGCCAAGGCCAACAGGCTCCGGGAACTCTGTCACACCCTCGCGGGCGACACCATGCAGAGCTTCGCTCCACCAATCGTAGGCCGGTATACCGAGCCGCGGGATCGCACGCGCCTGGTTCACAAGCTGACTAGCCTTTTCCTCCAGCGTCATTTGGTGTACGAGGTCGGCAGCACGTTCTTCTGCAGGGAGATTCGTGTTTGTATAGGCGGGCTTCTGCTGGGCAGGAAGCTTGCAGGAACTGATGGATAGTGCGACGAATACGGTAAGCCACTTGCTAAAGAACTTCACGGTTTCCTCTCGATGTTGTGTCTAAGCCGACCCGCAGAGACGAAAGCGGGGACGCTTCTGACAACGTTGGGTCAGATGTCACTGGCTTGGCGGATGACGGGCTTTGCACGCAGGCCATTGTAGGCATTCGAGAGATGTTGAGTAAACGTTTATCCTTAAGCAGGAGCCATTTTTGGCGAGCCTGGCAAAACGCGGATGCAGATTGAAAAATTTCGAAGCTGTAGCGGGAAAGGATGCGACTTGACGCCCACAGGATCGTTTCACCAAGATGGCAAGGTGCTGTCGTCGTGGCGAACATCGTCAACCAGGATCATGCCAAAGGAAGATACACGATGGACGCTCGCCGTTCTGGCCATGCTCGTTGCTTTCTTCGGGGCAGGGCCGATTTCTTCGCAGGACAGCCTTGCCGCCCAGGCCACGGCACTGATGCAGGCGGGCAAATTCCATGATGCTGAAACTCTGTGGCGCAAGCTGGTAGTCAGCTTTCCGAAGAACGCCCAGGTTCGTGCCAACCTGGGTGTCTCGCTTTCACAGCAAGGCGAGATGGCAGAGGCGGCGAATCAGTATCGTGCCTCGCTTGCACTTGATCCGCATCAACCCGAAGTTGCTTACAACCTGGGCGTTGTTGAATTCAAGCAAGGGCGCTTCAGTGATGCGATTCCTGCATTCAAAAATGTCTCGAAGATGGACCCGGATGACAAACGCACTGTCTTATTGCTGGGCATGAGCTATTACGGTCTAAGGAACTACGCAGCGGCTTCCCCATATCTTCAAGCTGCCAGCCGGAACGATCCATCCAATCTCGAGTTACGCAATGCTGTGGCGCAGAGCTGTTTATGGAGTAAGAAGTACGACTGTGCCATGGAAGCTTTTCAAAGCATCGTGTCCACCAACCCGGAGGCGGTCCAAGCGCATATGCTACTGGCCGAAGCGCTGGACGGGATGGACAGAACAGAAGATGCGATCGAGGAGCTGCAGACCGCGGCGGCTGTTTCTCCGAACGAACCCGTGCTCCACTTCGAGCTTGGTTATCTCTATTACAAGAAGGGTGAGTACGACAAAGCGGTTCCGGAATTTCGTTCGGAAGTGAAGAATAATCCTGGTTACGCGCAGGCACATTTATACCTGGGAGATATCTCTCTACGCTCCAATGAGAATCACGATGCACAGCAGGAACTTGAGCGCGCGCTTCAATTACAAGGCGATTTGCGTGTTGCTTACCTGGACCTTGGAACTATCTACGCGTCCGAAAGCAAAAGCGATGAGGCAATTGCTGCGTTCAAGCATGCTGTGAAGCTCGATCCTTCCCAGCCTGATGCCCACTACCGCCTAGCTCGACTCTACTCACTTACCGGACAGAAGCAGAAGGCGGCCGCGGAATTCGCCTTAACCAAGGAACTGCATAGCAAATCCGACGACTCGCTTATCCAGAAGGTATCTGGTACCCATGGATCAGAGGCGCATTAGTATGGCACCGGGAAGAACAGGCATGGTTTCCAGGCGGGATTTCCTTTGGCTCTCAACCGCGTCGACCATGGCGTTTGCGCAAGGGATCACCACGCGGAACCTCAAACCTCTCCCGCGCGGCAAGCCATCAGGCCTCCCCTTCGCCGCCAGGTTCACCGATGTTGCCATGCAGGCAGGGCTGACACATCCCACTATCTACGGTGGAGTGAACCACAAAAACTACATCGTTGAGACAGTTGGCTGCGGTATAGCCTTCATCGATTACGACAATGATGGGTGGCAGGACATCTTTGTGCTGTGCGGTACTCGCGTGGAAGCTCCGCCCTCGGATGCGACCAATCGTCTCTATAAAAATAATCGCGATGGCACATTCACAGATGTCACCGAGAAAGCTGGGCTGGTGCGTACCGGCTGGGCGAGCGGTATCACAATTGGTGACTACAACAATGATGGTTTTGAAGACATTTTTATTACCTATTTTGGCCAGAACGTTCTCTATCGCAACAACGGCAATGGCACCTTTACCGATGTGACCAAGAAAGCTGGTCTTGTTTACGAAGGCAACCCTCGATGGGGGTCCGGCTGCACCTTCGTTGATTACGATCGCGATGGCCACCTCGATCTTTATGTCGCAAGCTATGTCGACCTGCATCTGGACCAGCTGCCGCGGCCCGGCGCAAATCCCTACTGCAATTTCAAGGGTGTTCCAGTGAATTGCGGACCACGGGGCTTACCCATGCCGCGCAATTATCTTTATCGAAACCAGGGAGATGGAACGTTTAAGGATGTCTCGCTGACAACAGGTATTGCCAAGGCGCAGCGTACTTACTCGATGACGTGCGTTGCCGCAGACTTCAGTGGAGACGGATGGAGCGACATCTATGTAGCTTCTGACTCGACGCCAAGCCTTTATCTTCGAAATAGACATAACGCCACCTTTGCGGAAGAAGGGGCAGAGCGAGGCATTGCCTTCAGTGCTGATGGAGTAGAGCAGGCCGGCATGGGTGTTGCCGTTGGAGACTACAACCTCGACGGCAGGCTTGACATATTCAAGACGCATTTCTCGGACGACACCAACGTTTTGTATCGCAACGATGGTAATTGTGAATTTACTGACGTGACGATTCCTGCGGGCTTCGGCGTTGAGACGCGCTATACCTGCTGGGGTGCCGGCTTCGCCGATTTCGACAATAATGGCTGGCCGGATCTTGCCGTGGTTACAGGTTCCGTTTACCCGGAGGTAGAGGCGCAACTTCCTGACTATCCTTTGAAGACGCCAAGGTTTATCTTCCGCAATCTAGGTTCAGGTAAATTCGAAGAGTTGCTCGATGAAGCAGGCCCAGGCATTGCTGCCCTTCATTGCAGCCGGGGATGCGCTTTCGGAGATCCGGACAATGACGGCGATGTCGACATGGTTGTGATTAATTTGAATGAACCTCCCTCGCTGCTCAGGAATGATGTAAGTGGGGATGGGAACTGGCTAAAGGTTCTTCTCGTCGGCACTAAATCCAACCGTAGTGCTATCGGTTCCACTGTCATTGCAAAATACGGAGGTAAGTCTCAGGCCCAAGCGGTGATGGCACAATGCAGCTTCTACTCAGTGAATGATCGCCGTCTGCATTTTGGACTGGGAACTAACAAGCAGGCCGACATCGAGGTGCACTGGACCAACGGCCTCGTTGAAAAGTACGCGGGGGTTGCGGCTAATCAGTTAGCGACAATTACGGAAGGTCATGGGATAGTCAAGTTACCTCTCCAAAGGATGAAGAGCGCTCCCTTGTAATAGACCCAAAGCTGCAAAGAATAAGGGCGCCAGCTAAGTAAGCCTGGCGCCCTTTCTTACAGCAGGACACTTTAGAAATGAACCTTTGCACCGAGTTGCAGGGTTCGGGGATCATAGGCTGAGGTGACCTGGCCAAAGTTCGCATCGTTGGTGTTTGCGTCAATGCCATTGAATTGAGTGTGGTTAAAGACGTTGAAGGACTCGAGACGAATTTCGAGGCCCGGTCCACCTTCCTTAGCTAGCGGAATGGTTTTGAAGACCGACAGGTTCCAGTTTTGAAGACCCGGCGCTCTGACTGCATCCTTGCCTGCGTTGCCGAAACCTGCATTTGCATCCGTGCCTCCGGCCACCCAGGGAGCAGTTGGTGCAGCGAAGGAAGCTGTCGAGAACCACGCAAGCCTGGTCTTGGGATATCTCACTGGTGCAACCAGGTTCGGACGGTTGGTTGTGCCGCCGCCCAGACCGAGCGTGTCCTGGCCGCCATAAGTGATATATTGCGGAGCTCCCGTGTGCACTTCAGTGATGCCTGAAACTTCCCACCCGCCAAGTGCCGTGCGTTCCAGTGTGTTGCTGGTGTGCGCAAACCATGGCAGGCTGTAGATATAGCTGGCGTTGAAGATATGACGCTGATCGAGTGTGCCCGAGCCGCGGTCATAGGCTGCATTGAAGGGATTGGAGAGTGCGTTCAGGTCGCTGCTGACCTCATCAATTTCATGTGAGTAGGTATAGGCGAACAGAACTGTGAAGCCGTGCTTGTTCTCGATACGCAGGCCGGCCTGAAGACCGTCGTAGCTCGAGTTTGTGGTGGTCTCTTCCTGGTTGATATCAGCGAAACCAAGATACTGGCGGTAGAGGTTGGCGTTAGCGCCTCCTGCCACAGCCTCCCGGGTGTCAAAAGGATTGAGGGCGTTCGAACTGTCGATCAACGGCAATGTGTTGATGTGACGATCGTCGCTCTGGTGCCAACCGCGGGTGCCAACATACTGCACCTGAGCAATAATCGACGGGGCTACCTGCCGCTGAACGCCAAAGCTGAACTCTGACGTACCAGGATTTGGGTAGTTATAGGAGAGGCTGGTCAACGTGGAAGGGAAAGTCGGCAAGGTGGCTGGAACCGTGCCGGTCGCAGTGCTGACGTTCGGGTTGGAGAAGTAGACATTGTTGGCGGAGGGCTGGTAGGCAAAGGGCGGGTTCAAGGCTGCGTTGTACACGTCGTTGCCCTGCACGCGCTCGAAGAACATACCGAAGCCGCCGCGGAGTACGGTCTTGCCATCGCCGCCGAGGTTATAAGCAAATCCGATTCTCGGCTGCCAGCTGTTGTAGCTGTTCTTAACTACGCCGCGCGGGAAGCCATTGACGCCGGCTTCGCGGATACCGTTCAAGTAGAAGTCTGCTCCGTTGAAAGGGGTAAGTGCTCCCTGGTTAAGTACCCCGCTGCCATCCTGTACAAGCGCTGCCTGAGCAAGGGTGGGGTCAAAGCTGGCGGGATAAAAGTTACCGAACTGGTTATAGCGTTCAAAGGCGTGCGGCATGCCATCGAAGCGGAAACCCAAGTTTAATGTGAGCTCGGAGCTGACATGGAAGTTGTCGTTTACATAGAAGCTGTAGTTATTGTTGACCCAGTGCTTGCCGGCCAGCTGATTTAATTGCGTAAAACTCGCAGTGTCGCCCAGAAGAAAGTTCACATACGAATCTTTTGTATAGGTGTTGTTGTTAAATACAGCAGTTCCCTGTGTATTGGCCTGCAGCTGCTGGTTCTTGGGATCGTGCAGCCATCCGAAACCGAACTTCAATTGATGGCGGCCCTTTGTCCAAGAGACGTCATCGCGAGTGTCGTAGCCCTCATAGGAGTTCTTCCATGGGAAGTAGGCCGATGTCCAGTTAGTGCTGTACGGTGCGCCAAGATCGATTTCTGGCAGGCGGTTCTGAGCATTGTTGCCAGTAAAGAACGAGCTAGCTGTCCATCCTGACGGCTGCACGTAGGACGCATTTGCGCCAGCAACAGGATCGAGATGGATGGTGTTACCGCTGTAGAGGAAGGCCGTCTCATTCAGCAGATTTGCTGAAATGGTCTGGGTCAACTTCACGGTCGCCGCCCAAGATGGATTGAGGAGCGTGGAACCAACTGTGGGATAACTACCATCACTCCAGAGCGGTGGGTAGTAAGCCTGGCTGGTCTGATCGTGGAGATAATGCCCCATCAACTGAAGCTTGCTGTTTATCGTGTGGTCGATGCGAACCACGTCTTCCCTAACGTTGGTAGGTTGTGCGACCGACGAAACGAATTGATTTGCGCCAAGGTTAGGGTGAGGAAAGGTGTTCTGGTTTAGCTCTAGTACCGCATTTTGATCGATCAGGTTGGCAGGAATAGTAATCGTTCCGTCCGCGTTCTTCGGAATAGGGTTACCTATGACCCAGTTGGCAGGATAGAGCGGCGACTTGGAGGTTGCAGGAACAATCGGCGCCAGACCATTAGCAGGTATGGTGTAGTTCAGTGACTGCCCGAGGGTAGGAAAATTGTTGGAAGCAATGGTATTTACAGTGGAGGGAGCGCTGCCTTGGATAAGCCGGCGCCACTCTTCGTTTACGAAAAAGAATGTCCTATTGCGAGCGCTGTTGTACACATGCGGAATCCAAAGCGGTCCGCCGATATTGAAGCCTGGCTCGTTGAGCCGGAACTCAGGACGTCCCTGACCTGCAAGCTTGGTGAAGTAATTGTTCGCGTCGTAGTCCTCGTTACGATTGAAGTAATAAGCGCTGCCATGAAAGTCATGGCTGCCCTGCTTGATCACCATGAGAACAACACCGCCAGAACCAACACCGTAATCCGGCCCGTAATTACTATCCAGCGTCTGGAATTCGGAAAGAGCATCGATCGACGGCAATGAACTAAAGCAGCCGCCGCAGCCGCGGTCGTTCAACTCTCCCCCATCCAGCATGTAAACGTTATGACTGACGCGCGTGCCGTTGAAGCTGATGCCGTTGGCTGAAGTCAATGCGTTGACCCCGGCGAATGCAGGAAGATTGTTAGCGACGCCCAGTCCGAGTGCGGCGAGCGCGGTCACATTCCGACCGTTCGTCGCCAATTGGCTTACCTGCTGGCCGGTGATCAGCGTGCTTAAATCACTGGTCTCAGTCTGTGTCTGCAGGGCGTCGGCGTGAACAGTGATGGTCTGCCCTGAGGCGCCAACACTTAACGTCACGTCTTCTTTCAGAGTTTGATCAACGTTCAGCTCGATACCGGTTTTCGCGTAATTCTGAAAACCCGGCGCGGAGGCGCTGATCGTGTAGTGACCGACTCCGAGGCTTGGAAAGTCGTAGATTCCGGAAGAGTTAGACAGCGATGTTCGAACTTGTCCTGTCGCAGTATTGGTCAGTGTAATAGGTACGTTTGGTACTACGGCGCCGGACGCATCCACTACGGATCCGGTGATCGTTGCGTTCTCCTGAGCCCGTGCTGCCGACGGTAAGAAAAGCAACGCGACGAGTAATCCTGCTAGAACAATCTGCCAACTGCGACGCATTACAGCCTCCTAAGTGTCCTGCTAAGAAATCTTTCCGTGCGGTCGATCTTTCTCTTGGTGAACTCTGTTCGTCGACACAGGGAAACGTTTACCTAAGGTTCGTGAAAGGGATTAACCCAGAAAAGGAGCAATTTACTTGCTTTTAGCTTTGTTAAAGCGTGAGTTAAAGCTGAAGCCACTCGTTCGCCAGAGCCGGTTCAGCACGATCAGCGAGAAAATGTTTACGCGTGCGGGATGCTATTTGACTCAAATTGCGTTTGTCAACCGAAAGGCTGTTGACAACACCACAAGCCAAGGTTGCTGACAGAGGTGCAATTGGAAATGTGCTGACAGCTTGCCGAGCAAACGTTTACCTTTCTAGTCGCTCGTAGCAATCCACTTACGAACAGGGTGGGACTGGCAGGAAGTCGCGAGGTCGCAGCTACTGCTTGCTGGGTCGTTGAGACGTGCGATTTGAAATCAGGGATGGATCCGGGAGCTATGAATAAAAAGAGCGAAGAGTCAAGAGAGTCGCGCGGGCTGAACATGAAGGCGGTAAAAACCAGGATCATGCTGGCTTTCTTTTACCTGGCTGCTTTCACTTTTGTGGCTGGCGGGAAAGCGCAACAAGCCGATGCTCAAACCTCTATCGCGCAGCCACAAGGCCCATGTGACATCTATGCTGCCGCAAGCGATCCCTGTGTGGCCGCGCATAGCACGACGCGCGCACTTTATGCTTCCTATCGTGGCCCTTTGTATCAAGTGTTGCGCCAGTCTGACGCCAAGACGCTGGACATTGGCGTCGTTACGCCGTCAGCTTCGGATGTGGGTGGTTATGCCGACGCGGCTGCGCAAGATAAGTTCTGTGCCGACACCTATTGCTGGATCAGCATCGTTTACGATCAGTCGCCGAAACACAACGACCTGAAACAGGCTCCGCGCGGAGGCTTCAATGGACCGGCGCTGGGCGGTGTAAACAACCTGCCGCTTGCCGACATGGCACCGGTCACGGTCATGGGCCACAAGGTTTATGGTGTCTTCATCGAGCCAGGGATGGGCCTGCGCGTAGATGATGTAAAAGGCACAGCAGTGGACGACCAGGCGGAGGGTCAATACTGGGTCATCAACGGGCGACACTTCAACTCGGGCTGTTGCTTCGATTACGGCAACGCGGAAATTGACAGTCGCGACGATGACAACGGCACCATGGAGACTGCCTACTACGGCGACGCCATTCCGTGGTTTCACGGCACCAAGGTCGGTCCATGGATCATGACCGATCAGGAAAATAACCTGGTGGGATGCGTCAATCCGGACGGTTCAAAACTTTGCGCAAGCTTGCCGAATATTACCTGGCGATTTGTGACCGCCATGGCCAAAGGTGAACCCCATCGCTGGACTACGCTGGGTGGCGATGCGCAGCAGGGAGCCCTCGACGTGATGTTCAACGGCCCGCGTGTGAATGCTACGTACGATCCGATGCGCAAACAGGGCGCGATCCTTCTCGGCAACGGCGGTGATAACAGCAACAGCTCGCAGGGTACGTTTTACGAAGGTGCGGTCACGGCGGCGGGCACATTTCCGTCTGATGCTACCGACCAGCTGGTACAGGCGAACATCGTAGCTGCGCAATACGGAGCCGCGCCGCTCAGCATCGCCCCTGCATCCGCGATTGCTACTCCTCCAGGTCTTCAGACCTTTGCACCTGGATCATCGCAAAGCACGACGGTGACCTTCACCAATGAAACAAGCGCACCCGTACACGGAGTGAGATTGAGCATTGCAGCCAAGGATCGTTGGACAGCTATCGTGCAAGGCACCAGAGATACGGCGAAGACCTTCTCCGAGCCGGTAGCACCGCATGCGAGCGTAGCCGCAACCTTCACGGTCACCGCCGGTCCAACTGCGTTCAATGGCGACCTCACGGCGAATGGCTCATGGACGGATTCGTCCAGCAATTCCGCACACTCCGTGAGTGCAGTCGAGAAGGTTCGGAATGTCAGTCCCATCCGGATCAACAAGTTCCGCATCAGCTCCGGCTCTGCTGCCAACTCTACTGATTCCTTTGTCGAGCTCTACAATGCGGGCACCGGCAGCGTTGACGTATCCAACTGGACCCTGACCGTACGGCCGACGCAGCAGGCTGTCTTTTCCACGGTGAAGCTGCCAGCCGGTACCACGCTTGCCGCTCACGGCACCTACTTGTTGGGCCTTGCCAATTCCGGGCTGACGGTTGCTGCGCATCATGGCGACACCGCGCTGTACGTCCGAAGCGTGACGGGAATGTCGGTCGGCGACAGCGTCAGTATCGGCAGCGGCGCAAGCGTAGAGACACACAAGATCGCGACTATTGGAACAGCCGCTGGCCGTGCCACAACAGTATGGCAGCCGCTTCCCGACGGGCCAATGACTATTCCTGCGGGTTCTACAAACGTGCCCGTCTTCAGCGTGTCGGACTTCGTAGTCGGCCAGAAAATTGCTCTCGGTTATGGAGCGACGTTTCCTGCCGTGGCAAGCGGGATCGAGAAGAACGAGGTGGTCACTGTGACTGCCGTTGGCAAGCCGGGTACGCAGGCATATCTCGCTGCGGAGGCTCCTGCTGGATCCACGAACATCAAGGTGACCTCCGCAGCAAACATTTCTGTTGGTGACAAGATCCGCCTGGACATTGATAGCGTAGGGCATGGTATTGAAATTGTTACTGTTACGAATATTGGAACGGAAGCCAAGCACGGAAATTTGTCAGCCGATGCCAATGCCGGCACCACCAACATCAAGGTCCGCCGCGTCAAAGATCTGGCTGCCGGTGATAAATTGACCATCGGCACTCCTGCAAATCTGGAGATGACTACCATCGTCTCTGTCGGTACCTCCGATTCTGCCGGAACCGGCATTGTCGTAACGCCCGCTCTCACAAAGCCGCACATCAAGGATGAGGGTGTAGTTGTTCCAGGCACTGGCCTTGAGCTGGCTGCTCCTTTGCGCTTCAACCATGCCGCTAATCTGCCCTTCAGCAATCGCGGAACGGGCATCAGCTTCCAACCAGCAACAGCCTATGTCCATGCCAGCAACGAGCCTGTTCGTTCGTTAGGCACGGGTGTCACGCTCGACGGTCCTTTGAGCCGCGACTACGAGACAGATGCTGTGGTCAGCGACGTTGCAGTTGAGAGTGCGGGCTACCATGGAAAGCCAGAGCCCAATCAGTTATTTGGCGGCCCGGAGCTTTCCGTCGACGCTCCTTACTTCGAGCGAATCGTCAATCGCAAAGAAGGCAGCATGGTTCTGCGCGATAATGCTGATCTTGTCGTCGACAGCCTCAACTACGGCCTGCTTGTGGATCCATGGGCAGCAGAGGGCTTCCAAGGTACCTCGGGACCGAAGGAGAGTGGCTGCTATATAAAGACACGCAGCAGGGCCGACCATGTTGAACCATCCGGTCCGACCATCCCGACTAACACGACTGCGAACCGTTCTCCGGACGGCGCTGACACGGACAGCAACTGCACCGACTTCGTGACTGCGCCCCTTCCGGATGCAGGCAAAGACTAACGATCTCACTCGATAGAGATCCTTCAACAGTCACGGCGCCGAAAGGTTCCTTTCTTCGCCATGACTCCAGTGGAAGGTGTGTCGAAAGTCCGGCGTTCCTTGACAGGAATCTGTCGAATTCCTACCATCGCCTTTTGGCACGATAGCGATTGCTCTTTCATGCAATTGCTCCCGCATCTTTTACAACGAGCATCTGACTCCATCGATCAGAGGTTTTATGTCACGGTTGCCCAAAGGCTTCCTCTTCACAGCCCTCGCTGCCTTCGCGTTTCAGTCCTCCGCACAGACGATGACCGCGCCCGATATCACCAGGCAGCCGACTCTTTACGTGGTTCCGTATGCTCATCTTGATACGCAGTGGCGCTGGGAATATCCGCAGGTCATCAGCGAATACCTGCTGAAGACAATGCGCGTCAACTTCGACTACATGGATAAGTACCCGCACTATGTTTTCAACTGGTCGGGCTCCAATCGATATCGGCTGATGAAGGAGTATTATCCGGCCGACTACGCCCGACTGAAAGGATATGTAGCCAAGGGAAACTGGTATCCAGCTGGGTCTTCCGTGGAAGAAGGCGATGTCAACCTGCCCAGCGCTGAGTCGATTTTTCGCCAGGTGCTTTATGGAAATAGCTATTTCCGGCAGGAATTTGGTAAGGCCAGCGCGGAATATATGCTACCCGATTGCTTCGGGTTCCCTGCTTCGTTGCCCACCATTCTTGCGAACGCGGGAGTAAAGGGATTTTCGACACAGAAATTGAGCGCTTCCTGGCAGCCGGCACCGCTGATTGGCGGCCCGGACTCGCCCGAGAAAACGCCTGAAGGTATTCCCTTCAACGTCGGTGTATGGCAGGGGCCGGACGGCGAGCAGGTGCTTGCAGCACTGAATCCTGAAAGCTATGGAAGTCAGATTCACACGGACCTGAGCAAGACGCCGCCTCCTGCTCCCCCGCCGGATCCGAACCAGCGCAGACAGCAGGTGGAAATTGATTGGCCCGCGCGCATCGACATCGATGGAAAAGCTACCGGCGTCTTCGCGGACTACCATTACGTCGGCACCGGTGACATCGGTGGCGCTACGAACGAGGAATCAGTCAAGCTGCTGGAAGCCATGGTCACCAAGGGAGAAGCGGTTCTGCCGACTCCTGGATCGGCCATAGATTTCGGCAGAGGAGGAGCTACCGGCGACATCGTCACCTCCGGCACACCAGTCCGCATGGGCGATGGTCCTGTGCGTGTGATCTCCTCGGCGGCGGACCAGATGTTCCTCGACATCAAGCCGGACATGCAGTCCAAGATGCCGACTTACAAAGGTGATCTGGAACTGATCAACCACTCGGCAGGTTCGCTCACTTCGCAGGCTTACCACAAACGTTGGAATCGTAAGAATGAGCTGCTCGCCGATGCAGCCGAGAAAGCGTCTGTCGCTGCTGCATGGATGGGCGGCAGACCGTATCCGCAACAACGTCTGAATAGTGCGTGGACCTTGGTAATGGGTGGACAATTCCACGATACCGGTGCAGGAACGGCGACTCCGCGCGCGTATGAGTTTGCGCAGAACGATGATGTTATCGCCTCCAACCAGTTCGCGGATGTACTGAAAAGCGCTACTCAGGCTGTTGCCTCAGAACTCGACACCCGGGTGAGTGGTGCGCCGATTATTGTCTATAACCCGCTGAATGTGAAACGTGAAGATTTGGTGGAAGCAGACCTTCCCGGTGGCGACACATCGATCAAAGCTGTCAGCGTGTACGGCCCGGATGGGAAGGAAGTGCCCGCGCAGATCGAAGATGGCAGGATGTTGTTCCTCGCCACTGCGCCATCGGTCGGCTATGCGGTTTACAACGTAAAGAATGGATCAGGGGCCGCGGCATCACGAGAGCTGAAGGTAAGTTCAACGTCACTTGAAAACGCGCGCTATCGCGTAGCAATCTCCACAGATGGAGACGTCACCAGCATCTTCGACAAGTCCATTCAAAAGGAATTGTTAAGTGGACCCGTGCGACTGGCGATCTCGCAGGATGCTCCAAAAAATTGGCCGGCATGGAACATGGATTTTGATCAGGAGCAGGCTCCTCCGCGTTCCTACGTAAGTGGACCGGCGAAAATCAGGGTCGTTGAAAATGGTCCGGCGCGTGTGGCTGTCGAGGTAAGCCGCGGAGGCGAAGGCTCCAGGTTCAAGCAGACAGTCAGGCTCTCTGCCGGTGATGCCGGCAACCGGGTTGAGTTCACCGAGGCGATCGACTGGCGAACACTATCAGGAAATCTGAAAGCTGTTTTTCCGCTAGCAGCTACCAATAAGCTGTCGACCTATAACTGGGAGGTAGGAACGATTCAGCGCCCTGCTGCTTTCGATAGACAATTCGAAGTGGCGTCGCATCATTGGATCGATCAGACCGATGAGAGCGGTTCGTATGGTGCCACCATTCTCACGGACGTGAAGAACGGATCGGACAAGCGTGATGATAAAACCTTGCGGCTCACCCTGCTTCGTTCGCCGGGTGAAGCGTCCGAGATGAAGGGCGACTACACGGATGAGTTGAATCAGGATTGGGGACATCACGACATACTCTTCGGCATTGCCGGCCACGCTGGAGACTGGCGAACGGGCCAGACCGACTGGCAGGCATATCGTCTCAGCACCCCGCTGATCGCCTTTACTACCGAGAAGCACGCAGGAAGGCTGGGGCGTGATTTCTCACTCGTCAGCCTGGATCATCCGAACATTCGTATTCTCGCTCTCAAGAAAGCCGAGCAGAGTGACGAAGTAATCGTGCGCATGGTGGAGCTGAACGGAAAGGAAACTCCACAGGTGCGAATCAAGTTTGCCTCGCCACTGGACGCAGCCCGCGAGGTCAATGGACAGGAATTGCCTGTGGGTCCGGTCAGCGTTGTGGATGGTGCATTGCAAACATCGTTCAAACCTTATCAGCCACGGACTTTTGCAATACGGCTTGGAAAGGCAGGCATCAACGACCCTGGCACCGTTTCCCAGCCAGTCGATCTAAAGTATGACCTCGATGCAGCGAGCGCAGATGATACGAAGTCCATCGGGGGGTTCGACAGCAAGGGCAATGCTTTACCTGCGGAGATGCTGCCGGCAAACCTTGCAGTAGATGGCGTGAACTTCAAGCTTGCACCGGCAGGAGCCGGGAAGCCGAATGCAGTTCTAGCGAAGGGACAGACCATCGATCTGCCGGCGGGAAACTTCAACAGGGTCTATTTCGTGGCCGCCTCGGCAAATGGCGATCAGCAAACTACCTTCAAGTTGGGAGATACTGCAAAGACACTTACGATTGAAGACTGGGGCGGCTTTGTTGGTCAATGGGACACGCGAATCTGGAAGCCCCGGCCCGCAGAAGTGACGCTGGGCGGCGGACGCAGTCACACTCCGGAACATCAAGCCGCGCTGCGGAAGGATTGGTCCTTCTCTGCGAATCACGCCACCTGGAACTTGAAGAATTCAGGATCGCCGGACTGGTCTCCGAGCTATCCGAGTGACTACCTTGGATTGCGGCCAGGATACATCAAGCCTGCGACTCTTGCGTGGTACGCGTCGCATCACCATACGGCTGAAGGACTCAACGAGCCTTACGCCTATAGCTATCTATTTGTCTACTCGCTCGATTTACCGGCGGGAGCCAGAGCTATGACATTGCCAGATAACCCAGACATCCGCATTATGGCTGTTTCTGTCGCAAATCAAGAGCCGATCATCACTTCTGCTCAGCCCTTATTCGACAAGTTAGGTATGCAGATGATGAGTGATTTCATCGAGAAGCCGGGATCGCCGCTACCCTAATTGCCCGCAAACTGACCATCTTCATTCTGTCACGAAAAGACCGTCTGAACATTTCGATGGATATTATCGACTGGCAAAGCCGCCCTCGACAGCGGCTTTGACAGCGCCATCGTTCACCCGCACCAATGACTCTCGTTGCTTAGTAGCGAAATGCACGAAGCATGAACAGCTTTCGTCGCTGAACCGGATAGTTAATTCACAGGTTATTCCGATCACCACGGTTGCAAGCGTTGACACAAACTTCCCTGAATGAATAGACTGGCCCGGCTGGAAACGCTTACATCCTTTTTGACACGAAGCTAATCGATAGCTCAGAACGTGCCGGCATTGCATGACTCGTATCGCCGCCGATGGTCCGGATAATCAAGGACCAGCGCCTGAGGTTCAATCTTAGAAACTGCTGTTCGATTCTGGAGGCAAAATGATCCCCCTCTCCCGAAATGCGAAGCTTTCGCCTGCGAGCGCCAAGCCTTCTGCGCAGAAATCTGTCAAGCCCGCCCGCTTCTTTCACTGGACCATCCAGACAACTCTCTGCGGCTCTCTCGTGATGGCAGCCATCTCAGCTGTTCCGCGGCCGAGTTATGCGCAATCGAGCTCTTCGTCACTTTCCGGCACCATTACGGACGCGAGCGGCGCCGTTCTGCCCGGCGCCAAGGTCACGGTGCACAACGAGACCACCGGGCAAGAGAATGTCATCACAACAAGCGGGTCTGGTTCCTATACATTTCCGAACCTTGCCATCGGCAGCTACACTGTCCGCGTTGAAGCAAATGGCTTCGCAACCGCAGTGCAAAAGGGCACGCATCTTGATCCCAACATCGGCGCGCGCTACGATGTGGCACTGAAAACCGGAGAGTCAAGCACCAACATCACGGTGCAGGCGAATGCGAACGTGCTCCAGACCGAGTCTGCCGCTGCGGGCCAGCTGGTCACAACGGAGCAGGTCAAATCTATCCAGTTAAATGGCCGGAATCCGCTGTACCTGTCGCAGCTTGAGCCGGGAGTGAACCGCAACGCACCTCTCTCATCCTTCAACTTCGCGCCTGACTTCAGTGGTCCGGTCGTGAATGGCGCGAGAGCTGCCGAGTCGCTGATCACGCTCGACGGTGCGCCGATGGTACGGACTCGCGGCAACGGCACACAGATCGGCGTCTCCGATGTAGACACCATTTCGCAGGAGCAGATCCTCACGACCAGCTATCCCGCGCAATACGGCGAGACCTCCGGCGGCCTCATACAACTGGTTCCAAGAAGCGGCACCAACGAGTTTCACGGTTCCGTGTATGAGTATTTGCGCAATTCCTTTTTCGATGCCAATACCTGGGGACGCAACCAGTCTGATCAGCCGTCCATTGCCGATCACCCGGCACCGTTCCGCTTCAACCAATTCGGCTGGGGCTTGAATGGACCGGTCTATATTCCTGGTCACTTCAACCAGAACAAGACGAAGCTGTTCTTTCTTGCCGGTGAAGAGTTTCTACGTTTCCGCCAGAACTCCACGCAGACCGGAAAGGTACCCACCACGCTGATGCGAGGCGGCGACTTCCGCGAATTGCTGAACAGCAACATCTTCTATTCAGGCGCAGTGCAGCTGGTGAATCCAACAACGGGCGCAGCCTACAACGGCAATGTCATTCCGGCTGGCCAATTGAGTCCGAATGGTATTGCACTGTTGAACGCCTATCCGGCTCCGAACGCTGTCAATCCGGGATACAACTGGCAGGCTTCTGCACCTTATCCGCAGAACCAGCGTAAAGATACATTGGTGATTGATTACATTCCTGCAGAGGCACACCATCTCCGGTTTAGCGTGCTCAACCAGCACTTCGACCAGATTGTTCCATTCGCCGGGAACTTTGATCGAACACCGCAGGTTTGGAACTGGCCTAACCAGGTTGGGGTTCTGCGTTACACGTGGACCATCAGCCCATCGCTTGTCAACGACGCATTCACATCTGTTTCCGCCGACCACGTCACGATCACCGATCAATTGACGAGCGGTCTCTATGACAGAACGAATTATGGAATCAACTTCCCTTACATCTTCAGTGGGGCAAGCAAGCTTATCCCTAATAAGATCCCGACCATCGGCATCGCGAACTTTACAACCCTGGACGGCGGCCCGTATCCATCGCACTCCGGCGGTGTGATCACCAACATCGCTGACAACCTGATCAAAGTACTTGGCTCGCACACCCTGACATTCGGCGCGTTGTACGAGCGAACTGGTGAGAACAATTTTGACCAGATTGACGTAAGCAGCACGACACCAGGCGCGACGAACAATCAGAACGGCCAGTTTGAATTTACCGATACCAGGAACGGCCATCCTACAAGCAATGCCGCTGTAGGTAACGCTGCTCTTGGCCTCTTCGACACTTACGGCGAAATAGGGCAGAAGTCCTACACGCTATTCCGCTCCAACTTCGGCGCCGCCTTCGCACAGGACCAATGGCGTGTTACTCCCAAGATGGTGATTGAGTACGGTGCGCGTTACAGCGTCTTCCAGCCATACTTCGCGCTATGGCGTAATCAGTCCGTGTTCGATCCTGCGTCTTACGATCCTGCCCTTGCACCGACAGTGGATCCAATTACAGATACATTGACCGGCGGCGATGACTATGATGGGGTGGTGATCCCGGGCAGCGGCTTTCCAAGCTCTGCCAACGGACACGTACCCGCGAGCATCCTGAATGGTACCTACAACCGCCTGTTCCGCGGCTACGGCAAAGGATTTTCGAAGACCATCTGGACAGATGTTCAACCGCGTTTTGGCGTCACATACCAGATCAAGAATGGAACTGTCATCCGCGCTGGCGGAGGCCGCTTTGTTCAGCGCATCGGTATCAGCGACAGCGTGCAGCTCGGAGGCAATGCACCATTCCAGCCAACTGCTTCTGTAACGGATGGCTCTGTTGATAATCCTGGTGGAACTACTCTGAGCACATTTCCTCTGGCTCTTTCATCTCAGGCGCGTACCTTTCCGAATCCAAATTCATGGAGCTGGAACGCTGCCATGGAACAGGAGCTCCCGAACATAGGTACGGTCACGATTGGCTATGTTGGACGAAAAGGAATCCACCTCACTCAGCTCGACAATGTAAACCAGTTACAACCCGGAACTGTTCAGAGCAATCCTGCGAATGTTCAGCCGGATGCGCTCCGCCCATACAAGGGCTTCGCCAGTATCCTGCAGGATACGAATGCAGGCAGCTCGATCTACAACGGCTTGCAGGTCAACCTGAAGCGTCGTCTCACAAAAGGTTTCCTGTTCGGCGTGGCCTACACCTGGTCCAAGAGCATGGACTACGGTTCCAACGCCGGCTATGAGCTACCCAATGTCTATGACCACACTCCTAACTGGGGTCCCAGCGACTTCGACATTCGCAATGTAGCCGTCGTCAACTATGTCTGGAATTTGCCGTATAACGGTGGAACCAGCCGACTGATGCGTGGTGCGCTCGGGAACTGGCAGGTTTCAGGACTTACCCAGTTGCAATCCGGCGAGCCGTTCTCAATCGATACCGGTAACGACTACGCCGGTGTAGGCCCGGGCTCCGGTAGCCAGTTGTGGGACGCGATTCGCACACCATCCACGCCTCATAAATTCAGCAGTAGCAACGGGAGCGCATATTGGTTCGATCCCACTGCCTTTGTAGCTCCGGCGCCAGGAACCATCGCACCGCGAGGCACGCGAAACTCGCTCTACTCTCCTGGCTTCCAGAGCTGGAACATCGCATTAGTCAAAGATTTTCATGTCCTGCCGGGTCATGAGAACCACCTGCTAACCTTCCGGGCGGAGTCATTCAACTTCACCAATCACCCAAACCTAGATAGTCCAGACATCAATCCGACAAGCGGCACCTTCGGTCAAGTGACACAGAAAGGCAACACCTACGCGTCTGATCGGCAGTTTCAGTTCAGCTTGCGTTATCAGTTCTAGTTAAGACTGAAATTACGGAGGGTGGCTGTTGCAGGATAGTTCTGGCTGCCCGGTACAATTCAGCAGATGCCGCCGCGGAATGTGCAGATGATCTACACAACTCGCCGACAATTGCTGAAGGCCGGTGCAGCAACGCTCGCTGCGGCTGCGTTCATGCGCAGCGTTCCTGCGGCACATGCGAGCCAAGGAGGGTCGGCTCGCATTTCTTTGAACCGCGCTCCATTGCAGACGGGTGCGTTTAACCTGCTGCCGCTTGGATCGATTCGACCTGTCGGGTGGCTTCGCGACCAGATGCTGATCCAGGCAAATGGGCTGGGCGGCCATCTCGATGAAACATGGCCTGACGTAGGACCGAACAGCGGATGGCTGGGCGGTACGGGTGAATCGTGGGAGCGCGGTCCTTATTTTCTTGACGGGCTCGTTCCCCTCGCATGGCAGCTAGACGATGCTCGTCTGAAATCGAAGGCGCAGAAATACATCGATTGGACGCTTGATCATCCGCAACCGGACGGGATGTTCGGACCAGCCAG
Source organism: uncultured Ktedonobacteraceae bacterium (assembly GCA_964657395.1). Taxonomy (GTDB): domain Bacteria; phylum Acidobacteriota; class Terriglobia; order Terriglobales; family Acidobacteriaceae. The sequence continues at coordinate 43,515 of CAZZUX010000004.1, forward strand.
CAACAACGACTGGTGGCCGCGAATGGTTATGCTGAAAGCGCTGACGCAATACTACGAAGCGACAAACGATGTGCGGGTGATCCCGCTGATGCAGCGATACTTTGAGCATCAGCTCACTGCGCTCCCTGGTCGTCCGCTGAAAGACTGGGGGCGCTATCGCTGGCAGGACGAGGTTGTCTCTGTCCTCTGGCTCTACAAACGCAATGGCAATCCGCGGCTGCTTGATCTGGCTCGATTGTTGAAGCAACAGGGTTATGACTGGCAGACGCAGTTTGCAGATTTCCATTACACCGAGCCGTGCACCCTGGCGTATCTTGGCCTGGAGAAACCCGGTGAAAATAACGATCGCGCCATGCAGACGCATGGTGTGAACAATGCGCAGGCCTTGAAGGCTTCCCCCGTGTGGTGGCTGCTATCGAATGATGATGCTGACCGCACTGCATTCCAACGCCAGTTACAAATGCTCGACCATTATCATGGACTGCCGAACGGAATGTTCTCTGCCGATGAGCATCTTGCCGGCCGCAATCCATCCCAAGGAACAGAACTTTGCACCGTGGTGGAGACGATGTACTCACTCGAGATGGCTCTTGCGATTCTCGGCGATCCAGCGATTGGCGATCGATTGGAGAAGATTGCTTACAACGCGCTGCCAGGAACTTTCACGGACGACATGTGGGCGCACCAGTACAATCAGCAGCCAAACCAGGTCGAGGTGAGCCTGCACCGTAAACCATGGACCACTGACGGTCCGGAGTCGAACCTCTATGGTCTTGAGCCGAACTTCGGCTGCTGTACTGCGAACTTCCACCAGGGCTGGCCAAAGCTGACCTCAAGCCTGTGGATGCAGGCGAACGACGGCGGATTGGTGGCTGCCGCGTATGCTCCGTGTGAATTAACGTTAGCCGTGAACGATACGCGCGTGCACATTGCCGAGCAGACGGAATACCCATTCAAGTCGATGATTCGGTTTGTTGTGTCTCCGGATAAATCGTGGACATCATCTTTGCGTTTCCGTATCCCGGCTTGGGCTGCTGGCGCCACCCTTGCCATCAACGGAAAATCTGAACCAGCAGAGGCGGGCAGCTTTGCGCGGGTTCAACGCACGTGGAAGTCCGGCGATATCGTGGAGCTGACATTGCCGAACTCGCCACGCATTGTTCGCGGTTATCAAGATTCTGCATCTATTGAGAGCGGACCAATCGTTTTCTCATTTCCTATCAAGCAGGATTGGGTTAAGCTGCGGGAGCGCGGCATGACTGCAGACTGGCAGGTGTTTCCTTCAAGCCAGTGGAATTACGCTTTATCCTCCGCGGACACTGCCAACGTTAAGCTGCAGAGCTCGGCTGTGACTTCCAGGCCATTCACAGAGGCATCTGCTCCAGTGACTGTTACCGTCAACGCAGTGAAGCTGCCGCAGTGGCGCGCCCAGGATGGAGTAGCGGATCCAGTGCCGCAGAGTCCGGTACCTCGTGAACAGGCTGCTATCGATACAGAAGGAAATTCGCCGACGCCTACTCCCATTGAGACTCTGAGGCTTGTTCCTTATGCAGCAGCAAAACTGCGGATCACTTCATTTCCGGTAATGGCTCCTGCTGCTTCTTAAGTATCGTCTCGCTCGAGCTGGACCAAGCCTGGCATACTACGCCGTCTGCTTTGCGTTGAACGACAGCCTGTCTATGTCAGGCTTTACTTCCACCACATGTTTTCTTGGCGGAACATCCAGGTAGCGATGTTTGAAGTGGTTCGCAGTAGCTAATGCATGGCTCAGCTTTTGCTTCGTCATGGATTCAAGATGTCGTAGCAGCGCGTCGCTGCTCTCGCCCAAAGACATGCGCCTGGCCACTCTTATGAGTTCAAGATAGTCATGCCAGTCACCGATCGCGTTCTTCACACCGCCAAGTGCCTTGATCAAGTCATGGTCACTCTTTGTCGATAGCTGCAGAACGTAGCGCAGCATCTTGACCTGGATGCGAAAGGCGTGCAGATTGCCGGCTTCCAACTCCGGCCAGGATACGAGGTGTAGCAAGGAATGAAGACTATTGGCTTCGATCTTCGTGATGCGCTGCGCGGATCGATCAAGCAGCAATTTGTCGATGCGCTTCTGCTGTTTCCTCAACCCCTGGAGAGAAGGCCGTCGATGCTTATGCATGAAGCGTGCAAGAGCCTTCGCCTTCCTGGCGCGTTTATGTTCGATGTGATCTGTAAGCCTGGTTAGTGAGTCGCCGCCCTGGTAATCATTCAGGCGCTGCAGGATGGCGAAAAAAACATCGAGGTCCCGTACATCGCCTGCTGCCCTTCGAACGGGTTTAAGGGTTTGAAGAAGATCACGAACGGATCTTTTCTTTTCAAGTTGCAGCGTGTTGAAGACGGCTTCCACACGACGGGTCGTCGTCCTCAACTTATGAACCTGCTCGACAGACGGATCGTCCGCTATGTTCTTCCAAAGCTTGCGCAGAGCGCCGATCTGCTCAATCTCGAGCGACTGCCGAGAGATCGAATCGTTGCGCTGCTTTGCTTCTTGAATCATGCGATGTGCGATCCCTGATACAGGATATTGGATGGTGTATCAGGAATGGTGTATCGCATGATACTAAAGCGAAGCCGGAAATCGTGCGAAACGGTCAGGACGCGAGGATCTCCTGCAGAATGGCGTCCCAGAGTGACAGGCGTGCTTCGAGCGCAGCCTGCGCGGCGATGGTTGCCTCATGCCACATGCGTTCATTGGCGCCGCACAGATCAGAAACCATGCGTAGCGACAATGGTCCATGGTCTTCTCCGTCGATCTCGATGTGACGTTCGAGATACCATGAGAACTTTCCAAAGCGACCGTCGTTCTGATTGCTGAGCTCGTCGACCAGTGAGCGAAAGATATCCGGGATCAGGTCTTCGCGACCAAAGGTGAAATCGGCAGCCATTTCGTGCAGTCTGCCTGCCTCAATCGTGTCGAAGGTACTGCGATTGAAAGCACGTGCGCCATCAGGGAGTTTTTCGATTGTTGCAGCAAGCGAGTTGGAAGTCAGGTCAGCGAGGAAGGAACGGAACTTTGTCGTGTCTGCGCCGCATTGCTCCATCGCTTCCAGGTAAAGCTCGCAGTGGCTGATGGCACGGCCTTCGAACTGGTCGGATTCTTCTCCCAACACAATCTCGTTGATAAAACGACGACTTTCCGGGAAGGCAGTAGGAAGCCACGGCACGGTTACGCAGGTAAGCCTTGCCTGCAAAGCCTTCAGGAGCGACATAAAATCCCACACAGCAAACACATGTGTCTGCATGAAAATGTGGACATGTGCTTCGCTGCGGATACTGCGGTAAAGAGGGTGTGCGGCAAGACGTGCGCGCAGTGGTGCGATGTGTGCTTCGATGGAAGCAGTTGACGGAGCTACCGTCGGCGTGGCGAACATACTTCGATTATGCGATGGGAAGCGCTCTCGTCGGGCAGCGACTTTGATGAGAGCGACAGCTTGCTGCTAAATGCTTCTGCTGGAAAAACGAAAGCGCCTGTTTCACCAGGCGCCTTGGGGAATGGAAACGGCAACTTACATTTAGAAGATGGCACGGAGTGAAAATTCAAGGATGCGTGGATCAAGAGCCGTGGTGGCCTGTCCGAAGCTCGAGTCACCGAGGTTGGTGTCAAGCAAACCGTAGTTCGGATGATTCAAAAAGTTGAAAGCTTCAGCGCGGAACTGCAGGTTGAGCCGCTCATGGATGGGAAAGGTCTTGTAACCCGCGATGTTGAACGAGATCTCACGCGGTCCGCGGATGCTGCCCGGGCTGGCTGTGCCATATTCACCATTCAGCGGAGCGCTGTAGATCGAGGTGTCGAACCATTCTGTCTTGTTCTTCAGCAGGTGAACTTTTCCTGCCTGGTCCGGGCGGGTAGCCAGACCAGCTGTAGAGGTTGAGATTCCGGGCGTGAAGGCGAAGCCACTCTCCAAAACGCCGAGTCCAGCAAGACTCCATCCACCGAGAGCCTGTTTCTCAATGAAGTTACCGTCTTTCCTGTAGAAAGGTAGATCGTAAACCCAGGAAGTAGTTAATACATGGGTGCGGTCGAAGTCAGACGGACCATACTCGGCTGCAAGGTTTCGCCAGTCCTGAATTCCCTGTCCGCCGCCGCCACCGATGCTGCCACCTCCGCCGGTATTACTTGCATGTCCAAACTGCGAAAGCGACTTGCCATAGGCATAAGCCACTGTCGTCTGCACGTCCGACTTGCGGTAGACGAAGCCTGCCTGCAACGCGTTGTAGTTCGCAGTACCGATGCCGGCCTCAGTATAGATATTGGAGTAGCCGACATAGGGACGCGTGTAGTTAGGACTGGTTGCGCCAGTATTGATGCAGGGATCGTACGCGTAGGAAGCCTGTGGCGCTTGCCCAGCAGCAAGGCAGCCGGCCTGCGTGGGAGCGCTGACGGGCAGGTTCTCATTCTGGTCATAACCGAAAGTGTCAGCATGGCGGATGAGCGTACCTGCATAAGCGACATCAAGAACAGCGTTGGGAAACAGCTGCCGCTCCACGCTGGCGCTGAAAGACTGCAGCATGGCAGGAACGAACTTCGGTCCTACTGCATTCAAGGTCTGCGGCGTAGCACCGGTCGCGGTGCCGATAGTTGGATTGCTGAGCGTTCCATCCTTGATGTTGGCGCTTTGCGTATAAGGTGGATTTTGTCCGAATGCGTTATAGATAGCTTCTACGGCGAGCCGCGAGTAGCCGATACCATAGCCGGCGCGCACTGATGTTTTACCGTCCCCATTCAGGTCATACGCAAAGCCGACGCGTGGTGCGAAATTGCGCTTGGTCGCAGTGAAGAAGCCACTTGGCACTCCATTCTGACCGGCGAACACCAGGCCGTTAAGCAGGTTCGCAGTAGTCCCCGTGCTGGTGATGGGTGTACCCGCGGCATTGTTCACAAAGCCGCCGCCGATGGTGACGACAGGCGCTGCAGCAGCGTTAAACTGGCTCGCATAGAAAGAGGAAACATTGTCGCCGCTGCTGGTATTCGGTGAGAAATAAACATAGCGTAAACCGGCGTTGATGGTCAGCCTGGGGCTGACATGCCAGTCGTCCTGCGCATATGCTTCAGCCTGCCGATAGTGGAAGGAACCGCTGCGCTGTCCGCTGTCCTGGTGGTAAGTGGTATCAAGTCCAAGCAGGTAATCGGCAACGGGGCTGCCGGCTGCGTTGTTCGCGCCCGTACGCTGGCCGCTGAAGTTGAATTGCCCGCCCGGATAGGTGAATACATTCTGATTCTTGATGCCGGCTATGTAGAGGGCACCAAACTGCAAAACGTGCGGACCCTTGGACCAGCTGATGTCGTCCTGCAGAATACCTTCACCGTCCGAAGCGTGAATCGGCGGGGTACCTGCGCCAATGCTCGCGTATCCACCACTGAACGTGATAGAAGGCGCCTTGTTCAGCACGTTCGCAGTAGGAAACGCCTGGTTGATCGTGACACCCGTCGGACTCTGATAGTTCAGCGTATTGATGCGCGGCTTGTCATAGGTTTCGGCAATGGTTGCGCTGTTCACGATAGCTGGCGTGAGGGTCGAGGTAAGACGAACCATCATGTTCATGCCAGTGGTGTAGTACGTAGTAGGTGTGCTCGCTAGAATGCCGCCGCCAAAGGAGTTATCCGGCACGCCATTCTTTACCTGCTCATAGCTGACCCGGCCCGTGAGCACTTCGTTGTCCGTAAGATAATGATCGATTCTGTAGTTATAGCTGTCCTGACCAAGCGTATTGGGATCCTGATTCAGATAATTGAGCGTGCCGTTTGTATTTGGTTGTTCCCCGAGCGCATTCAGCAGGGAGACTGCATTTGGATCGAAGCACGACGGATTTAACTGGCTGGTATTGGACTGGGCATTGTAGGTGACGCAATTGGTCGCGCCACGTGCGGCAAGTTGCTGCTGTCCAAGCGTGTCGATCTGTAGCGTTCCACCGAAAGTGCCAGCGCGCTGAGCAGCGGAAGGTACCAGGCCTGGTGTCACGGAACCAACAGTGTTGCGCCGCCATTCATTGGAAGCGAAGAAGAAGGTCTTATGCGAGCGATCGCTGTTGTAAACGTGTGGAATCGTAATAGGACCGCCCAGCGAATATCCGAAAATATTTTGCCGCAGCTTGGTCTTAACTGTCGAAAAGTAGTTGTTTGCATCCAGCGCGTCATTGCGGAAATAATCCCATGCGCTGCCGTGGAAGGTACTGCTTCCTGACTTCGTCTGCACAACTACCTGGCCGGAGCCGGCCAGACCATAACGGGCGCTGTAGTTATCCTTCAGGATTCTGAACTCGTCGATGGAATCGACAATAGGCAGGATGTTGATGTTCGCAAGATTGCCGGTGTTCATGTTGTAGACGCCGTCCAGCGTGTATACCGAATACTCAATCGACGCGCCGTTGACGATCAGGGTCGTTCCGCCGGTAAGGCCGCCAGCGGATTGTTGATTATTGCCGGCGGTGCTGCTGACACCTGGAATCAACTGTCCCATGGATTGAAAATTGCGGCCGTTCAGCATCAGGTTCTCAACCTGCTTCGACGTAATGGTGCCGGCGGAAGCAGAGTCCTGAGTTTCCACCGCCACTGCCGTCGCAGTCACTTCCACCTGCTGGCTGGTGCTGCCGACCGTGAGCGACAGTGTCGCCTCGCGTGTCTGACCGGGATCCACCTGCACGTGGTCCTGCACCGTCTTACTGAAGCCCTGCTTGGTCACGGTAACGGTATATTGTCCCGGGGTAAGAGCATCGGCAGCATAGAAACCGCTCTCACCTGTCTGAATAGTTTTCTCAGCGCCTGTTGCTTCGCTCTTGACGCTGACAGATGCACCCGGAACTCCGGCGCCTGTGGAATCCAGAACGGTGCCGCGTATCGCTCCCTGGTTGCCTTGTGCGAAGGCGGTGCTGATGGCAAGTACACATATCAGGAAACCCAGGAAGGCTCTGTGAAGGGGGATGTGGATATTCATTTTGCGCGTCTCTTTTCCGGCCGGAAACTATTTCAATCAGGAACCAGCCGAATCCTACTCACCAGTTTAGAAAGCTGTCAAATGCTTAAAGCAAATTTCTAGAGAGACAGTATCCAGTTTGTAGAAATCTCAAAGCCGAAGAAGACCCTATATCTGTAGGTGGGGGAGATGGCATGCAACGAGGTTAGCCTTAAAACTTTGCGAACGCAGCGACTGGATCTGCACAGGTACGACTTCGCGCAAGCTTCCAGGCAGGGATTCACGATTACGGCTTGCGATGCGTCGCTGCTGAACTGTACGTTGAGGCGTGCGACGTACTGGCAGCAGCAATGAATCAGCGAAACAAGTACGACTGTGGGCGGTTATCCCCGCTGTGTTGTTGGCGCTGCTGCTATTGAGCGCCCCGTCCGCCCAGACCACAATCGATGCGCCGGGACATGTCGGCGATGCCGCGTGCCTGGGATGCCACAAGGAACAGGCCGCTTCGTATGGGCACACGGCACACCACCTGACTTCACAGCTGGCGAATGGGGAGTCGCTGCACACCGCGTTCAGTAGCGCGGGCAGCACGCTGTCGATCATTGATTCGTCGCTGAACAAGGCAGAGCCCGAATTAAAGTTCGAGATGACCACTCATGCCGGCCGCTACTTCCAGACTGCTGTAACAGGATGGGATGGCGTGCAGCAGAAGCGCACTGAACCCATCGATGTGGTCATCGGTTCAGGCAAGCGCGGGCAAACCTACCTGTACTGGAGCGGTGACCGGCTGTTTGAATTGCCGATAAGTTATTGGACGGACGGACATCGATGGATCAACAGCCCAGGCTATGACGATGGCACTGCGGATTTCAGCCGGCCGATCAATCCGGGATGCCTGGAGTGCCACGCGACCTTCGCACAGGCGCAGTCCTCTGATCCATTTACGAATGCGTATGTGAAAAACTCGCTGATGACCGGCATCGCCTGTGAAACCTGCCACGGGCCAGGCGCTGCGCACGTGGCATTAGAGAAGCGGCCGCGGGCAGAACGTGACCAGGTCGCGGTGCATGCCATCTTGAATCCAAAATCATTCAGCCGCGACAGGCAGGTTGACCTCTGCGCCCTTTGCCACAACGGTACGCAGCGACAGGCACTCGCCACAGCATTCTCTTACGTGCCAGGCGAGAGGCTTGAAAAATATTTCCGGACTTTTCCTTCGCCGCCTGTTGAGCATCCCGATGTGCATGGCGACCAGGTAGGACTGCTGCGCCGCAGCCGCTGCTACCTGTCGTCGCCGGGGATGAGCTGCTCCACCTGCCACAACACGCACGCGGTCGTCGAGCCTATCGCGGCCTACTCCGCAAAGTGCCTGAATTGTCATCAATTTCAAAACTGCCCGGTTGCAGAAACAAGAGGCCGGCAGGCAGGCAGTAAATGTGTCGAGTGCCACATGCCGGTGCAGGAGACGAGCGTGATCGTCTCGCAGACGGCCGGCAAGGAGGTGCGGGCGCACATGCGGAGTCACTGGATCAAGGTATATCCCGAGCTCGCGGCGCGCTGATTTTCCAGGATGTGTGTCTTTTGAAACGCCAATTTTGTAGGATGGAAGCAGCACACCGCACGTGCACGCGGCAGCGACGTGGCTGCATCACAGTTGGCATCGGGCCCAATTTCCTCTCAGGATGGACCAGAACACGTGCGTAGCGACCGTCTTCCTCTATTGTCTTATTCGCGCAAACGATGGCTGGTGGCGGCACTGCTGCTGGCTGGATGCCGACTGGCATCAGGGCAGAATACCAATCAACAGCAAGGCGTTTTCCTGAAAAACCCCACGCCCCGCGAACCGGACTTGGAACAGAAGTATGCCGTGAACACGAATAGTGTCGGCACAGTGGACCATGCCTCGGTCGTTCTCGATTCAGAGAGGCAGATGCTGATCGCTCACGCTTCGAAGGATCTCGCAACTCTTGCGTCGACGCTGAAGGTATCGCTGGAAAAACATGCGCAGGGCTCCTACGCGGCGGAAGTGCAGGTAGCCACCTTGATGGAAACGCTGGCAAAGAATATCAATGGAGCGCTTCGAGCGGGCACTCCTGATACGCACCTGCCCGCTGCGGCAAAACAGGAGGAAGAGGCCGTCGAGAAAGCAGCGTTAGCCAACGCGCGTGCAGAGGATGCACGGCGTATGCGCCTGGAAACAGCTTCGGAGCGGCTTGTTGTTCTGACCCAGGAACTGCAGACAGACGTGACAACGATCAATATGAATACGTTGTCCACGACGGCGTTGACTCGTTCCGCTGAAATCGAAGTGCTGGCGAAGAACTTAAAGCAGCATCTGAAAAAAGAGCCGCGCGGCTGATACAGCTTATCTACGGACGGGGAGCTGATGGTGGACCAGCCATAGATTGGGGCAAAGTCCGATTCTCGGACGCATTCATCGTGCTGACCTTCGCAAACTCCGCCGCCGCCTCTTCTCTTCGTCCGGTTGACTGATACAGCTTGGCGAGCCGCCAGTGCGCAGTCGCGTCCTTAGGATCAAGACTGATTGCCTGCTGCAATTCCTTTGCAGCCTTTTCCTTGTCACCCGCGGCAGCATAGACGATGCCTAAATCACGATGGACCATGGGGGCGACTGCATCCGCTGCAGCTGCCTTCTCGAGCTCTGGCTCCGCTTCGTCGAAGTGGTTCAGTTGCACCTCTGCATCGCCCAGGTAAGCATCCGCTTCGGTGTGCTGCGGATCGTTCAGCAACTCCTGCCTGAACTCGCTCCCTGCTTCCGTGTAATGATGTTGCGTCCACAGCAGGTAGCCCAACCCGAAATGCACATTCGCTTCTTTTGGATTGGCCGCGGCGGCTGCCTGGAAGTGCGCCATCGCGCCGGCATCATCACCTCTTTCGTCGAGTGCTTCTGCGGCCAGCATCTCTGCTTCGGCAGAGTTGGGATTGAGCGTCAGTATTTCTTTATAGGTCGCCATGACGCATTCGTATTGCTTACTCCAGAGGCAGCTGTGTGCAAGCGCGAGACGCAGCGGCAGACTGTCCGGCTGCTTGGCTGCGGCACGTTGCAGGTAGGGAATGGCGACCAGGTAATCGCCCATACCGTAATGAGCCATGCCGAGTAATAGAGTCAGACGGGCATCACCAGGATGTTGGTGCAGCTCCGCGGTAAAGGGCTGAATTGCCTGCTTGAACTGACTGGCCTTGAAATAGGCGAGACCGAGATTCATCCGGAGTCCGGGTAGCGCTGGGTTGAGTTGAAGAGCCTGCTGATAATAGGTAACAGCCTCGCCGTAGTGTTCCTGCCTCGCCTCCATCAGGCCAATGTGTGCGAGAGCTTCAGCGTTTTTCGGATCAGCGGAAGCGATTGCGCGCCATGCCTGCTCGGCTTCTGCATTCTGTCCCCCAGCTTCGAGGGCGAGAGCGTCGGCACGGGCAGGAACAGTCTGCGTGAATGCCGCAGGAGCCTGCAGAAGTATTCCGGCACAAAGCAGACCAGCAAGTGCATTGCGAACGATGCGGTTTGGTATTTTCATCAGCAAGCCAACGTACACCCTGGCAGTCGAGCGAGTACATCCCTTGTTGCGGTCGGGCCTTAAGCAAAAAGAAGC
>CAZZUX010000004.1:54076-88626 GCA_964657395.1 uncultured Ktedonobacteraceae bacterium
AGACGCGGCCCGGGCGATAGGTTCGCCCGGGCCGCATGGAGAGACAGGTTAGAAGGTCAACTTGCCGCCTAGCTCCATCACGCGCGGATCGTAGGTGCTGGTGACCTGGCCGAAGTTATTCGTGACCTGGCCAGCCGCGTTGGCGTTATAGCTTGCGCCGACACCGTTGAACTCTGTGTGATTGAAGGTGTTGAAGGTTTCCACACGGAACTGGAAGTGCACTCCTTCCGTGATGGCGAAGGTTTTATACAGCGAAGTAGTAAAGTTCAAGCGGCCCGGTCCGAGAACCGAATCCTTGCCTGCGGAACCGAAACCATTCGTTGTACTGCCAGCCCAGGCTGGAAGCGGTGCCTTGAAGGCAGAAGGATCAAACCACTGCTTCTGTGTCTTCGTGTAATGCACCTTGCTTACCTTGTCAGGACGGTTGGTATAGCCGCCATCCAGGCCGACCGGATCATAGCCAAGACCAAGCGAAGGGCCCTGGTTCTGGATGAGTGAGCCGGATTCAAATACCGCCGTACCAGCCAGTTCCCAGCCGCCGATTGCCTCGCGGGTCAGGTAGTTTGCCTGGCCGAAGACCGGCAGCTTGTAGATGTAGTTGGCATTGAAGATATGACGGCGATCGAGTGCTCCCGAACCACGGTCATATCCAACGTTGAAGGGATTGCTGACAGTCGCGAGATCATAGGTCGTGTCATCAATCTCGTGCGACCAGGTGTAGTCGACTTCGCCGCTCAGACCGTGCTTGTTCTGTGCGCGAACGCCCATCTGGAAGCTGTTGTAGCTGCCCGGCGTGGAGTTTTCTTCCTGCACAATGCCGCCATAACCCTGGTAGGTGCGGTAGATGTTGGCATTCGGAAGTGAAGAGCCTCCTGGATTCGTTCCCGAGTTGTTGCTGGAGTCGCCCGAGTTGGCGCGAACCGACAACGGTGTATTCAGCGGGAAGGTGTTGATGTTGCGCTCAATGTTCTGGTTCCACGCCTTGTTGCCCACGTATTGCGTGATCAGGATGAGCGATGGAGCGAGTTCATGCTGGATGCCCAGGCTGTACTGCGCAACCGCCGGTGCTGGATAGTCGAGTGCCAGGTTGGTAAGGCCCTGGGCAAAGTTCGGCAAGGCTGCCGTGCTGCCCGTGACCCAGCTGGTATGTGGATTGGAGAAATACACGTTTGTCGAACCAGGATCGTTCGCGAATGGTTCGTTGGTGGCAGCGTTGTAAATATCGTTGCCCTGTAGTCTCTCGTAGAACGTGCCGAAGCCGCCACGAATGACTGTCTTGCCATTGCCGTTCAGGTCGTAAGAGAACCCGACGCGCGGCTGCCAGGTGTTGTAGTCGTTCTTCACCAGGCCTGTCGGAATCCCTTTGCCTGCCTGGCTGATGCCATTCAGATAAAAAGAGGTACCGTTGATGGTCTGGAACCCGGGGCCGCTGGCATCCAGGCTGCCATCGGCATTCCATATAGGCGCCTGTGCAGGATCATAAGCAGCCGGATTGAAGTTGGCGACCTGGTTGGCACGCTCGTACGCATGTGGAAGCGCGTCGTATCGAACGCCCAGTTGAAGGCTCAACTTCGGTGTCACATGCCAGTTATCCATCGCGTAGAACGAGGTGGTCTGGTTGACATAGTGGCGAATCGGCAGTTGTTGATACTGATCGAATGCAGAAGACAGACCAAGGATGAAGTCCGCCATGGAGTCGCCGGTCTGCTGGCCGAAGTAATACTGGCCACCAGGATCGCCGAAGAGCTGCTGGTTCTTGGTATAGCGGTTGTAACCAAAACCGAACTTGGTAGCGTGCTTGCCCTTGGTCCAGGAGATGTCGACCTTCGGGTCATAGTCCTGAGCAGCGTTGTGCCACGGAGCAGAACCCGGGTTTTCCTGTGTGCCATACGGCGAGCTGAAGTGCATGTTCGGAAGATTCTTGGAGCCGTTGCTGAAGAACTTGCTCAAAGCAAGAGCCGAAGGTGAATCCGCGTTGGGACTGTTGGTGATGTTGATGACGTTGCCGTCGTAGTTCATGCTGACTTCGGCAAGCAGGGTCGGCGTAATCGTGCCAGTCAGCTTGATCGCCGCACTGTTTGACGGGTTGGCAAGGGTGCTGGTGATGGTGTTGTAGCTGGCGCCCGACCACCCAAGCATCGGTGAGGAGTACGCCTGCGTTACAGAGTCATGCAGGTAGTGGCCCAGGATCTGCCACTTGTCTGTAAGGCGGTGATCGATACGTAAGACGTCGTCGCGTACATAGATTGGCTGGTTGGCGGAACCAAGATTGTAGCCATTCGCCAGGTTTGGCTTTGGGATAACACCCGTCGCCAGATAAGCGACGGCATTCGGATCAATCAGGTTGGCCGGAATCACATTGTTGGGGAACGGCTTGCCCGGGACCAGGCCATTCGCGGCAAGCTTGGCTGCGAAAGCAGGATCAGACACCGCGCTGGGAACAAGTAGAGTTGGGCTGCTGGCAAAGGCTGGGGCAACCCAGGTCAGGTTCTGTCCGGCAGTCGGAAAATCCTGCGCTGCCAGGGTCGGGGACTGCGCTGGTGAACTGCCCTGAATGAGGCGGCGCCATTCTTCGTTCCAGAAGAAGAAGGTCCGGTCATGCTTGTTGTTGTAAACCTTCGGAATGAAGATCGGGCCACCGACGTTGCCGCCGAAGATGTTGTAGTTCAGCTTCTGTCGTGGCGTGACCGGGTCACTCTGCTTGTTGAAGTACTGGTTCGCATCGAATACCGTGTTGCGGTTGAACTCAAAAGCCTCGCCATGGAAGTGCTGTGTACCGCTCTTCAAACCAAGGCTGATCGTGGCGCCGGAAGAGATACCATAATCCGGCGGGTAGTTACTGGCAAGAGTCTCAAACTGCGCGATTGCGTCCTGCGAAGGCATAATGCTCATGCCGCCTGCACCGCCGCGGTCATCGGCTTCGCCGCCGTCAATCAGCCAGATGTTATGACTCTGACGCAGACCGTTCACGCTGATCGTGAAGTTGGCTGCAACCGAGGTCGGCGTGTTGCTGTCCGGCAGGGCCGAGCTTACGCCCATGCCGAGTGCAGCCAATGCCGCAAAGTTCCGGTTCTCTGTTGCAATCTCGCTGATCTGTTCCGAATTGATCAGTGTGGAGACTACGTTCGAGTCCGTTTGTACCTGCAGCGCATTGGCCTGCACAGTAACGGTCGTACCGACAGCACCAACGGTGAGTTTCACGTCGTTACGCAAGGTCTCTGAAACGTTGACGACAAGACCAGTGGCCTTGTAAGTCTCGAAACCGGCAGAAGTAACGGTAAGGTCGTAAGTGCCGACGTTCAAGGCAGGAAAGCTGAACAGGCCACTGGCGTTGCTGACACCGTTGGTGACGAAGCCGGTTCCGTTCTGGGTCAGGGTAATCTGTGCGCCAGGGAGTGCTCCCCCTTTAGCGTCCACGACAGAACCCTCAATGGTAGAGTTCTGTTGCCCGTAGGCAGTGACGCAGAGTATGAGCGAGAACAGCGCGGCCAATAACTTGACATAGCGGTGCCGTCTGTACTTGATCTTATTTGGCATGCGTGTGGTGGCCTTTCAAAGGTGGTGATACAACTACATCTTTTTACTGAGGGCTATGTAATAAGCCGGGCCACTTATAACTGTCAACAAATTATTTTTAGTGACAAGCAACCATTTTCGGAGACCTGACATAACATTTGGCTGGCAGGTTCCGGTATTGAACATAGTTACCAAGGCAATCGAAACCCTTAAGAGAGCGTATGGGACGGGCGGCCGACGGAATCAGCCGGCGGGCATTGCATATCCCATCACATCTAAGTGACTACAACCGACTTACCCCCTTATGGGTGGCCAGGGTAATTGCATGAAACGACAAATTCACTTCTTAAGCGTCAGCTGTCTTACATTGCTCGTGTCACTCAACATCCATGCGCAACAGTCTGCACCACCGGTGCGTGACCCGTACACGAATGGTTACGTCCATGCAACGGTCTTACCGGATGGATCGAATGCTCCGGCAGATAAAGATGGTAACTACATCCTTGGTCCCGCTCATCCCGCCGCGCTAGAAGCGCTACCTCATGAAGGAGTGCCGAAGGGTAAATTGAGTGAGTTCCTGATGAGTTCAGCCGAGAGCCGGATCTATCCCGGCATCGCGCGTGATGCCGGTACCTTTGGCATGGTCGATCCGAAAGACCCGGCCAGGCTGCTGGTGCCAACCAGTCATCCGGCACCTTATACACGCCGCGTGACGGTCTATGTTCCGAAGCAGTATGTGGCAGGGACGGCGGCACCCTTCATCGTGGGAGCAGACGGTCCCGATGCAGACCTGTTCACGGTACTCGACAACCTGATTGCCGAACATCGGGTCCCTGCAATGATCGCCATCTCGATCGGCAACGGAAGCGGCGACGCTCAGGGCAGCGAGCGCGGCCTCGAGTATGACACCATGTCTGGTACATATGCAGAATTTGTCGAAAAGGAAGTACTGCCGCTGGTAGAGGCTCGCTACCACGTGAAGCTGAGCCGGGATCCGAATGCCAGGGCCACCATGGGCGGCAGTTCAGGAGCATCCTGCGCGCTGATCATGGCCTGGTACCACCCGGAGTGGTATCACCGGGTACTCACCTACTCAGGTACCTACGTGAACCAGCAATGGCCCTATCGCGCGGATGCTCCGCATGGCGCATGGGAATTTCACGAGCACCTTATTCCGAACAGCCCGGTGAAGCCGATCCGACTTTGGATGGAAGTAGGAGACCGCGACCTGCTCAATCCCAATGTGATGCGCGACAACATGCACGACTGGGTGTTGGCCAATGAGGAAATGGCGCGAGTGCTGGCTGCAAAGGGCTACCACTACCAGTTCGTCTTCGCCCGCAATGCCGGCCACACTGACCGCGCTGTCAAGCGGCAGACTCTCGGCGAGGCACTCCAGTATGTCTGGCGTGGCTATCCCGGACCAGGTTAGTCGATCACTGGCGCCATTCTTGGTCATGGGCTGTTGCGCTCGAGCGGCAGGAGAGCCGTCCTGCATTTACCCCGCCATCCTCTTGAGGAGCTATAATCCGTTCGCATCCTTCCCCCGCCTGAAGGAGTTCCGAATGATCCGCAGCAGCTTCATTTCTCGCATCCTTGCCTGCCTATGCCTGCCGGCCGCATTTGCGGTCACTATGCCCGCGCAGGAAACGCCCGAGGTCTCGTCCACCGTCAGCTCGTCACCCGTCGCCTTTGTGTATGTGGCTGCCACGTCGAAGAACAGCAGCACCAACCACATCGAGGCTTACACAGCTGCGGCGAATGGAAAGCTGACGCTGGTACCGGGTTCGCCCTACGCAGAAGATGTGACCAATATGGCAGTGAACGGGAAATACCTGTTCGCGTCCACGCGGAATGGGATCTACATCGACCAGTTTCTTCAGGAGCCCAGCGGCGGCATCAAGTTCTCCCGGTCAACCAACATCCAGCAGTACAACCTGGACAACTGTGGTGCGTCGGGCGTTTTGGTCACGGACCATACTGGCAGTTCGATCTACGATCTCGAACAATATGCCGATTGCGCCAATAACGGTATGCAGTCGTTCGCCATCGAAAAGCCGACTGGGGCATTGAAGAACCTCGGCGGCACCAATTACACCCGATACCTGAACGGCCAGATCAGCTTCACCGGCAATAATGAATTTGCCTACACCACCACCTGCATCCCCGGCTTTCAATCCGAGTACGACGCCTTCAAACGCCTCGGCAGCGGCGCGCTGGTCTCCATCAGCCCCAATCTCCAGCTTCCCGTTCCACCTTCAAAGACTGCGTGGTGCGTAAATTACGACGCTGCCGATCCGACGAACCACGTCGCCATCACCATGCAGCCCGGCTACATTCCCGAACAGCCTTACACCTTCAACCCAGCCGGGCCGCCGCAGATCGCCTCCTACACAGTGGACGGGGAGGGCAATCTGACCACTACCAATACCCGGAAAACCATGCCCACCACGGCTGTCGACACAGTGGTTGATATCAACATGGCGCCTTCCGGCAAACTCCTCGCCGTTGGCGGCACCAAGGGCCTGCAGCTCTTCCACTTCAACGGGGCTGCGCCGCTGACGCACTACACTGGTCTGCTGTTGAACGAAGAAGTGCAGCAGATCTTCTGGGACAATGCCAATCACCTGTACGCGCTGGGGCTGGATAAACTCTGGGTGTTCACAGCTACGCCGACCAGCGTAAGCCAGGCCCCGGGTTCGCCTTACAGCATCGGGCAGACGGTGAGCTTGATTGTCCAGCCGAAGACAGCAAGGGCCGCCTCCGTGAAGTAAAGCTGCTCGCCGAGCCGCGGGTCATCCGGAGGGTACTGGTTGACCCGGCGCCTCAGGTCATCAGGGAATGCGGCGCCTCATAGGCATAAGCCATGGTAAGCACCGGGCATGGAGCTTCCATCAGGATGCGGAACGCGATGTGCGTCGGAAGGTGCGTCGCGACCATGGACGATTGCCGTACGCCGAGTACCAGGAAAGCAGCATGGTGCCGGCGTGCATACTCAAGCACCGTGGCAGATACTTCACTGCCATACTCGATGGCGCAGGTTGCGGGCTGGACTTCCTCGTGCTCCGTCATGTGCTTTAAGGCGTCCGTGAGAATGCTCGGAATGACTTTCACCTGTCTCTCCGCCATGGTGCGCGGCAGCACGTGCAGGCAATGCAAAGGCAGACCGAAAGCCTGACTGAGTGCGCTCGCATAGCGTACGGCGTTGGTAGTGCTGGGATGAAAATCAGTAGCGAAGACCACGACGCCGGGTTCGTTGCGGCGTTCATCGCGGATCGCTGACGATTGCTCTCTCACCGTCAGCACCGGGCAGTGCGCCTGCCGGATGACCGCTTCTGCCGTTGAGCCAAAGGATAACCGCGCGAGGATTTCGGTGCATGAACACCGAGCACGATCAATTGGATGTCCAGCAGCTTCTGCGCTTCAAGGATGGAAGCAGCCGGACTGCCGAAGATCGCGGATGCCTGGCATGGAACGCCAAGCCGGACGCCATCGCGGCACATCCGGTCGACGCCATCCTGCGCCCTCGCGAGGGTAGTCCCGATGTCTGCAGGCATAGCAGCACCCTCGTCGGACGACCCGTTCAGTGCAAGCACGTGAAGGATTTCGAGCGTACTAGTGAAAGTCGCAGTCAGGGTTACAGCCATCTCGAAGGAGGCGGAACCTCCGGGTAGGAGGTCGGTAGCCAGCAGCAACTTGTCGAACCACGGCAGATGTCTGGCTGAGGTCTTCAGCTCAGCAGTGGCCGCCACGGTGTCGGATCTGTCTTCCGCAGGAAAGATGGAGGATTGCATCATGGCAGCTCATTGAACAACAGGATGCGGATGCAGGATGCGAGTGCGGCAAGATCCATGCCACAAATGTATTGGCAGACCGCATGACAGTCTGTGATGAGTATCACGGAAGCTGCAAGGATTTCAGACACAGAGTTCTGCCAGCCGCAAGGGAGCCAGGATGTGAAATGTCGCGCCGCGCACCTGGATGAGTTTCTCCTTTTGAAACTTACCTAAAATGCGCGTCACGGTTTCCCGGGAGGTGCCGGCGATGCTGGCCAGCTCTTCATGCGTCAATCCCATTTTGAAGTACATCTCCGAGGTGCTGCACGAGGTGGACTTGCCCCACTCGAGCAACACGCTTGCGAGCCGCGCTGCAGCAGAGCCGGAAAGAGCCAGCCGCCGCGCATCGAAAAAGGCAGTCTTGTAATCCTCGGAAAGTGTCTTGGCCGCATGCATACTGGCTTCGCCAAAACGCTCGAGGAAGCTGATAAATTCGGCTGCACGGATCTTCTTAACCATCGTGTGCTCGAGCGTCTCTGCCGTTACCTCAAGACTGGTGCCGGAGACGACTGCTCCCAGGCCCAGAACATCGCCGGGTCGAGCGATACGCAGGATCAGAGTCCTGCCCTCGCGCGAACTGCATGAGAGTTTTACCTGGCCGCTGCAGATGACGAAAACACCGTCTGCTCGCTCGCTCTCCTCAAAGAGGATCGCCCCTGCAGGCAGCTGGATCTGCATGCCGATGGCGTCGAACGCTGCGAGTGCCTCGGTGCCCAGATTGCAGAAGAGCCTCTCGCTGCGGTATGCACATTTTTCGCAGCTGCTTTGCTGCAGCTTTGTAGTGGATGCGAGCATCCGGACACCATCCAGCCCGGTGCCTGTTGAGCCATGGCTTCCGGGAGTGTCACCACACTAAGTTCGCCCTGAACTTGTGTCTGTGATGGCTGTCACAGACATGTTGGGCCCGGGCTCCGCTGAGCCGGCAAAGCTTAGGTGGCGACTCCACCACTATGCATGAGCGCGACATGGGTAGGAAGACCAATCTTTCCGTAAGGTGGGTTACCAGGTCCAGCCGCATTTACTTTTAACAGTTTGGCGCGTCGCTGAGTCTGGATGTGTCAAGGTGTTTCGGGAATGCAACAGGAGCAACAGCGAAAAAGAGCCAGGAACAGTTGTCAGCCGTTCCCGGCGTTAATCTTGTTCCACCCGACTGCCAGCCTCAGCAGCCGTAGGTACAAGCTTCTTCATCCTTGACTACCAGCACCGGGCAGGGAGCGCCCGAGAGAATCTCAAATGCAGCGCTGGGTGCAGGTCGCGGCAGAAACGAGGAAGGTGAGGTGTTGCCGAGCACCACCATGTCAAAGTTTCCTTTAACCGCCGTCTCAAGAATCCCGCTCGTCACGCAACCATCCTGGACCAGGCAGGACGGCAGGTTGCCATCTGCATACATCGCCACCTGGCTGCGCAGCGCTGCTTCGCACGCCCGCACATTGGCTGGCTCAAGATGAGAGACGCTGCTGTCTTCCACGACATGCAGGACAGTTACGTCGACCTGGTCCGACTCGGCGAACATGGCAGCAAATTGAAACAGAAACTGTGACTTCCGTCGCAGGGAAACAGGAATCAACACGCGCATCCTGCGGTCATCCTGACCAGGCTGAAGCCGCGCATGCGGCCCGATGGCCAGTACAGGCACGCGAGTCTGGCGAAAGATGCGTTCTGCATTCGAGCCCAGCAGCCTGAGATAAAGCTTTTCCGCTCCCTGGCATCCAACAACCACACGGTCCGGCTGCCACTCCTCGGTCAGCAACTCGGTCTGTTCCGTTACGCTGCCTTGAAGCATGCGGTAGCTGATCGAAAGACCCTCTGCTGACGCACGGCGGACCATACCTCCCAGCACTTCTTCTGCGTAATAGATGTACTGATCCGGATTGGTGACAAGCAGCAACGACGGCGAGACCGACGGTGAAGAAAAATCCGGCAGCACATGGGCGACCAGGATCTCCGATCCGTATAACCGAGCCTGTGCGGCAACAATGGGAAAGGTATGCTCGAGATCGCCCAGGTCGGTTGCAAGCATTATCTTCTTTGGCTGAGTGCGCAGATTGCGTTCAGTGCCGTGCAAAGTCGTTGAGGCTTCGGGGTATGCGAGGGTGCTGGTCATGGTTGGGACTCCATATCAAAGTTCGGGGACGGCAATTACTTCTTTTCGGGGGGAATGGTCATCACCGGACAGGGCGCTTCTGCGAGGAGACGCGGCAGCGCACCGCGGCCCAGGGATGGCCAGTCAATCAGCTTGTGGCGAACGCCCACCATCAACAGATCGACATCGCGGGAGATCGCCAGGTCGACGAGAGATCCTGTGCCTTTCTGTTCCAGCACCATGCCATGCAGCGCCGGCATGGAACCTCCTTGGAGGGATACGTGAGCATGGACAGCGACCTTGAAGCTGTTCCAGTCTTCGTAGATCCGCAACATAGCGCTCATGACTTCGCCTCTTTCGTGCGTCCGGCGTGCTTCGTCATAGGCGACAGCGACGGATGCACCACATGCCTGGGCCAGCCTTGAGGCATACGCGGCTACCTCGACTCCGTCATCATCCAGGTGCACGTTGCACAATATCTGCTTTGGCTTCCACTCCGGCTCAAGGCGGATTGCACATTTCGGCCCGACGATCATTACCGGCACAGTAACGCTGCTGGCGATCGATTCTGCATGGGAACCGGCAAACAGCCTCGCCAGGCCCCGCCGCCCATGCGTGCCGACAACGACCAGATCAGCCTGCGAGTTCTTCACCTGCCGGGCCAGTTCGTCGGCCACACCACCGTAGCCACAGGCGCTGTTCGCTCTGAAACCTCCTGCACGCAGGGCGACTGCCGCGGCCTCGAGGTTGATCTCGTCCCTCTCAACATCGGTAGCATCGTCGATCCAGCCACCTTCCGGGATATAGGTCGGGATGACTGGCCGCGACACGTGCGCCAGCAGCAGCTCGCCCTGCGCATTGCGGACAATGGCCTTGGCATAGGCGAGTGTACGGTCGGCTTGTTCACCAAAATCCGTAGCCACCAAAACAGTCTCGAAGCTGGTCTTCAGAGCGGTTGCCGTCGTCATATCCCTACCTCCACAGCTAAGAGAGTAGGTGTACTTCTGCCGGCTTCCTGTGATGGACGACAGGTCTGGATGTGTCGCACGTCACCGGCGTGTCGGCTTGGGGCGTATTCGCCGATCCTTTTTAGCTGGACGGCTCCGCTTTTGGCCCACGCTCATACCCGGCGGGCGCCAGGCATACAGAACCGCCCTGTGGACGTTAGAATCAACAGCTGACCTGTTCATGCCCACCCAGCCTCCAGATCGTGGCGAGTTTCCTGAAAGACAGCCCGGAAGCCCCGCTGACCCAGGTAGAGGCAAGCCGGGTCCCAAGCGGAGCGGTCCGGGCGAACCCGACGCGGATCTCCGGGAATCCGAGACTTATAAACCCGAAGTCGACGACGGAATTGGCGAAGACGCGCAACCCTCCGAGCACTCCGGTGTCTACAAGGATATGGCGACCGGCGTCCTCAACTCGACACACCTGGGAGCAGCCCAGGGCTCGGCACATGCGGTGCCGCAGAGCGTCCGCCAGGAACTGGTGTCGGCTCCGTTCGTTTCCGACTGGAGCCTCCTGACAGATGCCGAGATCATGCTGCGGGTCAGCAAGGGTGATGATGTCGGCTTCAACTACCTGATCTCCAAGTACCAGCGCCAGATCGTGCATTTCATGTTCCGCATGGTGCACAACCAGGCTGTAGCGGAGGAGCTGGCACAGGAAGTCTTCCTCCGCGTCTATCGGTCCCGGGAGACCTACCGGGCGGAGGCGCGGTTTTCGACCTGGCTCTACAGGATTGCGACCAACCTGGGTGTGAACCATGCCCGGGATACCAAGCATGAGCGGGCCGCGCAGAACATCTACCTGGATGCGCCGGATCCTGAGACCGGGACCACACCGGACGTGGCCGACATGACGCCCAGTGCTGAGCAGGACCTGTTGCGGGATGAGCGGCTGAAAGCCATCCGCGACATCGTTTTGCAACTGCCGGAACGGCAGCGGACCGCCGTTTTAATGCATAAGTATCAAGGTATGGATTACAAGCAGGTAGGTGAGGTGCTCAAACTGAGCGAATCCGCCACCAAGTCGCTTCTGTTCCGTGCCTACCAGACATTGCGCGAAAGCCTGAAGGAGTTCGTGTAATGCAGGAAGTGAGAAATACCATGAGTCATGACAAATTGAAGCCGGATTGCGCCAAATTGAAGTCCAGCCTGCCCGACCTTTTACTGGACCCTGCTGCTCTTTCTACAACGATGCGGATGCAGCTGGATCAGCATCTCCTCGCCTGCAGAGAATGTCGGGAGGAGCTTACCGGGCTGCAGGCGACCATGAACCTGCTGGACAGCTGGCATGCGCCGGAACCGTCTCCTTATTTCCAGACACGGATGCAGGCAAGACTGCGCGCCGAGAAAGAAGCTGCACCGGAAGGTTTCTGGGAGCGGCTGCATTCGCGCATGCTGTTCAGCACCAATGTGCCGATGCGCGCAGTAGGTGCAGCCGGATTGGCAGTAGCACTGATTCTTGGCGGCGGCACGGGCATCTATGAGATGCATGTTGCCAACCAGGCCCCGCAGACCCAGGCGTCGGCTACTGTCCGGGATCTGCAGTCGTTGGATGGCAATGCGCAGGTGTTCCAGCAGCTAAGCTCACTGGATACTGACGACGCAGATTCAGGGGCGTCTTCGAACTAGTCGGCTTTATCGAAATTGACCAAAGGGAGTCGCGGGATGAAGGCGGGAAGCAAGCAGCGTGCAGCAGCAGCCGACCAGGCAGCGCAGGGGCAATCCCTGCCTGCGCACGGCTGCCGTTCCGCGCCCGCTGACAGGGGTGGCGTCCGCCGCGCTAGAACCGCAGCACTCCTCTTTGGCTTCCTGTCTGTCATCCCGGCTGCCACTGCCGTGAGCCCGGCTTCAACCTCTACTCCTCCAGTCGCTCACTCTTCTTCGCCTAAGCCGTCGGCCATCCATGCTGTTGCGCTTCCACCGCCGCCTCAACCCCGGCCGCCCGTCGCGCCAGCTCAGCATACCCAGCCGCCGCAACCCGGCCATCCCGCCACTCCGCCGGTAAATGCGAACCGCAGCTATGCCCCCGGCCGCCAGGTCCCGGCACCGCAGCATGCTCCTGCGTTGAGTCCCTATACCAACAATCGAACCGGAGCGATGCCGTCGCAGTCCTTCCGCCCGGGGCCGTCTCTGGCGCCCAACAGTGCTTATGGAACACTGCAGGCGCAGAGCAACGTACGCCAGCCATTTTCGCCGCCTAGCCAGCAGCCCCGGCTCACAGCCCAGGCTGGTGGTGCAGCCAGCGGCGAACACCTTGGCAGCTGGATGAAGCAGCACCAGAACCAATCTCTTCCGGAACAGGAAAACTCACTGCGCCAGGAACCCGGCTTCAACCGGCTGGCTCCGCAGCAGCAGCAGAACCTGGTGAACCATCTCCATCAGTTGAACCAGATGCCGCCCGAACAGCGTCAGCGCACGCTGAGTCGCATCGAGAATATGGAGCACCTGACACCCGAGAGGCGGCAAGCCGTTCGCAGCTCCGCTCAGCAGCTGGGTGCCTTGCCTGAGGACCGCAAGCGGCTGGTGAAGAAGGCGTTTCGCGACCTGCGCGATTTACCGCCGGAACAACGCCAGGCGCTCATGAACTCGCCGCAATTTGCAGGTCAGTTCTCAGCGCAGGAACGTTCCATCATGGGCAACCTGCTGGTGGTGGAACCGTACCAGCATGCCGGCGCCAATCCGCCACAGACACAAAATGGTCGCTGAACGTTTCAGGAGAGATGCGACAAACAGCATTGGTGGGAGGCCGGTTTCGTACTCGATGCCTTGAACCGGCCCCGCCTTTGCGGCATCTACGTCTGCAACCAGAATGCCGTAACAGCCATTGACCTTCCATACATCTTTCTCGTTACTGCAGCTATTACAAACCGGCTGTCTTCAAGCAGCAAACCTCTTAGTTCTTGAAGAAATTCTTCGCCAGGAACAGCACGTTCGCGGGTCGCTCCGCAAGCCGCCGCATGAAATACGGATACCATTCCGTCCCGAATGGGACGTAGACGCGCACCCGGTACCCTTCGTCCACCAGATTTTTCTGCAGGTCGCGCCGAATGCCATAAAGCATCTGAAACTCGAATGAATTTCGATCGATGTTCTGCTCGCGCGCATACCGACGAGTAGCCTCGATCATTGCTTCATCGTGGGTAGCGATGCCGTGAAAGATGCCGCTGGACAACAGCAGTTTCATCAACTCGACAAAATTCCGATCGACTTCAGCCTTCCCGGGGAAAGCCAGCGCTTCCGGTTCCTGGTAAGCGCCCTTGCAGAGCCGGACGCGGATGCCTTCATGCATCAACTGGCGGATATCCGCCTCGCTGCGGCGGAGATAGGCCTGGATCACGACCCCGACGCGCTTGTCATTCCCGGGCAGCGCATGAATGCGTCGCACCAGGTCCAGCGTAGCCTGCGTATACGGAGTGCCCTCCATATCGACGCGCACAAAGCTGTCAACCGTGCGGCCATGCGCGACCAGTCTTGTAACAATGCTTTCTGCCAGGGCCGGATCCAGGTCCATGCCCATCTGGGTCAGCTTGACGCTCACATTCGATTGAAGTTTGCGTTCGCCGATAGCATCAAGCAGGCGGTGATAGATGGCCGCGGAATGTTCGGCTTCCTCCGGAGTTGTTACATTTTCACCAAGACTATC
Source organism: uncultured Ktedonobacteraceae bacterium (assembly GCA_964657395.1). Taxonomy (GTDB): domain Bacteria; phylum Acidobacteriota; class Terriglobia; order Terriglobales; family Acidobacteriaceae. The sequence continues at coordinate 68,159 of CAZZUX010000004.1, forward strand.
GAGAGTGGCAGCAATTCCATGCTGGTTCAGGAACCTTGCCGCATCCAGCACTTCTTCAAGGGTCATGCCGGCGATGAAGCGGGACGACATTCGTTTCCCGATTACGGAACTCTCCGAAAACCGTCGCAGCGACATTTGTGTAGACAAAGCAATGAATGTGGAGCGTAATGGATTCATAAGTCAACAGAACAACTGATTGTCTCGCAAATTCAGGTTAACGTCTCTTCCGGCCAGCTACTTCCCCCAGGACCTGTCGCGCGAATACCCTTGGATTTGCCTCAGTATGGGCATCTCTGCTCTATTGGCTGCGCATCTATATAATGTCTGGTCAGTTTTCATACCAACTCGCTGAACAGCGCGACGGGCTGGCCTGGACCCGGCATAAAACCACCTGCTGAGAGTACACACAACGGACGGCATCCCCGATGTCAGTCAGGAGACTCTATGGTGAATCACTGCGCAAATCCCGATTGCTGTAAGCCGCTGCACTACCTGAGAGAGGGCCGCGTTTTTATTTTCGAGCTGCCCGATCCGGCGGCTTCCCTCAAGAGCGGAAAAGTTGTCAGGCGTACAGAACATTTCTGGCTCTGCGGCCTCTGTTCCGAGGCATTTACGCTTGAGCAGGGGGCAGAAAAGACTGTCCGTATCTCGCCCAAGCCCATGCGCCACCGTCACGCACCTGTCGCTATCACTCCTACGGCTATCGCTTCTTAACACGGCTCATTCTAATTTTTCAAAGGCATCCTTCACGGATGCCTTTTTCCTTGGCCGCAGCCTCTTCCAGTCCATACATTCACTGCATGCCAAAGCTGGCCATCGCCTTCCTCCTCCTGCTGATCTCGCTCGCAGCCCACGCTCAGAAATGGCAACTGGCATGGTCCGACGAGTTCGATGGACCCGCACATTCTGCTCCCAGCACGGCAAACTGGAGCTATGAAACCGGCGCTAGCGGTTGGGGCAATGCCGAGATAGAAACCTACTGCGCTGCTTCCTCGAACATCGCACCCTGCAGTGCAGCCCATCCCAATACCTACCTCGACGGCGAAGGACACCTGGTTATCCGCGCCATCCGTACGCCGAGCGGCTGGACCTCGGGCCGCATGATCACCAAGGGCAGGCATGAGTTTCAGTACGGACGGATTGAAGCCCGCATAAAGCTTCCCACCGCTGCAGGCTTCTGGCCTGCCTTCTGGATGCTTGGCAGCAACATCGACTCCGTTCATTGGCCGCAATCCGGCGAACAGGACATCATGGAATGGGTGCAGAAATACACTCCCACCACCACCTCTTCGACCATCCACGGTCCCGGCTACTCGGGAGGCAAGAGCATCACTAAAGAGTTCGCCTTCCCAGCTGGCGGCCGAGTCGACAACGCCTTCCACGTCTACGGCGTGCTCTGGTCCAAGGACAAGCTGCAGTTCTATCGCGACGATCCGGCAGCGCCATTCTTCACCATGACGCCCGCGGACCTGCCGTCGGGCACGGAATGGGTTTTCAACCATCCGTTCTTCCTGCTGCTGAACTTCGCCATCGGCAGCAGCGGCTTTGCCGGCGCAACCAGCCCGACGACACCCGAAATAGGCACAGTGCTGGTTGACTATGTGCGCGTCTACAAGGCCGCCGAACCCTGAGCAGTCGCCTTCCAGCCAGCCGCTTTTATAAAGGCAAATCAGCCGGCCGGCTCAATTGACACCCCTGCTGTGCGGCATCTATCCTCCGCTCGTTTAGCAGAAGTATCTTCCCAGGGAGCCATCATGACATTCCAGCAGTATGCGCAGTCCGCCACGAAGCGGCTGCTCTCCAGCCTCGTTGCGGGCGCTGTTCTCAGCAGTATCGGAGCGGTGTGCCCGTCCGCACTTGCGGCCAGTGCGCCGAACTTTGGGCCGAATGTAACCATCATCGATCCGACCATGACACCGTCGCAGGTGCTGTCTACGTTGACGGCGCTCTCCAACGAAGACCAGTTCAGCACCAATCGCCATGCCATCTTCTTCAAGCCGGGCGCATACAACGTGCAAGCGCCGGTCGGCTACTACGAGTCGATCTCCGGCCTGGGCGCCAACCCCGGCGACGTCACCATCGACGGCTTCCTGACTCCCAACTTCGGCGTCGCCGTCTACAACACGCCCACCTGGCCCGGCGCCAATATCACCGACACCTTCTGGCGCTCGCTTGAAAACATGACCATCAATCCCGCCACCGACACTGCCCAGAGCGGGCCGCCCAATACGCTGCAATGGGGTGTCTCGCAGGGCGCGCCGTTACGCCGTATGCAGATCAACGGTGGTCTTGAGCTGACCGACTCCTACTGCGGCAATGCCAGCGGCGGCTTTATCGCCGACCTCGTCGTTACCGGCAATGTCAACCCGTGCTCGCAGCAGCAGTGGTACTCGCGCAACAGCAATTACGGCTCGTGGAATGGCGGTGTCTGGAACATGGTCTTCTCCGGCGTCCCGGGTGCGCCCACGCCGTCGTATCCCACACCACCGGAGACCGTGCTTCCATCGACCCCGGTTAACCGCGAGAAGCCATTCCTCTACGTCGACAGCAATGGCGACTACAAAGTTTTTGCTCCTGGCGTCCAGAAAAACTCTGTCGGGCCCACCTGGTCCCCCGGCTCGACGCCCGGCCGCTCTATCCCGATCGACCGCTTCTTCATCGCCTATCCCACCACGCCAGTGAATGAGATCAACCTTGCCCTCGCCCTGGGCCGGAACTTGATCCTCACCCCCGGCATCTACGCGCTTGAATCGCCGATCCTCGTCGGTAATCCGAACACAGTGGTCCTCGGCCTCGGCTATGCCACCCTCGTACCGCAAAGCGGCAAGGCTGCCGTCGAAGTCGGCGACGTGAGCGGCGTGCAGATCGCCGGCCTCATCATCGATGCCGGTCCGGTCAACTCGCCGGTGCTGCTCAAGATGGGGGTCGGCCCGTTCGGTTTGCCACTCCCGATCGGCGGCTTCTTTAATCACTCGGGCAATCCTTCCACCGTCAGCGACGTCTTCTTCCGCATCGGCGGAGCGACCGCAGGCAGCGCCACCACCAGCCTGGAAGTCAACAGCGCCGATGTCATTCTCGACGACATCTGGGCGTGGCGTGCCGATCATGGCAATGGCGTCGGCTGGACCCTCAACACTGCTGCTCATGGCCTTGTCGTCAATGGCGATCGGGTCACCGCTACCGGCCTGGCCGTAGAGCATTATCAACAGGAGCAGGTGCTCTGGAAGGGGAATGCAGGCGAAACGATCTTTTACCAGAGTGAGCTGCCCTATGACCCGCCAAGCCAGGCCGCGTGGATGGATGGCAGTGCCAACGGCTATCCGTCCTACGTAGTCGCGCAGTCGGTGCCGAGACACACCGCCTATGGTCTGGGGATCTACTCCTTCTTCGACCTGGGCATCAACATCCTCGAAGACAATGCCATGACTGTGCCCTACAGCCGGGGCGTCCAGATCCATGACGCCGGCACCGTTTGGCTGAATGGCAGCGGACAGATCACCCACGTCATCAATGGTGACGGAGCCGCCGTCAACAGCGGCTATGCCGATCAGCTCAGCCCGGTCGTCACCTACCCGTAACGGCTTCACAAAAAACAGAAAAGGCGTCAGCGCATCGTTGACGCCTTTTCTTGCGCCCATAGTACGCATCGAGCCAGTTATTTCCCGGAATGTCGCAGCTTACAGATCTGCTACTAAGGTGCCAATGCGACAGCCTTTGCGCCGGAATGCTATCGCCGCGGAGAACTTCGCCGATAAACGAGTTGCGCCACCTCAGGAGTCTCCCGACGATGCTCTCACCACGTACTCTCTCAGCACTTCTTACCCTGGCTGGCTGCATGGCGCCAAGCTCCCCAGTATTTGGTGCTGACAATGCTGCCGCACCAGCCGCGGTCTCTACTACCGTTTCGGCGCCTGCTCTCCCTGTTCCCGGCAGTTTCAGAGCCCGTTTCGACCGCTGGGTGACACTGAACGAGATGGATTTCTCGCTGCGCTATCGCAGCACCTTCGACTCCAACAATGCTCACGAATATAACCAGGGCCAGCAGCGGAGCATCATTGACGGCAAGTTCAAGTTCGACCAGGAAGGCCGTTACGGCATCGCCTTCCACGCCTCCACCGGCAAATATTTCAACTGGGCGTATGCCGATTTCATGGGCGGCGGCAACGAAGCTGGTTTCGATCGTGAGTTCGCCAAGGCCACCCCGGCGCAACAGGTAGCCATCGCCGCCTACGAAGGTCCCCAGCAGGATGCCCAGCAGATCGCCTCCGGTGGCTGGTCCTTTTACATCCGCCGTCTCTATCTCGATCTCGAACCGATCGACGGCGTCGAAGGCCAGTACGGCAGCCTCGACATCAACCGTGGCGCCGCCAGCGAAATCACGACCTATGACAATGACGGCTACATCGATGGCGGCCGCATCCTGATCAAGCGACCCAGGAACTTCTATTTCGACGAAGCATCGATCACCTATGCCTACTTCGGCGACCTTTACACGCCCAACTTCTTCGCCCGTGGGGAGCGCCTTACCCAATCCAACTACCACCAGTTCCTGCTGCGCAAGAAGGTAGCCAGCCGCGTCGACGCATCCTTCGACTACACCTGGCAGGACGCCTCCAACACCTACCGCGAAGCCGCCTACGTCAAGGTTCCGGAAGCCCGCATCGTCGACGCGGTGCGCGCCGAGTTCTATGAGCGCACCAACGAGATTTCCTTTCGCGGCGTTCAGGACTTCGTCCCCGGCAAGAATGGCTATGCTTTTACCGGCTCCAAGAAGAACATCTTCCACCGTGTCGACCTGGATGCCGGCTACGCTCACATCGACCAGCATCAGGCAGTTCTGACGCAATCAGAAAGCGCTGCAACACTCACCATGGGCGTCAATGGCGACAGCTACGGCATGGGAAATCGCTACTTCGTTCACCCCACCATCAAGCTGTCCAAGTGCGTCTACGCCACCGGCTTCTACACGCACCTGATCGGCACCTTTGATATCCCCGACCAGATCCTGTGGAACAAGCAGAACCTCAATGCCGGCCTGGTGTTCGACATCAAAAAGGCTCTTTTTCCTATACGCGAAGCCTACTAACGCGCAACCTGGCGCCGGGTAAGCAGTACGGCAATGATCGCAATGCTGCTATGCCAGCAACTTGGAACCAGGTTCAGGCGGCTATTCCCTGGTAAGGCAGGAACAACTGAAAAACAGTCCCGTGATGACGTGGGTCCTGGCTGCTGCGCACCCGCAGCCTTCCCTGGTGCCTTTGGACAATTTCACTACTAATCCAAAGTCCCAGTCCTGTCCCACTGATGCCCTTGGTAGTAAAGAAGGCCTTGTAAATGCTCTTTAGTATTTCCGGGCTGATCCCTGTGCCCGTATCGGCAACCGTGATCAGAATGCCCTTCGCATCTGTGCGCCACTCGGTTGTTTCGCGGCTGCGGATGATCAGACGACCTCCATCGGGCAGCATCGCATCCAGTGCATTCCGCACAAGGTTGTTCAACACCTGGCGAATCTCGCTCTCGAGGCAGATGAACGACTGCGTCAGACGCTCCCGCCGTTCGATGGAGATACGCGCGTTCCGCAGCCGCACTTCATACAGATCCAGAACAGACACAAGCAGGCTCGTACCCGTGACGGCCTGTGGCCGTGTCGACTGCTTGTAGAAACGAAGCGACTGCGAGGTAATCAGCGAAACCCGCTTCAACTCCTGCTCCGCACTCTCCAGGTACTCCCTCGCGTTTTCCAGGTCATCACTGTAGCGGGCCAGGTACAGAAGGTTCATCACGGCTTCCAGCGGATTATTGATCTCATGGGCAATCGAAGACGCCAGCCGGCCGACGGCGGCAAGCTTCTCGCTCTCCCGCAAGGCTGCCTCGAATTCCACCCGCGCTGTCACATCTGTCTGGATACCTACAAAATGCGTGATCTCCCCATCACGGTTGCGGATAGGAGACAGTGACAGCTCGTTCCAGAAAGCACTGCCGTCCTTGCGGTAATTTCGAATGATCGCGACTGTTTCCCGGTTCTGCAAGAGTGCTTCGCGGATCACAGTCAATCCGGGCTGGTCCGTTTCAGCTCCCTGCAGAAAGCGGCAGTTCCTCCCCTGCACTTCTTCCAGGGAGTAGCCGGTCATCACCTCAAATGCAGGATTTACATAGACCAGCGGCATGTCGGGAAGACTTGCATTCGCCACAGATATCCCACTGGTCACAGAGCGGAAGATGCGCCGGTTGAGGTGCAATTCTTCAAGAGCGGTATGGTAGCGGCGGACGAACGCACGCTGGGCATACAGGATGAGGCTGAGTTGGACCATCGCCGGACCGGGCTCCATCGGCATAGCCAACACGGCATCGAATTCCTGGTCAGTCCGGTAAGCCGGGGCAGCCGGAACGCTACGGTAGATGTCCGGAACCTCAGCCTCGCGACGCCGAATCGCGACTACTGCCGGGTTAATACGGTCAGCCCGCTCCTCATTCGTCGCCAGGATGGTGCGCACTCTGCGGGCAAGAGGCTCGTCCGCGATGATCAATTCGAACTCGACCAGGCGGCCGACGTTCAGATCACTCTCCTCCAACTCCTCCGAAGCCAGTTCCAGGTGCGCCGACGCCGACTCGATCACCCTCCGATACATCGGATCGGCAATGAACATACCCACGGCGATTTGCGTCGGTGTCCCTGTTATAGGAGCCCCTGCGGCAGGCAACACTGCCTCAATATTTGCAACACCCGAAGACTTCACCCTGGAGAGACACCCTTCCCGCGGAGGCTTCACGATCAAGCCTCTTTTCTGCTTAAAAATTCAGGTAAAACTTTGGATGCATGACAACAGGGTTGCGTTAGTCGACAACGTTGCCCTGCCGGACACAGCAATTGCCCCGGATGCTCCACGCCCGCGGGTTCCGCCTGAAGGCCATGACCTGTAAACTGCTCCGGACACCCGTCGACCCAATGGTTTCTATCGTCGTAGCAATTATTCAACCAGCGTCGAATTTGTTGCATCTACACTGCTTAACAAAGGTATCCTGCACCTGGAGCCGACTGGTTATGACGAAAGCAGACCTGGTGGAAGAGCTGACCCATCTCGGCGATCTGACGCGCCGCGACGGAGAAGTCATCGTAGACACGATCTTCGAGTCGGTGATCCACGCGTTGCAGTCCGGCGACAAGATCGAGATTCGCGGTTTCGGAAGTTTCCGTATCCGGCAGCGCAAGCCGCGCACCGGAAGGAATCCTAAAACCGGCGCGAAGGTGGACGTGCCGGCCAAACGTGTACCCTACTTCAAGCCAAGCAAAGAGTTACGGGACCTGGTCAATCCCCATGCGGCTGCGAAAAAGAACGTCGACGGGGCCGGGACCGACCACTCCTAGGCCAGTTCCCTTCCCTTAACGATCCCGACCACGCTCATCATTCTTCCCGTTCTGCCGCCGCTCTGGCGATGCGAGAAGTAGCGTTGCGGCTCGCAACTCGTGCAGCTTCCTGCCAGGTGGATCCTGTCCCCGGGAAGTCCTGCAGTAAGCAATTGGCGCCGGTTTGCCTCCCTGAGATCAAGCTTTACGGTGCCGGGCACGGCCTCGGGTACAAGGCTCATCACTTCGGCGCCATATTCGAACTCAACCAGAAAGCGCTCCCGCACCTCGGAACCCACGATATAGCAGCATGCGCCGATCGCCGGGCCGATGAGCGCACCCAGGTCGGCGGGCTTGCTCCCAAACCTGGCAATCATCTCTGCCGCGCCTTTCTCGACAATCCGCTGCACCGTTCCTCGCCAGCCAGCGTGGAAGGCACCCACAACCCGCCGCCGCATGTCCGCAATCAGCACGGGAACACAGTCGGCCGTGAGAATACCGAGGAGAAGACCGGGGGCGGCGGTCAACAGCCCATCCCCAGTCATCAGAGTAGCGTTCTTCGCAGTTGTATCTACTGTATGCATCTCCGCAGAGTGGACCTGGCGGATGGTTATCAGGGACGGCATCTCCCCGGGTACGGGAGATTCAGCCAGCAGGGTATTTACCAAAAGGGTTCGGTTGCTGCGGACCGATACCGGGTCATCCTCAGGCGTGAAGCCGAGGTTCAGTTCCCCATCGGCAGCATACGCAGTGGAGTTCCCGCCTCCTCGTGTACTGAAGCCATGAAGGAGCCAGCTATACGCCAGCCAGTCAGGATGCTGCAGTATATCCGGTGAGGACCGTCGGGAAGCCGGGTTATCCATAGATCGATTCTAGAAGGCGCATCGATAGTCAGGAGCTACGTGCGGGCAGCAAATGGGCCTGCTTTCCAGCAGGCCCGCTTCAGAGACCGATTGATGGGAGTGTCCAGGGGTAGATTGGACGGGAACTGACCGAAAGCCAGCTCCTAAAGGATGAACTACTCGGAGAAATGGGCCTTGGCCCGAAGTAGTCTCTGATGTTGGATCAGTTGTAGCACTCAGGTTTCACTTTGGCTATGAGCTAGATCGCCTATAGTTACTTTAGTAAGTAATGTAGCAACAAAGCTTTTTGGCCAATTCCGCTCCGCTGTTTTCCGACGACTTTCGGACCCGCGCCGCGCTACACCAGCCTCCGAATTATGCCTGCATTCTTATTAGCTTGGTTGCTAAGGCTATTGATGAAACCATAAACACGAAGTGTTGCGCTCTTTCGTGTAAATGCTTCTTGTTTGGTTACATATTACGGTTGGCGAATCGTTATTAACAGATTCGTCAAGTAGTACCCACCAGCGGCTCTCGTCGTCCACAACCTTGAAAACCGTAAAGTTGCGAACACGTATTTACAACCGTAGATACGCTTTCGCGTTTTTGCGACCTGCGCGGAGCCAGCTATAAAAATGTAAGTAAGCTGACAAACGTTCGCGAGAACGACGGTTGGGATTTGTCACTTCTTCATTCTTAATCATGCTCTTAAGCCTGATTATCCGGGTCCAATTAAGCCCGCGGCTACTTATGAACACCCCCGTAATTCTCTAGCCTTCTTGTCAGCGCCCCTCCAGCGCTGACAAGGAGCTCTACATGAAAAAGATCGTTTCTCTTACCTTCCTCGCAGGCATACTCTCCACCTCCGCCATGGCTTTCGCAGGTCCCGGTGGCACAGATCCCGTCCCGACACCGCCAAAGTCAGGATTCGTGTCGACGACATTAGCACTAGCTGGTCCCAGCGGTACAGATCCCGTGCCGACGCCGCCTTCGCCAAAGTCAGCGTTTGCTTCGACGACATTGGCATTGTCAGGGCCCGGTGGCACGGATCCCGTGCCGACGCCGCCTTCGCCGAAGTCAGGGTTTGCCAGCGGATTGGCTTTAAGATCATGATCACAGGCTGCGGTGCTCAATCATGGCAGTGATGGAGAAATATGGGTCTAAGCCGACTCGACGAAGTGTTATGGCTGGCAGGGTTTCTCGGGCATTTTCTGCTCCTCGGGATCCTTGTCGGCCGCCGTCGATCCGGGAGGTTCCCATTCTTTACGGCTTACTCTGCCTTCGAAATAGCCAAGAGCCTTCTCAACTTCATCGCCTATCAAAGCGGCAATCGCACTACCTACTTCTGGACTTATTGGACCCTGGTCACCCTCGACGCACTTTCACAACTGGGAGTGATCTACGAGATGGCACGCGAGGTGCTTCGTCCCACCGGCCAATGGGCACACAGCACAAAAACAACCTTTCTCACGATCGGATTTGGAGGAGCACTTCTAGCCGCTGCTCTCTCTTTCGCAGTAGAACCCACCGCACCGACTACCATCTTTGCCTGGTCAATCCGTCTTAATTTGTTTACCAGCCTGCTAATTGCCGAATTAGTTATAAGTATGTTTCTGGCAGCTACACGTGTGGGGTTGCAATGGCGTAACCATGTCATGGGAATCGCAGAGGGAATGGCCATCTGGGTATGTATCTCCATTTGTGTCGATACTGCTCATAGTTACTGGGGATGGACTCAGAAATATTTATTCTTAGAGCATCTAAGAATGTTCTCCTATCTAGCGGCTCTGGCATACTGGTGTGTATGTTTATGGCGACCTGAACCACGCCGCACGAATATTTCCCCCGAACTACGGAAATATCTTTATGCAATCGGTTACAGCGTGGAGTACGATCTGCGGAAAGCTAGAGAATTAAGAAAGAAGCCATGATTGTTTCAATTACCCCGATTCTGCTGGTCGGCGCTTTTTCTTCGGCACTAGTTGGCGCTTACTTCTGGCAGTTAAAGGAGGCCAGGCGCTTGCGAGACATCGACTGGAGCGAACTGGTATTTCGTTTAAGGCCGGCTGACCGCCAGGCCGTAGGCAAGATTGCCTCCATCTACCTAAGCGCGGAAGCCTCCCTAGGACCACTCGGCGCCGACGTGATGCTCGAGGAGCTCGGAGGCATGAGCGGACTGAGTGCCATCTACGAGAATTCCAAGGTGATCCTGGCGCTTGCCGGCTATGTCACACGTTGGAATCTCGAAGAAGGCCTGGCAGTCACTGAAACCATCCGTCGAGATGCTGTCCAGCTGCAGAAGACCATCCTCCGCATCCGTATGGAATTCTACAGCCGGCGATTGCTGCGCGTCCTGCCGTTCCACACTTCGGCCCCGCAACATCATCTGCCAAAGGTCGCTGCACTGTATCAGCAGATGAGCGAGCGCCTGCTGGATCTCTACCGTAATAATCATGCCGGTCTATATCCCCAGCTCAGCGTTGTCTTGCGTATCTGCTGACGCAGGTCCAAAGCCGGCAGAACCCTCGTTCGGGAGGAACCGCCGGCCTTTTGCGGAACCAAGCAGGATTACTCTGGCCGGCCGGACTTCTCCAGCTGATCAACCAATGCCCACGGCAGGTAAGGTTTGGACGCACGCAGCGTATCCAGCTTCGCCAGCAGTTCTTTCTGGTGCTCCTTGCCCTCCGGCCGATAGCCCTCGAAGACGGCATACCCATAGAGGGCGGCGAAGCTGTCAGGCTCAAGCGCAAGCGCCCGGTTGTACTCAGCCGTGGCGCTGGTCAGCATCTGCTCCAACTGGTGATCGGTCACGCCGTTCTGCTCGCGATGTTCATAGAGCCAGCCTACGTAGGCGCCGGTCGCCGAAGCCTTCTCTGCCAGCAGTGTTGCATTGGGTTTAGCAGATGCAGCTGCTAGGTCATCAAAAAAGCTGTGTGCCCTGGCGAAGTCGTGCGACTGCTCAATAGCCGACCAGTAGCTGCCCAGATCGCGCCCGAACTGCGGGGAGTCCACGGCACTGTAGCGGAGCTTCGTTTCCAGCACTCCCAGGTCGTTCGTATTCTGTGCCGCGGCAACAGCAGAGAAGACACTACAGAGTGCGAAGACGATTGTGGCGGAAGCAGTAGTTATGCAGTTCATATCGATCTCCTGTGTGGCAGTGCCACGGCTGGACAACGTTCTAGTTGAGCGCATCAGAGAACTCTGAAACGCAGAGTTAAAGGGCAAAAAAAATCAAACCAAGGAAGCACCGAGTAACTGTTTGAGAGCCAGTACGTATCCCGCAAGTGCGCTGCGGCCAGCCTGCGTCATGCTGTAAATCGACACCGGCTTGCGCGCAACAAACTTCTTTTCGACAGCAATGTAGCCGGCTTCCTCCAGCTTGAGCAGGTGGGCGCCAAGATTCCCGTCTGTCGAGCTGGTCTTCTCCTTCAGCCAGGTAAACTCCGCCTGCTCCACCCCGGCAAGCAGCGACAACAGGGCCAGGCGCAGTTTGCCATGAATGACAGGGTCAAGTTCAGGCAACGCCGGTGACTCAGACATTTGCCACCAGCCCGGCGCGCAGCCGTGCCTTGTCGCGTGCCTCGCAATACATCAGGTAACTGCCGAAGGCGATATTGCAGAGAAGCGTAGCGGCGATGAACGGGTAGGACGCGCCATTGTCGCTCTGCGTTAGATTGGCGATCAGCGCGGCTGCCCACCACACGCCACCGATAGCAACCTGTACTCTCCAGCGCAAAATGATGCCGGAAGCGACATGAGCGGCCCCCAACAGCACCTCGATGGCGGCGATGAAGGCGTGACCATCGCCAAAGTGATGACCGAACAATGCAGGAAAGGCGAAGAGGAAGATACCCAATCCGACAGCGGTCCATGTCGCCGAGATCGCGCGGGACCTCATCGTGACCGGCTGACCTTTCGCTTTCGACTTGGCAACGGTCACGGTAATAGCAGTAGCAACGATCATGGTCACCGGCCATGCCCAGACCGCACTGCGGCTGGTGACGAACAGGCTCTGCCAGGCGATGGCGACCAGGTAGGCCGCACCCCACAACAGGAAGTTCCAACCCCAGTATTCCGTAGTACGACGGCCTTCCAGGATCATGCTTTCAATGAAGTTGATCTGCTCTGCCGCACTCTGTTCGTCATTTCTAGACCCTGCGATAGTTGTCATCACGCACTCCTTAACGCGAAATGAGCCCGAAACTCACTTGGAAAAGACGCTTATCTCCTCCAATGCGAGAACTCTATATTCTAGAGTGCTCCGTGTCAACAGCTATCTTCTCTGTGATGATGAAGGGATCGTGTTTAGTGCTGAGCAGACTTGTAGCCACTGGATGCTGCGGCACATGTCCAGAGCGGGGAGGCTAAAGCACCTTTGTCCGGATCAGTGCTTCTATCCGCACCCACACGACTGCGTCATTCTCGATCTCTATATGCTGCCGCATGAAGACGCGGGCATACCAGGGAAAGCCCACACAGGAGACAGGATGCTCACGATAACTGGAGAGGTAATTTCCCAGAATGGTAGTCTGCCGAGGATCCACAGCGACGATTGGATTGCGCCCCCGCAGCAGTCCCTCCGCCTGGTAGAAGTTTGCCGCCTCCCGCACATTCGGCGGGATACGGCCATCCTGTTGGTTGCGCTTCTCGACGCTGTCGACCTGCACGGTCAGCAACACAGGAATATGCAGTGCATCCAGCTGCCGCGCCAGCGTCACCGCCTGTGAGGCCCCCCAGCTATGGCCATAGAGCACAATCCGCGCGCCCTGCTTCTCCTGCTCGCTCAGCCGGCCGTCACCGTCGGTATCAAGCTGAAGCAGGATGCTGGCGAGAGCTGCTTGTCCATCGCGGTTCGCGAACATACCCGCTTGTAGCTGCAGGGGGTACGTTTCCTCCAGCTTCTTTGCAAGCTGGGCTTCCTTGCGCAGCAGGTCGCTGCCTCGGATATTGCCGCCCAGGAACCCGACAACAATCAGCTTGGAAGAAGGGATGGCCCTAACCGCATCCGCTGCGCGCACCACCATCGGCGGCACAAGCAGCAGAAGTGTCGTAAGAACACGCCGCCAGTAGCCCGGCCGGGGATACCAGACCGGGTTTGAGGAGACACAACGCATGGGCGCTGCCTTGGAAACTCACATCGATGCAGGCACCACACCACAATGCCTGCGGGCTAATAGCGATTAGCGGCTGTTGAACGTAATCGCAGTCAGGTGTGAAGCCGGGGCTGCCCGCTCTTCCCACACCGGCATCGGCAGTTCCGGCATCGGCTTCGATGCGAAGAATCTGCGTGTCTGCCGCGCAAGCCAACGGGCGCCTGTCTGAGCTTTCTTCCGGCGTGCGCTGTCCGTACTGATACCGGTGCCGGCATACATCTGGCGATACAACTTTGACAGCAGCACGAAAGCAATGCGCGATCGCAGGTTCGGCGTACAGGCCGATCGCTTCCACACCGTGCCCATACTGTAGAACTTGTCCCACACACCCTGGGTCCGGCTGCTTATTTCTGCTGAAGTCATGTTGGGATGCGGCGTAAACATCTTCGGCCGCGAGCTGGATGGTATAAGCCAGTAGCGGCTGAGCGGAATGCCGTTGACCGTATCGGCTGCCTGCAGCTGCTCCTTCTCCCACTTCTGGAAGTCGATCGTGCCCGGAAACGGCGTCAACATCACAAACTGTGCAAACGTCAGGCCCGCCTTGGACGCGAGGTCCGCAGTCGCCTCAAACGTCTCCGGCTTGTCGCTCGGCAGCCCGAAGATGAAAGATCCCAGGATGTGCAGTCCGTGCTCCCTGAACGTCTGCAGCTGCTTCACCAGCTTGTCTCCGGACAGGTTGAAGTCCTTGAATACATGCTTCAAACCTTCCGGCGTCACTGCCTCGATCCCTACCAGCGCGCCCTTGATGTTGGCCTTGTGCATGGCGTCGAGATAGTCCGTGTCTTCGGCAGATTCCATCGTGATCTGCGTGAAGAACACCATGTCCTTCGGCAGCTTCGCCATCTCCGCCATCAGGCCGAACTTGTCGGCGCGAACCTGCGTCAACTCGGCCAGCTTCTCCGTATTGCCCTGCTGTTTGGCGAGACGCAGATCTGTCAGCGTCACCGGATAGAAGTTGTCGTCTGCCAGGGCAATGAAACGGAAGCCTCTGCGCCGCAGCTCGATAATTTCTTCAATCACATGCTGAAAGCTCCGCTGCCGTGGCTTCTGCCCATCCGTGCGCCAGACCGAGCAGAAAGAGCAATGCTTCGGACAGCCGCGCACCGTCTGCACCGATGCCCACATGTATCGCTCGGGCGGCAGGAGGTCCCAGCGTGCCGAGACAAACTGGTCCGCATCGATCCGGCCGCCGTCATAGATATGCCCCGGCTTGCCCCCAAGGCAGTCTTCAATTACATGCTTCCAGATCACATCGCCATCGCCCTTGACTACGGAGTGCGCGCTTCCCAGTTCAAACGATTCTTCCGGATACAGAGTGGCGTGTATGCCGCCATACACCACCCAGGCGCCGCGTTCGCGCGCAATCTTGCCTACAGCATAGCCGCGCAAAGCATTGCCGGTATGCACGCCGATACCAACCACGTCGCCCGGCTGAATGGTTTCGGGGACGAGCTGCTCAAGCGTCTCATCCACAATGATCGGTTCACCCGCAAAGGCGGGAGTGGCAGCAGCCAGCACGTACAGCCAGCGCGGGGTGATTACGGCCGTTCCAAACGCGTTATCGCTTGGATTGATCAGGTGCACACTCATCCAGACAGCCTTTCCTTGGTACTTGCAGCCAGTGCTTTGAGGACCAGAGAAAGCGGCGCTGGGCTCGGTAGATCGAGTCGCCTTGAGAAGCCCGCCTGATTCATAAAATGGAATCAGAAGAAGCGAAAGGGCGGCATAGAGGCAGGTTTCGCTGCACTCACACTAGGTATGCTCGCGTACAGAAGCCATCCTACGCTTACTCTAACCACTTAGTTTTCAAATATTTAATGAAGGGCCACTCTTTCGCTGTGCGCGTGCCCTTAAACTGTCTGGAATCGTACATTTACATCCAAAAACTAACAGAATGGCTAGTTTACTGTTTCGTGAACAATCCTGCTCGGAATGTGCCGCTCACGTCCTTTCATGCCCATGCTTTCAGCTGCTTAGCTCGTGTCTATGCTCTTCTGACCGTCCGGTCTCAACCTGCCGGACGCCAGGTTGTGCCACCAACTCCGCTCCGGAGGCAGAGTCGACGATCTTGGCGGAGTCCTGCTAGCGTCTGGTTATGGCCAAACCATATCTCGCCGCGCCGATCTTGTCGCTCGCCGGCAAGGTCGCTCTCATCACCGGCGGCTCACGCGGCATCGGCGCCGACACGGTTCGGATGTTCCATGCAGCCGGCGCAAAAGTCGTCTTTAACTATCGCTCAGCCAGGAACCAGGCGGACGCGCTCGCTGCGGAATGCGGCGGTCCTGAATACTGCATCGCCTTCGAGCAAAACCTCTCGTCGCCCGAGGAAGGCCGCGCCCTGGTCGGCAAGGCTATCGACGCCTACGACCGCCTCGACTGCCTCATCGTCAACCACGGAATCTGGCCACCAAACGACGCACCTATCGACACAATGGCCGACGAGCAATGGCGCACCACCCTGGGCATCAACCTCGACAGTGTCTTCGGTCTGGTCCAGGCCGCGGTCGCCGCCATGAAACAGCAGTTGCCGCAAGGCAAGCCCCTCGGTCATATCGTGCTCGTCAGCAGTACAGCAGGTCAGCGCGGCGAGGCCTTTCATGCCGACTACGCGGTCAGCAAGGGAGCGCTTATTTCACTTACCAAAAGCCTGTCGAGCGAACTGGCAGGTCAGGGCATCTATGTGAACTGTGTGGCCCCGGGCTGGGTCGCCACAGAGATGTCGGCGTCCGCACTCGAACATTCGGAGATCAGCAAGAAGATTTTCAGCACCATTCCACTGGGCCGTGTCGGGGATGTTCGCGAGATCGCTGGCCCGATACTGTTTCTCTGTACCCCTTTTGCAGGGTTCATCTCAGGTGAGGTCCTCAACGTCAATGGCGGAGCAGTCCTGGTCGGTTAGAACCGAAATGGTTAAGCGCAGCGTATTTACACTCGTACTCGGCACGCTGATGACAGCATCCTGTGTTTTCGCGCAGGAAGCGCCGCCCTCCGTCGACGCACCACCGCAGGGTCCGGCAACCGTCCCCATGGATCCGACGCAGAAAGCCAGCGACGCCAGGGACCGCGCGCTGCTGGACAGCATGGTCAAGGCACTCGGGGGCGACAAGTGGCTCAACCTTCCCGGCTTCATGGTCACTGGCCGCACCTCCGCCTTCTACAAGGGCAAGCCTACCGGGGCAACGTCGGACTTCGAGAGCTATCATGCCTTCCCTGACAAGGACCGAACCGTCCTCGGCAAGAAGCATGACGTCGTCGAAATTCTTAACGGCAACGAAGGCTGGGAAGTCACATACAAGGGCAAGAGCCCAATTCCGCAGAAGGACGTAGACGACGCTGTTCGCCGTCGCAATCACTCGATCGAAGTCGCGATACGGCAATGGCTCAAGGATCCGGCAACCCTGCTCATTGATGGCGGCCAGACCACCGTCGAACGCCACCTGGTCGATCGCGTCACCCTGCTCTCTCCCGACAACGACAACATCACGCTCGAGCTCGACGCCCAGAGCCACCTTCCCGTGCGCCGAACCTTCGAATGGCGCGATCCGCTTTACAAGGACAAGAACACCGATGCGGACGAGTACGACAATTATCACGACGTCTCGGGGATCCAGACGCCCTTCACCGTCACCCGCTTTCACAACGACGACATGACCAACCAGCGCTTCCTCTACAGTGCTGTCTATGGCGGAGTTGTGCCCCCGGACATGTTCGACCCCAACGTAGCGATGGCGAAGCTCGACAAAAAGGATACGAAGAAAGCACCCGAGAAGAAGTAGGCGCGGCGGCTCGCAACGAAGGCGCGGTTTATACTCGAAGCGCCGCCATGGATGAACAGAACAATCACTCAGAACAGTCTTCCCAGAATCTCGACATCACCGAGATCATGGCACTGCTCCCCCATCGCTATCCGTTTCTCCTGATTGATCGTGTCGTCGAGATCAAGCGCATGCAGCGGATCGTCGCGATCAAAAACGTTACCATCAACGAGCCGTACTTTCAGGGCCACTTCCCCGACTACCCGATCATGCCCGGTGTCCTGATGGTCGAAGCGATCGCGCAAGCCGGCGGCGCTCTGCTGCTGAGCGAAGTTCCCGATCGCGAAAACAAGCTGCTCTTCTTCACCGGCATCGAGGAAGCAAAGTTCCGCCGCGCCGTCGTACCGGGCGACCAGGTCCGCATCGAGGTAGACGTCCTGCAGTACAACCGCCGCGGCGCCCGTATGCAAGGCAAGGCGTACGTCGACAGCAAGCTGGTCTGCGAGGCCATCGTCAAGTGCCAGGTGGTGCCGCGTCAGCGCAAGGCTGCCTCGGCACCCGCTGCTACTGAACTCGAAGCGGTCGCTGCCGAGTGAGCATTCACGCGACCGCCATCGTCGCCGCCGGTGCAGTCGTTCCAGAATCATGTGTCATCGGCCCCTACTGCACCATCGGCCCGAATGTTGTCCTCGGCGAAGATTGCGAACTGGTGTCCCATGTCGTGCTCGATGGCCATCTCACCATGGGCGCACGCAATCGCGTCTACAGCTTCACCTGTCTCGGCATCGCACCGCAGGATCTGAAGTACAAGGGCGAACCCACCGCACTGACCATCGGCGACGACAATGTCATTCGCGAATCCGTCACTATCTCCCGTGGCACTGCAAACGGAGGCGGCACCACCCGCGTCGGCAGCCACTGCCTCATCATGGCCTATACCCACATCGGTCATGACAGCCAGATCGGCAGTCACTGCATCCTCGCCAATGCCGCCACACTCGCCGGGCATGTCACCGTGGAAGACTATGCCAGCGTCGGAGCACTGTGCCCCGTCCACCAGTTCTGCCGCATCGGCCGTTACGCCTACATCGGCGGCGGCACCACCATCACGCAAGACGTGCTTCCCTTCTCTCTCACTTCGGCAAAGCGCGATGTGCATGCCTACGGCCTGAACAAGATCGGTCTCGAACGCAAAGGCTTCACACCGGAACAACTCCGCGCACTGCACCACGCCTACCGCGCGTTGCTGGCATCGAAGAAGAACACCCGGCAGGCGCTTGAGCACCTGAAAGCCGGCGAAAACATGACCGAAGACGTGGCCTACCTGGTGAAGTTCATCGAAGACGCCGAACGCGGCGTGCTGAAATAAGCATGACCGCAGTCAGCAAACTCGGCCTGATCGCTGGCAACGGCCGCTTTCCTTTTCTCCTGCTCGATGCAGCCCGTTCCCGTGGCATCGACGTCGTCGTCGCCGCCATCAAGGAAGAAACCGATCCCGAGATGGAAGCCCGCGCCGCTGCCGACATTGGCATCACCGTGCACTGGCTCTCTCTCGGTGAACTGTCGAAGCTTATCGACACCTTCCAAAAGGCCGGCGTCTCGCAAGCCGTGATGGCCGGCCAGGTGAAGCACAAGCAGATCTTCTCCAGCATCCGTCCCGATTGGCGCCTGGCCAAGCTGCTGCTGAACCTGCGTACCCGCAATACCGACATGCTGCTCGGCGCTGTCGCGAAAGTCCTCGGCGATGAAGGGATCGAGCTCATCTCCTCCACCGCCTACCTGGAACCCATGCTCGCCAGACCCGGCGTGCTCACCAAGCGCGCACCGAACGATGCGGAAGCCCAGGACATCGCCTATGGTCGGACCGTAGGCCTCGGCATCGCAGCCTTTGACATCGGTCAGACAGTGATCGTCGCCAGCCTGGCCTGCGTCGCTGTCGAAGCCATGGAAGGCACCGACGCTGCCATCGCCCGAGCCGGCGAACTGATGCAGACCATCGAAGGCACGGCATCCACACTCGAGCGTTCCCTCACCGTGGTGAAAGTCGCCAAACCGAAGCAGGATCTGCGCTTCGATGTACCCGTCATCGGCGTTGCAACCATCGAAGCAATGTGGCGCGCCAAGGCGACCTGCCTTGCCCTCGAAGCCGGGCGCACCCTGATCTTCGATCTCGACCGCGTGCGCGAAGAAGCCGACGCCTGCGGCATCAGTATCTTCGTGGCTGAGTATCCCGCACAGCCTTAATCCAGCCACCAAACAGCCGGGTTATGTCACGCCGGATCGATATCGGCAAAGGTCCGGTGGTGGTGCGATCCCGGCCGGATAAGGTACAAAGGACTCTGAGCCATTTGCCGATCGGGCAGGCTCCACAGTTCACGGACCAGGGAGCTTCTGCATGACAACTCTACGAATTTCTACTCTCGCGACTGCACTGCTGGCGATCGTTATGGCCGGCCTGTTTGCAGTACGCCACTCGCAGGCTGATGAAACCATGCCGCAGGTTGGACAGACTGCGCCCACATTTACCCTGCCCTCGCAGGATGGCTCGCCCGTCAGCCTCGACCACTATCGTGGTAAGTGGGTCGTGCTGTACTTCTATCCGAAAGACCAGACACAAGGCTGCACGATCGAAGCGCACAACTTCCAGCAGGACCAGTCGAAGTTCGATGCCGCGCATGCAGTGATCCTTGGCGTCAGCGTGGATACCGTCGACAGCCACAAGGCCTTCTGCACCAAGGACGGTCTCACCTTCAAACTGCTCGCCGATCCTGATAAGAAAGTCGTCAAGGCCTACGGTTCTGCGATGCCAGTGATCGGTATGGCGAAGCGCAACACTTTCCTGATCGATCCGAAAGGCAAGATCGTGAAGGTATGGACAGGCGTCGATCCCTCGCACCATAGCCAGGAAGTACTCGACGAGTTAAAGATGCACGAGAAGAACGGCTAAAGTCTCTGGTAGTGACGAGAGCGGAGCAGGCCCCGGCGGCTGCTCCGCTTTTCTGTTTTCGGAGCAACTTGCACCACCTGCAGACGCAAAAAAGCCCGGCTTTATGCCGGGCTCTTTTGCTTGCCTGAAACTAATGGTTGCCTGTTACTTGCTTGCCTTCTTTGCTGCCTTCTTCTTTGCAGGAGCCTTCTTTGCGGCTACCTTCTTGGTTGCGGTCTTCTTAGCCGGCGTCTTTTTTGCTGCCGTCTTCTTTGCAGGCGACTTCTTCTTCGCCGGCGCTTTCTTCGTTGCGGTCTTCTTCACTGCTGCCAATGTATTACCTCGTGTAGTAGATTTTTTGCTGCTGGCGCTTTTCGTTCCGGCTGCCTTTTTGGCAGCCTTACCGCCGCTCTTCGCGCCCTTCTTAGCGGCAGACTTGGTTGCGGC
>CAZZUX010000005.1:0-30391 GCA_964657395.1 uncultured Ktedonobacteraceae bacterium
CTGTGTCCGTGGGCGAAGTGCTGGCGATCAGCGGCCTGGTGAAGGAACTGACTGAGCGGCTGCGTGCGTACGACGTGGTGATATCGACGACGACGCGTACTGGTCAGAAGCTGGCGCGGGAACGCTTTGGCGCGGACCACTGCTTCTATTTTCCTCTCGATTTTTCCTGGTCCGTGGCTGCGTGCCTGCGGCGGATCAGACCTTCGATCCTGGTACTGGCTGAATCGGAGTTGTGGCCGAACCTGCTGAGTGCGTGCGATCGCAGGGGAGTACCGGTGGTGGTTGTAAATGCGCGGGTGTCGGACCGCTCATTGCCGAAGTACTTGCGGTTGCGACGGCTGTGGCGACCGTTCCTGCGCTTGTTGACGCGCGTGTCCACGCAGACGGCAGAAGATGCTTTGCGGATGGTGAGGATTGGCGTGCCTGCGGAGCGCGTTGTTGCAGGCGGCAATCTGAAGTTCGATGTGCGACCACCTGCCGGTGGCGTGATGACGAAGTTGTTGCGAAGCCATTTGATGGGCGAGGCAAAGCTGCTGGTGTGTGGGTCGACGCTGGAGGGTGAAGAAGCGTTGCTGCTGGCTGTGTGGCCGGAGATAGTCAGCCAGGTTCCGGATGCGGTAATGCTGCTGGCGCCGCGCCATCCGGAACGGTTTGGAGTTGTGGCTGAGTTGCTTCGAGCGTCTTCGTTGGCATGGACAAAGCGGTCGCAGTGGATGGAGGATCCGCAGGCGATGAGACCTGGCAGCGTGATGCTGCTGGATTCGATTGGTGAGCTGGCGTCGCTGTATTCGCTGGCGCGCGTGGCGTTTGTGGGAGGCAGCCTGGTGCCGGCGGGCGGGCACAATCCACTGGAGCCGGCACAGTTCGGGGTGGCGATCACAATGGGGCCGCATACCGACAACTTCAGGGCGATTGTGGAGTTGTTGATTGCTGCCGATGGGCTTTTGGTTGTGGAGGCTGAATCTTTGGCGGAGAAGATCACGACACTGCTGCAGGATGATGCCAGAGCTGCTGTCCTGGGGCTGCATGCACGGCAGGTATGTGCTGAGCAGGCCGGTGCTACGGAACGTGCCTTTGCCATGATTGGCGAGATGCTGGAGAGCAGGGCGCGGGAGAGTGCCCGATGAAACCGCAACCATGGCTGGCGCCGCTGTCGCCGGTATATGGGGGTCTGGTTCGCGCGAAGAATTGGGCTTACGACCGCGGGCATTTGTCTGTGCAACGCTTGAGGTCGCCGGTCATCAGTGTCGGCAACCTTTCGACGGGGGGCGGCGGGAAGACACCGCTGGTGATTGCGATTGCGCGGCTGCTGAGCGATGCCGGCATGCAGGTGGATGTGCTTTCGCGCGGCTATGGACGTACGGGAACGCAGACCGAAGAGGTGACGCCAGGAGCGGAAGATGCGGCGCGGTATGGCGATGAGCCAGTATTGATTGCCGAGGCTGCGGAGGTGCCGGTGTTTGTGGGGGCTTCGCGGTTCGCGGCTGGAAGGATGGCCGAACAGTCAGCGCAATCAAGACGGATTCACCTGCTGGATGATGGATTCCAGCATCGACAGCTGGGGCGGGACCTGGACGTGGTGGTGCTGCATCGTTCTGACTTCACGGAGTGGCTGCTGCCTGCCGGCCATCTGCGTGAGCCACTGACTTCGCTTCGCCGAGCGGACGTCGTGGTGATGCGGGAAGAAGATCGCGAGCTTGCGACGACAGCTAGGAAGTACCTTTCGGAACAAGGTGAGGTTTGGTTTGTGCAGAGGACTGTTGCGTGTGCGATGCCGGATGGAATGGCGCTGGCATTCTGCGGGATTGCGCGACCGGACGAGTTCTTCCAGTATCTACACAATGAACGGATCTCCCTTGCGGCCAGGCGGGCGTTTCCGGATCACTATCGCTTTGGCGAGTCAGACCTGAAGAGCTTGATGGAAGAGTGCAGGCGGGTGGGTGCGACGACGCTGATTACGACCGAGAAAGATGCGATTCGGCTGGGTGCAGGAGGCAGGGCGATGCTGGCTGGTTCCCTCCAGTTGACGGTGGCGAGCCTCGAGCTACGGCTGGAAGATCCAGCGCGCGTGGTGCAGATGGCGCAGCGGCTGCTGACTTTGTGAAAGCGCCGGCTTGCACCTGGAATGACACTGCCAGCGACGAATGAGCGTGGCGATTCCCGGGCAGATGCTATGAGAAAATCAGGGAATTGATAGCGCCCGCGACCCAGCTACGTGTGCTCATAGTCAGGCTCGGATCCATGGGCGATATTCTGCATGCCCTGCCTGCGGTGACGGCGTTGCGACAGCAACACCCGGAATGGTTTCTTGGATGGGCGGTAGAGCCGCAGTGGCAATCGCTGCTGGCGGCGTGTGACACACCCGCGCGGCTGGCGGTGGGAGAACGTCCGACGATGCCGCTGGTGGACAGGGTGCACCTGGTGCCGACCAAGAAGTGGGCGCGTGCACCATTTTCTCCGAATACGATCGGCGAGATTCGCGATATACGCCGCGAGCTCCGTGCTTCGCAGTATGACGTATGCATGGACCTTCAGGGGGCGATCCGCTCGGCGGTACTGGGACGTATGGCTGCGCCGTCGCGCAGGATCGGCGAGGCAGCGCCGCGGGAACGGCTGGCGCGCAACCTGTTTACGGAACGTATTGAAACGCACAGGGCGCACGTGATCGAGCAGGCGATTGAGGTGGCGCAGCATATCGCGAACGATGAACTCACTGCGGGGCTGCCGGCCCTACCGCATAGTCCGCAAGCCGAGGCGTGGTGCGACCGGACGATTTCGCGAGGGAATGCGCTGGTGCTGATGAATCCCGGCGCAGGCTGGGGTGCAAAGCGATGGCCGGCGGAACGTTTTGGAGCCGTGGCGGCTGCGCTGCACGCTGCAGGATGCAAGGTGATTGTGAATACCGGGCCGGGCGAAGAGATGATTGGCCGCGATGTGCTGGCGGCGAGTGGCGGTGTTGCGGTTGCGCTGAACATGACGCTGGACCAGCTGATTGCTGTGACACGCCGGGCGGCGCTGATGATTGCAGGAGATACGGGACCGCTGCACCTTGCCTGCGCGCTGGGTGTGCCGGTGGTGGGCATCTTCGGGCCGACGGACCCTGCGCGCAACGGCCCGTTCGGAGTACCGTCGCGGGTGCTGAGACACCCTGAAAGCAAGCGCGACCACGCGCGGCATCGTGAGCCGGAGGCAGGGCTGCTGACGATTACGCCGGAAGAGGTGATTGCTGCTGCGCAGGAGTTGCTGGAGGGCCGGGAGAACGAAGCGAATGCTGCGGCTGTCGAGGCCAAGGCTGGTTCGCCGCTGACGGCTGGGTCGGGCGCAGAGCAGGATCAGCCGACGCGGCCGGAGCTATGACGGCGATGCAGTCTTCTTCGTGGAGCAGGATTGCGCGACGTGTGCGGGTGCCATTCGGTTTTGTCATCGCGGCGATTTTTCTCATGCAGATTTACGTTCATCCGCCGACTGCGCGCTCGTTGTTGTGGAGCCTGCTGCTGGTGGTGCCCGGCGGGGCGCTGCGGGCGTATGCGTCCGGGTATGTTCGGAAGAACGCGGAGCTGGCGGTGACTGGACCGTATGCGTATACGCGCAATCCTCTCTATCTTGGATCAATGTTGATGGCGGTCGGATTTGCGGCTGCGGGTAGAAGTTTAATGATTGCCGCACTCCTGGTGTTGATGTTTGTGGCGATTTATCTGCCGGTGATTTTTGCGGAAGAGGCATTTCTGCGTGTAGCGTTTCCGGACTTTGAGGCGTATGAGCGCAGGGTGCCTCGCCTGCTGCCGCGTATGACGCCTGCTTTCCCTGGGGTATCCAGTCAAACTGGCGGCGGATTCTCGGGCGCCTTATACGTACAACACCGCGAGTACAATTCTGCCCTCGGTGCGATCGCGATATACGCGGCGTTGGTGGGTCGACTCTGGTTTTCGGGACGAACTTCCTGATGGCAACGAGTGGGATGGCGCAGCGAGTGAAGGCTTTTGTACCAGGCTTCCGAAGGTCCGATCGATCCAGACGGATACGCGATGCTGCTCTTTGCGTTCTGCTGTGCGCCGCTGGATGGTGCAGCGGCGGCAAACCGATGGTTGAAGCACAGACGCCAGGTCCGGCTGTGTCTTCGCTGCCGCAGCTGCACGCACCGGATGTGCGTTATGGTCTGCCGCAGCACCAGACACTGAACTACGTAGTGGACTGGCGAGTGTTTCCAGCGGGTACGGCGACG
Source organism: uncultured Ktedonobacteraceae bacterium (assembly GCA_964657395.1). Classification (GTDB taxonomy): domain Bacteria; phylum Acidobacteriota; class Terriglobia; order Terriglobales; family Acidobacteriaceae. The sequence goes on from CAZZUX010000005.1 coordinate 4,223, forward strand.
TTTCACCTCGATGCCGATGGCGCTACGGAGCAGATCAAGGCGACGGGCGTGGATATTGGCGCGATCAATCTTCTCTTCAAGGTGAATGACCGTTTCCAGTCGGCGCTGGACCGACGGACCGGCTGCTCGCTGTATTTCAACAAGCAGCTGGAAGAGGGGCATCGGCAGATCAACAGCAGTCTGCAGTTCAATGGCGCCGCCGGGCAGCAGATTCTCGACGAGAAGAACCTGGTGAAAGGGACGAGCAAGCATCAGCAGGCGGCGATGCCCGCGTGTGTGAGCGATTTGATGTCCGCGATCTTTTATGGAGCTACACAGAATCTTGAGGCGGGACAGTCGTTTTCGTTTCCGGTAGCGGATGCGATGCGTACGGTGGAAGTGACGATGAAGGTGGAGGCGAGGGAGCGAGTGGTCACGCCGGCCGGCACATTTGAGACATTCCGGGTTCAGCCGATGGCAGCGGCGGGTGTGGTGAAGAATCGCGGAAACATCTGGATCTGGTATAGCGACGACAATCGCCACCTGCCGGTGCAGATGCGGGCACGGCTATTCTGGGGAACGCTTACGATGCACCTGGCGAGCATCGAATCGAAGTAGGCTGTTCTCGGATAGTGCGCTACTGGATGCGAAAGCGTTCGCGCATCAGGCGCTGCAGGCGAGGCTTGTAGATCAGGTTGTAGGCGAGTTCCTTGTCCGGGAACATGGCAAGTGCAGCCTTTTTGCTGTCAGCCACGATCTCAGCGGCTTCATCGACAGTGAGACTGCCATCCTGGCTGATGACGGACATGACCATGTCCATCATCAACTGCAGTCGCCGGAGCTTGCGCTGTTCTTCTCGATCGGGGACGTTGTTTGCGGAGGTCTCCGGATGTTTGTCCGCGGCCATGGTGTCGCTGGCTGAGTCGTTGCCGTGGTTGTTTGAGTCCTGATTCTGCTGAGGGCCTTCTGACCTCATCCTGAGTTCTCCTGCCGGGGCATGTCGCGCTGACTGCAGTTATGTTGTGTGCGAGCATACATCGGAATGCGGCAGTCGTCAGCTTGAAAACCGGGAAGTTTCCGCCCGGTGCAACAGATGGAACTCTGCGAACGGACCTATGGTGAGGTCTGAATTGTTTCTCCGTCCAGGTAGAAGCTGGTGATACCGTCTAGATCAGTTCTGTAGGTCTGGACGTGGCTGGCCTGCAGCTTCTCCAGGGTTTCGAACCGCGGATGGTGGTAGAGGTTGTGCAGACCGACGGAGATGACGGCATAGCGGGGTGCGACGGCGTGAAAGAAGGGTTCGGTGGTGGAGGTGCGGCTGCCGTGGTGACCTATTTTCAGCAGGTCAGCATGGATAGAGGGAAGAGCTGCCATCTGTTGTTCGCTTGGACCTTCGGCGTCGCCATCGAGAAGGGCTGAAGTGTTGTGCCAGGCGATCCGCATGACCAGGGAGTCGTCGTTTTTTGCAGCGGCGGACGGCTGGTAGCCTGCGGCGGGAGCGAGTACGCGAACATCCATGCCGCCGTAGGTGAAGGTGTCTTCAGCATGGAAGGAGCGGATCGTGATGCCAAGCTGCGTGGCTTCGGCCAGCAGGCCCAGGTATTCGCGTGAAGGCGGGTTGTTACCGATCCAGAGTTCGCGGGGATGGAAGTTGCGCAGCACGGCGAACATGCCGCCCATGTGGTCACTGTGGGCATGAGTGAGAGCTACGGCATCGAGGCGGCGGATGCCTCGGTCCCAGAGGACGGGTGAGACGACGTCTTCACCGATTTCGAAGTTGCCGGGCGGTTGACGGTCACCTCCGGTGAGACCGCCGCAATCCACCATGATGGTTTTGCCCTGGGGAGTGATGAGCAGGAGGGCGTCACCCTGGCCGACGTCGAGAGCCGTGATCTCGAGTATGCCGGAGCGTGCGCGAATGCCATGCGGAAGCAGCAGGAGGAGGATGGAAACGACCAGCGCGGACATCGCCGGGATGGCTACAGACCTGCGCATCCGCAGTGCCCACACAGCAAATGTAAGCAGGACTGTGCAGCAGATGAGCAGCGAGCTGGGCGGACGGGCGATGCGCAGGTCGCCTGCCTGGATATGCGAGAAGAATTGAACGATGCCGTTTGCAAGATGCAGCAGAACGGCGAGTGGAGCCGCCGGCAGCGCGGCGAGAGGGGGGGCGATGATGGCGAAGGCTGCGGTGAGAACGGCGGCGGGCAGAAGCAGGCCCAGCAAAGGGATGAGCAACAGGTTGACAGGCAGGGCGAGCAATGTGGCGCGATGGAAGTAGACGGCCATCGGGATGGTCATGACCACTTCAACCATGGCGGAGACAGCAAGCATCTCCAGCAGGCGCAGAGTCCATTGCGCGATCCGTGCCATGGAATGGACTGTTGCTGCGGCATTGGGCCGGCCTGGCAGGAGAGGCGCAAGATGTTCAGCGATGAGGCGCAGCATCACGCGGTATTGTGCCAGTCGTGGTGGCAGCGAGTGGTCGATAGCGGTGAGATGAATGCGAGCGCTGGCTGACAGCCAGGGTCCGAAGCTGCGTTCCAGGATGGGTGCTACGAGACCCCCGGTGGCGATAACCGTGAGTAGGGTCATCTGGAGGCCGGCGTCGAAGAGAGCATGCGGATCCCAGGCAAGCAGGCAGAGGAGGGCCACGCCAACAGCCTGAAGAGCATGGCGTTCCCTGAAGACAGCGCGGGCGGCGAGGTAGAGCAGGACCATCCAGAGCGCGCGTTGCACGGGCTGTCCAAAGCCGGTGAAGACGGCATAGACAAGCGAGATGCCTGCTGTTGCCAGGAGGGCAGTTCGTCTTTTGGCATGCAGGCGTTTTGAGCCGGCAAAGACGAGGGCGGCGATGAGACCGACATGCAGTCCGGAGACAACGAGCACGTGGAAGGAGCCGGTACGTTCAAAGCCCTGGCGTTCGCCGCGCTGTAGATAGCTGCGGTCGCCAGTGACCATGGCGGTAATCATGCCGGTGTCCGCCTCCGTGAGTGAAAGCCAGGAGGGCTGCCAGCGCGGATGGGAGGCGGAACCGAGAGCCATAAGACGGGTGCCTGCGGAGACCTGCAGGGCGTGGATGGCACAGGCTGCAGAGCCGGAAAAGATGGCGCGGTGGGGAGCGCGGACTGGCAGGGCGATGTTGCGGCCATCGGCGGCGCCCAGAACGTCGACACCCTGGCTTGCCAGCCACGCGCGGCCGTTCCACACTCCCGGATCGCGATACTGCTGCGGAATCTTCAAAGTGGTGTCGACGGTGATGGTGTCACCGCAATGCACTGGCTCGAGGGTCATGGATGCGGGTGCAAAGATCGCGAGCCGCATGCCGCCGGTGTGGATGGGATGTCCATCGATCTGATGGATGGCAAGCTGAACCGAAAGCTCCTGCTCCTGCATGCGGATGTTGGTGTAGGGGCGTTCGGTCTCGGTAAGCCGCAGGGCGTTGTAACGAACAACTTCACCGGTGATGGTGTGTGGAGTTCCATTGGCAAGGGTGAGGAGGTCACGATGGGGCGAAGGGTGCGGCTGAACTTCTGCGATGTACCAGCCGAGCAGGAGCCATGCTGCCAGCAGGGGTAGAAGCGCGAATCTGGTGCGGGTGCGGACCATGAATGCGAGGACGCTTGAAGGAAGGATGCCGATCAGCAAATGTGCGGAGGTGATCCACCAGTAGCGGCTGAGCACGATGCCCGCGGCAAGGGCGATCGCGGCGCAGACAGCCGGCTGTGCGGAAAAACCTAAAGGTTCGAGATGCGCGATCATGGCAGCGCGACCCTTGACCCTTGCCGCTTCCTGTATGCGAGACTGTGACGTTACTGACGGAGGCAGAAACGATGCGTCACTAATAGTGGCTGCCATGCATGTGCCAGAAGGATCAAGTCAGGCTCAGGCGGATACGAGTTCGGCAATCGTTTCGAGGTGGAAGGATTGCGGGAACAGGTCGACCAGCGTGATTTTTTCGAGGTGGTAGCCGGAGTGTAACAGCCACTGCAGGTCACGAGCCATAGTTGCTGGATCGCAGGAAATATAGGTGAGCCGTGGAGGACCAATCCGGGAAAGCAGGGTGGTGACGTCTTTGCCGAGGCCAGCTCGCGGCGGATCGACGATGATGAGGTCGGGACGCCGAGCGGGAGTGGCGGAGCGGGCCTGTGCTTTGAGGAAGTCGAGGGTAGAGGCAGCGACGATGCGGTGCCGACCGCTCTTGAGATTTTCGCGCAGGTCGCGAACGGAGGAGGCTGAGGATTCAACAGCTGTGACTTGTTCGAAGCTGCCGGTCAGTGGCTGCGCGAAGAGGCCGGCGCCTGCATAGAGGTCCCAGGCCTGGCGACCACTGTGGCCGTTGGCTACCTGGGCGAGCATGGCTGGCAGAAGGAAGCGGTTGACCTGGAAGAAGGAGCCGGCACTTACGCGATAGCTCTGACTGCCTACGTGGTAGGTGAGGCTTGGATTGCCCCATGCGGCCTGCTGCCGGCCCTGGGTTTTCTGCGTTTCGATGGTGAAGAGGACGGCTCCGTGGAGAGCTGGCAGTTGTTCGCGCAGGCTTTCGCACAGGATTGGCAGCGCCTGCGTGGCGGCCGAGCCTTGCGTGGTCCAGAGGGAGAGGAGCAGGGTGTCTTCGGCTGGAGTCGTTTCGAATTCGGCTGCGGATGCGTTGGTAAAGAACTCGACTTCGTCGAAGAGGCCGGAGGGCAGGCCGGTGGCGTTGAGGATGGCGGGGAACTCGCGAATTGCCTGTTGCAGCAAAGGCGCAGCGATGGGGCAGTGATCGACGGGAACATCACGATGCGAACCGGCCTGCTTGTAGCACAGGGCGGAGTCGCCGAAGCGGATGTGCAGGCGGACGCGATTCCGGTAGCCAAGTGGTGGGCCGGCCAGTATCTGGATGTTGTGAGATGGGTAGGTTATCCCGGCGTGGGTGAGAGTTTCCGAAAGGATGGCGCGCTTGATGACGAGTTGTTCGTCGTAGTCGGCATGCTGGTAGTGACAGCCGCCGCAGGTGGGAAAGTACTCGCAGGGCGGAATGACGCGGGAAGACGATGGTTCGAGGATGCTGGTGAGGCGTGCGTTGGCGAAGCTGCGCCGGTTGTCCGTAATCTCGCACTCGACCAGCTCACCTGGCAGGGTGACTGGGACGAAGACGGCCTTACCGGCGTCGGCTATGCCTTCCGGTACGTGGCTGAGGCCTGCACCTCCGTAGATGGCTTTTTCGATGCGGAGCTTCATCCCTGGCTCATGTAGAAGAGGCTGAGACGCGGCAGGCGATATTTGTCGATGATGCGTTTGTGCAGGAACTGTTGTTCGATCTGACGGATCTGCAAGGCCTGCATGCGGCTGCGATAGGGGGCCAGCTCACGGGCGGCCTGAGCCTTGAGGGCAAGGAGATCCTGCTCCGGTTCTGCAGCGAGGATGGAAGCGAAAAGTTTTTCATCCATGACGAGGAGGATGCGGTCGAGATTTTCGAGCTTCGGAAGCAGCAGGCGGACTTCGGCGGCGAGACCGTCGAGACGGATCGCTGTTTCATTGAAGGCCGGGGCGCAGGCTTCGAGTTTAGTGGCTTGCCGTAATGCGTCGGCACAGGCGAGCAGATGTTGAGCGATTCGTTCCTGTTCAAAGCCGTTGGCCGGCTTCGTGGTTTCTGATTCTGTGTGCATGCCGACGGCCGCTTCGCGCTGATCTTCAAAGGCCTGCATGACGGCCTGTGCGCACCAGGCGAGGCCGTTGACTTTCTTCGTGTTGGGACGGGTTCTTTTTGCCTCGTGTTTATCGAAGGCAGAATCAATACCGCTCAGGACGGCTGCGAGCGGGATGCCGGCTTCTCGCCAGGTTTCTATCAGGGCCCAGTCAACTGTGGACAGGAGCAGGATGGAGCCGCGCCGGCGCGAGAAGTGGTCTTCGATCTCGGTGAAGTAATTGAAGTAATTCTGCATGGCTCGTGTGGCTTTGTTCGGAATTCGAGGGTGCCGAGCGCCCAGGAGACGAGGTCGACTACGCGCCGGCCATATTTTTTCTGCGCGTCGCATCGCGGGGTTTCGTGATGCGGTTTCGTTCGTAAATGAGGCGGAGTCCGTCGAGGGTGAGTGTATCGTCGACGGCTTCGATGTACTTGGATTCTTCGACAATGAGGCGTGCCAGCCCGCCGGTTGCAATGACGCGCGGCTTCCTATCGGATGGTAGTGCCATCTCGTCGATCAGGCGTTCCAGGATGCCATCGACCAGGCCGATGTAACCGTAAAAGAGGCCGCTCTGCATATTGCTGATGGTGTTGGTGCCGATGACCTTCGCGGGTTTCTTGATGTCGACTCGCGAGAGCCTGGCGGCACGTGCGAAGAGTGCGTCGGCAGAGATACCCAGGCCCGGCGCGATGACACCGCCTACGTATTCTCCATGGACGGTGACGACATCGAAGGTGGTGGCGGTGCCGAAATCGACGACGATGACGGGGCCGCCGTATTTCGCGAAGGCCGCAACATCATTGACGAGACGATCGGCGCCGAGTTCGGCTGGGTTGTCGACCAGGATCGGCATGCCGGTCTTGATGCCGGGTTCGATAAACATGGGCTGCAGTTTGAAGTAGCGCTCGCAGACACGGCGGAGCGTGCTTTCGATGGGCGGTACGACTGAAGAGATGATGATAGCGATGACCTGCTTGACGTCCAGCTGCTGCATCGCGAAGAGGTTGAGGAAGAGCACGCCGTATTCGTCGGCCGTCTGGTTCAGATGGGTGGTGACGCGCCAGCTGGCGATGAGTTCGGACGAGCCGTCTTCCTGACCACTGAGCCGATAGAGACCGAGAACTGTGTTGGTGTTGCCGACGTCGAGAGCAAGCAGCATAGCGAGCTATCAGGATAGCGTGTTCTGCCCTGTTAACGGGCGGGGCTGCTAAAGTGCCCGGACGCCGCCGGAGTAGACCGTGCGCATGCCTTCTGTGGTGCGTACGCGCAGGAAGCCGCGCGTATCGAGGCCGTCGGTTGTGCCTGAGTAGCCGCCGTCTTCTTCCACGCTTACGCGTTTGCCGCGGACCCAGGATGACGCACGAGTGAGGCGATCAAGAATACGGTCGGCGGCCTGCTGGACATTGGGAGCAGCGGTGAGTGCTTCGACTTCGCGATGAACGGCGAGGAGCAGGGCGGTGAGAAGCTCCTGCCGCGGCCAGTGGCGGCCTGACTCGATGGCGAGAGAGGTGGCGATGGGTGCGAGTTCAGCTGGGAATTCTTCCTGGTGCACATTGATGCCGATGCCGATGACTGCGTGGCGGACGCGGGTGACTTCGGCATTGAGTTCGGTGAGGATGCCGCCGAACTTCTTCGCTCCGAAGAGCAGGTCGTTAGGCCAGCGGATATCTGCTTCGAGCTGGGTGACCTGGCGGATAGCGTCGTGCACGGCGAGTCCCGCGGCAAGGGAGAGCCAGAGGACATCGGCCGGGGCGAGGCGCGGACGCAGCAGGATACTGACGTAGAGGCCGGAGCCGGGCGCGGAGTGCCAGCCGTGGTCGCCGCGGCCGCGACCGGCGGTCTGCTCGTCGGCGAAGTAGACGGTCCCGTTGGGTGTGCCCTTGTCAGCTTCACGCATGGCGAGGGTGTTAGTCGACGCGATCGATGGGAAGTAGCGCAGCTTCCCGTGGAAGGGTGTGCCGGTGAGGGTGTCGTTGAGGGCTGCCTGATCGATAAATTCTTCTTGTGTCGGTTGAGACATGGGCAGACCCAAGTGTACGGGGTGTGCCTGCATTTATGCTGACTCCGGAGAATGCATGACAGAGCGTGATGCGCGGTACTGGATCAGGAAGCTGGAGCTCGCGAAGCATCCGGAGGGCGGCTTTTATCGCGTCACGTATACGGCGGATCTGAAGATTCCGGCGGAAGCGCTGCCAGGTGGATCCAAGGGTGCGAGAGTGGTGTCGACGGCAATCTACTTTCTGCTCAGTAATCAGATTTTTGAAGAGAACGCGAGTGGCCACTTCTCTGCGTTTCATCGGCTGCAGTCGGATGAGTTGTGGCATTTCCATGCCGGCGGTCCACTGGTGGTGCATAGTATTGCTCCGGATGGCAGCTACAAGAAGCTGTTGCTGGGGAAAGATCCGGAAGACGGCGAACGTTTCCAGGGCTGCATTCCGGCCGGGTGCTGGTTTGCGTCAGCGCCGCTGTATCCGGACAGCTTTGCGCTGGTGAGCTGCACGGTGTCGCCGGGCTTTGACTTTGCGGATTTTGAACTGGCGAAACGGGATGAGCTGAGTACGGCGTATCCGCAGCATCGGGAGCTGGTAGAGCGATTTACACGGCAGTAAGAGCTAGCTGGGTTTGCCGGCGAGTCCGAGTTGGAGAAGCGTCTGGGTGACGCGGTCGGAGCCGTGGCGGAGGACGTCGCCTTCATCGGCAAAGTTGCCTGCGATGCAGTGGACTCCAAGTTTCTCGACGGCGTCGATGTCGGGTTCGATCGGCTCTGCACCTTCGGCGGCGTAGCGTTCGAGCATGATCTGCGAAACCGGTGCGGTATTCACCAGGGCGTAATCGAAGATGGGCTGGCCGGCGTGCTCGTAGATGCGCGCGATGTGCTGTGAGGCGGTGAGGCCGATGCTTTCGTTGGCCTGGGTCATGAGGTTGCAGACGTAGACGCGGACAGCCCTCGATTGCGCGATGGCTTCCGGAATTTTCTGAACCAGCAGGTTGGTGATGACCGAGGTATAGAGGGAGCCGGGACCGAGGGTGATGAGGTCGGCCTGCTCAATGGCGTCGAGAGTTTCCGGCAGAGGTTCGGCAGAGGCGGGTTCAAGCAGTAGCTGGGTGATGCGAAGCTTGCTGGCGGTAATGTTGGTTTCTCCCTGTACCAGGCTGCCATCGGCCATGCGTGCGGCGAGCGCGACGTTGGTGGTGGTGGAGGGATAGATGTGGCCGCGGGTGGCGAGCACCTGGGAGGACAGCTTAATGGCCTGGGCGAAGTCGCCGGTAATTTCGGCGAGAGCGGCGACGAAGAGATTGCCGAAGCTGTGGCCTTCGAGGCCGGGGTCACCGGTCTCGCTGGCGGAGAAGCGATGGCGGAAGAGCCGGGAGAGCAGGTGTTCATCGTCGGCGAGCGCGACCATGCAGTTGCGCAGGTCGCCTGGCGGGAGCATGTTGAAGTGCTTGCGAAGGCGTCCGCTGGAGCCGCCGTCGTCGGTCACGGTCACGACGGCGGACAGATCGCTGATCATGCATGGCTGGTTGACGCAGTCATCGTTTGCGGGAGTGACATGGGAAGCGACATGGCGGCGCAGACCACGCAGCAGGGTCGACAGGCCGGTGCCGCCGCCCATGGCGACGACGCGAAGTCCGCGGGTTTTACGTTCTTTTGCCGGAGACGTGTATGCCGGGGATTTCGCGGTCTTCGATTTTGGGGTTGTTGCGGGCATTGGCGGCGTCATTCACTTGCGACGCGGGTCTTGCCGACTTGCACGGAGATAGGCACCGCTACAGATTAGAGCAATTTGGTTCAGATTGCAGCGGTTGCCAGGACGTCTGTTTGCAGGAGTACTCAGCTCACGCCAGTTCGGGGTACAGGAGTTCAGTAAAGCGCGGATCGTCTGCCATGTCCTGAAAGTCAGAGTCGGTGCGTGCCTGGATGCGGTTGCGGGGGTTGATGTCGATAGCACGCTGGAGATGATCGAGACATCCTTCGACCTGTCCGGTCATGCTTTCGAGGATTGCGAAACCGTACAGTGCGTAATCCGCCCCGGGATTTTTGTCGAGAATGGCTTCGAATTGTTCCCGTGCTTCATCGTAGAAACCGGTGTTCAGGAGAGAGATAGCGTAATCATAGTGTTCTTCTGAACTGGCGAAGGTGCGTGCTTCCTGCTTGGCGTGACGGGCGCACACGGCGAGATAGACGCGAGAGCGCTCCTGCAGCTCGGGCGCAGCCTCGGCGATGAGTTGCTGGAACAGCGTACCGGCCTTTTCGAATTTGCCTTCCTGCATCAGCTTGAGGGCAGCCTGATAGTCATTGAGCGACTTCTGGTGAGCCGGGTCGGCGACGGGCCGCATCTTTCCCGCGATGGTTTTGGGCGTGCGTTTTTGCGTGCCCTGTCCTGCTTGTGCCATACGTAGCTTTTCCTCGGACCGGAATCAGTAGTATCCCTGCAGTGTTTCACAGCACCGACTGCCTTTATACCAGTGTGGCACCGTGGAAGGAATACGCGGGCTGTACGAGAGGTTTTATAACTTCGCCCCCTACCCTCGTCAAATGGCCGATCCGGCTATGTTTTCGCAGCCGGCGTTGCGGCTGCAGTTTGACTGTAGAGCGCAGGATTCAATGTCGGATCGTTATACATTTTCAGCTGCCGGTAGACCTTGAACCGACGTGTGCCTGCCTGTACATCCTGCCACAAGGCGTCGAGGCAGGCGGCGAGATCACTGCGCTGCGCTTCAAGAATGCGCAGTCGTTCCTGGTTGCGCGCGGCATGGCCGGGCGGGGCATCGGGACGGCTGACCTCTTCCCTGGTGTGGTAGAGCTTGAGCGAAAGGATGGACAGCCTGTCGATCATCATGCCGGGTGTTTCGGAGTGAAGGGCCGCCGGATTGCTTTCGTTCTGTGGGCCGAGCTTGTTCAGCAGCCATCCGTCGAGCTGCTCGGCAAGATCGTTGCGCTGCTGGTTGATGCGGTCGATGGCGCGCTTTGCTCCGGCGATTTCCGAATCGAGGGCAGACGGTATGCGGGCGAGATCTTCGACGTGCCACAGCCGGAAGTTGGCAAGATGCTGCGCAGCGACCAGGCTGAGGAACGGATCATGGTCAACGCCGGTAGACGCTAGCGTAGAAGAAGTGGCTGCTGCAGAGGCGGCAAGCGGGTCAGGCAGGGCGGACGTGGCGGGAGGCAGCTGGTGCCACGTGGCATTGCTGCGGTCATGCAGCGCGGTGATGTCGGTCGCGGAGAGAAGCTTCATGCGGAATGGAAGTTGCCCTTTATAGTAAATCCAATATGAGCGACCGGGTTCTGCCCAGGGTACGGCAGGGCTTCGCTATGGATTCAAGAGAGCTGAAGCTGCTATGAACGGAAGGAGCACCTACGCATGGCTGAGCGCGAACTGATCCTCTGCTACACGACCTATGAAAAGGGCCAGGCCTTTATCGAGGAGTGTGCACGCCAGGGTTGCCGGGTTCTGCTGCTGACGGTCGATAAGCTGCGGGATGCAGACTGGCCGCGCGACTCTATTGACGAGATTGTGACGATGCCGGAGGGGCTGAACCGCGAGCAGGTCACGAATACTGTCAGCTATCTTGCCCGTGGACGGCGGATCGAGCGGATCGTGGCGCTGGATGAGTTCGACATGGAAATGGCGGCTCACCTGCGAGAACACCTGCGCCTGCCGGGACTTGGTCTAACAACGACTGCGCATTTTCGAGACAAGCTGGCGATGCGGATTCGCGCTGACCAGGCGGGCATCCTGGTTCCGGAGTTTACGCCGGTTATCAACTATGACGATTTGCGGGTGTGGATGGAGCATGTGCCTGGGCCGTGGCTGTTGAAGCCGCGTGCCGAGGCTTCGGCAATCGGTATTCGCAAGGTGCAATCGTCAGAGGAGGTGTGGCGGACGCTGGATCAGCTTGGCGATCGTCAGAGCTATTTCCTGATGGAGCGCTTTGTGCCAGGCGAGATTTTTCACGTTGACGCGCTGACCTGGGACCGGAAGGTCATATTTTCGGCGGTAAGCCAGTACGGCAAGCCGCCGATGCAGACGATGCACGAAGGCGGCGTGTTCACGACTCGTACTATCGATCGTGCCAGCAAAGATGCGACGGCGCTGACCAGTTTGAACGCTGAGCTGGTGCCGACGCTTGGGCTGGTGCGCGGCGTTACGCATGCCGAGTACATTCGCAGCCATGCGGATGGCCGATTCTACTTTCTGGAAGTGGCCGCTCGCGTGGGTGGCGCGTTTATTGCCGAGCTGATCCAGTATGCCAACGGGTTGAACCTGTGGGCGGAGTGGGCGCGCATCGAGATAGCGGCCTTGAGGAACGAGGTTTACAAGCTGCCGAAGCTCACCAGTGACTATGCCGGCAGTGTGCTCTGCCTGGCGAAGGAGGCAGAGCCGGATACAGCTGCGTTCAATGCGCCTGAAGTGGTGTACCGGATGAAGCGGCATCACCATGCGGGCCTGATTGTGCGTTCGCCGAAAGCAGAACGCGTCAAGAAGCTGCTGGAGGAGTACGCGGAGGGATTCGCGGAACGATTCCTCGCGATCGAGCCGGTACCGGACAAGCCGACGAATTAGGCGGTTCTGTTTGTCCATCGAAGTGTGGAGTCAAATTCCATCCGTATAGGCGAAAGACAGGACAGGCACCCCGTCGCTAGTGTCAGCAGCGAACGTGATCGAAGGAGACTTTGCATGCCACACATTCAACTTCCTGAAGGACTGCCGGGGATTACCGGACCGATGGCTTACCGTCCTGAGACAGCACGACCACTGCGAGCGCTGGCCGAGACGCTGCTGCGCGGACCAAGCACGCTGAGCCCTGCGGATCGGGAGATGATTGCGACTTACACATCCAGCCAGAACGACTGCTACTTCTGCCAGACCAGCCATGGTGCTGCTGCCGCCCATCACCTTGGAGGGAACCTGGCTCTGATCGACGAGGTGAAGCAGAACTTTGAGCGTGCGCCAATTTCTGAGAAGTTGAAGGCGCTGCTGGCCATTGCGGGCCAGGTGCAGAAAGGCGGCAAGAACGTGACTTCGGAGCACATCGCAAGAGCGCGGCAGGCTGGCGCTACGGATCTTGAGATCCATGACACGGTGCTGATTGCTGCGGCTTTCTGCATGTACAACCGCTACGTGGATGGACTGGCGACCTGGGCTCCTCGCGATCCTGCGATGTACGAAGCGATGGGAGCGCGGATGGCCGAGCAGGGCTATGTGCATCCGGAGCCGGTAGCCGAAGCTGCGGGCGTCGCTTAATCGTTACTTGGACTGGTAAAGGAGCATCATGCCTCACATCAAGTTACCTGAAGGTCTGTTCGGCATTCGCGCGGCCATGGCGTATCGGCCTGAAACAGCGAAGCCTCTGAATGAACTGGTCGAGGTGCTGCTGCACCAGCCGAGCTCGCTGACGCCGGGGGAGCGCGAGTTGATTGCGACGTATGTCTCTCACCTGAACGACTGCTACTACTGCCAGACTATTCACGGGGCGATTGCCGCTGCCAGCTTGAATGGGGACGAGGAGCTGGTGAAGCGGGTGAAGTCCGACTTTCAGCATGCTGCTATCTCGGACAAGCTGAAGGCGCTGCTGGTGATTGCCGCGAAGGTGCAGAAGGGCGGCAAGAATGTAACGACGGCTGATGTAGAAGCAGCGCGGAGCGTGGGTGCGTCCGATCTGGAGATCCACGATACGGTGCTGATTGCGGCGGCCTTCTGCATGTACAACCGCTATGTGGATGGGCTGGCGACGACGCAGCCGGAGGATGAGGCGATGTATCGTGAACGCGGCATCCGGGTGGCGAAGGAAGGGTATGTTGCTGTGAGTAAGAGCTATCTGCCGCAGGAAGCAGTGGCGCGCTGAAGCCTGTAATGGTGGCGGCCAGACAACCGGCCGCAATGCCGGAGATGCCGCATTTCGAGGTAAATGGTGAGCCCGCTGGGACTCGAACCCAGGACCCATGCATTAAAAGTGCATTGCTCTACCAACTGAGCTACGAGCTCACAACTGGCATGGATTCTCTAAAATTATCACAATCGCCTGGTCCAGCGTGCGGCTGGAGCTACGTGGTTTGCAGTGCTGCGCAATAGCAGGGGAGTGACGTTTGAGCGCGGCGTCCTGTTCCGGGACGCCTGCTTGTGTGCCGATGGATGATTTTGTTCTTGGCATGAGCACCGATTCACGCTATACCTGTCTCAACTTTCATAAATGTAACTGCGTGTGATTGGTTTGCTGCCGGTGCTGCACTGGATGGTGTTTCTTCCAAGTTCAGACTCCGGGCGGTAGACAGGTAGTATCCATGGACCCGCACGAATGTAGGGTGCGTGGCTTGTTGTACTTGCCGTACTGCAGTGATGCCGTGAGTCAGCCAGGAGGGCACAAAGATGCCAGATTTCCAAGACGGACAAGATCTTTTCTCTTCCACTAGCCGGGCAGGAGTCATGCCTGTTTGTGTTTCTTCTCAGAACAGCCTGCTTCCGCCGTCTGCGCTGGCCGCGACGTCTGCGCTGGTGGAGCCGTGGTCGATGTTGCCCGGGAGCGAGGAGGCCAATGCCGGCACCGCGCTTTCTGTGCCATTTGCCTACCAGTCGGCGCGCTGGGAAAGGATTGCGCGGCGGGTCTGGAGCGGCCGGAATGACGCAGAGATCCCGCAGTGGATTCGCCAGGACATGAGTCCCTCCGCGCGACCGAACTCCGATATGGAGGAAGAGGCACAATTGCCACTCCATTACGGTATTCGCGCGATCGACCTGCTGCCGATGGAGCGGGCTGCCCTGGCGGGACTGCCGGTGGCGTCGGACGTGAGACTGATCCCGCTGGCTGCGGCGAAGAGAACTACTTACATGCAAGCGCCGAAGCCGGGCGGATCGTCGGCATCGGACGCCGGAGGCAGAGCGGCCAGCGGGAGCGCATCCATCCTGCAGTTTCCGGCGGGGCTGGAGTATGTATTTCCGGACGAACGGATGCCGCCGGATTATTCGGACGAGACGCCCATGGCGTTCTGCTCGAGTGCCCGGCAGACGATCTCGGTATTTTCGCTTACGGGTGGAGCAGGGCGGACGAGCATTTCTGCGGGCCTCGCGCGGGTGCTGGCGGGTAGCGGGCTGCGGGTGCTGCTCGCGGATACAAGTGCGTACAGCCTGCTGCCGCGGCTATTCGGAGGAGGCGATTCGCGACAGGGTGTGCTGCGTAAGTTTGTTCCCCTGACTGGCGGGAGGAACCAGATGATGTCACAGGTAAGCCTGGCGGTGGAGTCATTTGCCGGTGACGATGTCGAGCAATACCGCATCCTGCACGAGTTTTCGCGCGAAACCTCGAGTATGGACCGCATCATCTGGGACCTGGGTGGCGCGCCGCTGGACTGGGCTGCAAAGGTGTTGCGCATCAGTACGCAGATATTGATCCCGCTGCTGCCGAATATGCAGTCGCTTGTACAGCTGCGGGCGACGAGCTGCTTCCTTGATCGTGTCCAGGAGGGACGATCTTCTTTGAACTGGAACTATGTGCTGAACGGCTTCGATGAGCAGGATCCTTCGCACATGGACATTCGCGGACGCCTGCGACAAGTGCTGGGTGACCAGCTGCTGGAGGAAAGTGTTCGCAGCAGTCCGATGGTGGACGAGGCTCTCTCTAAAGGCAGAACGGTCTTTGACCATGCTCCCGAGTCGGAGCTTGCAGGAGATATGTGGAGGCTGGGCTGCAGGATCCGCCAGGTGGATGAGTCTGCCGGGGATACTGTGCCAGTGGCTTCTGAGTGGGTCGAGTCGCAGGCTGGCTGACAGGCCCGCGCGTGGCATGGAAAGAAACACTGACGTCCTTCCCGTCACACGACTAGCATGTGTGGGTGACTTCTTCTTCTGCCGACGCGCCGGTCCTGGTTGTGAATGCTGATCCTTTGCTGGTGGAGGCGCTAAGAGCGGCGCATACAGAGAGTGGAAGCCTGCTCCTGGACCTGGTGGACCGAGGTACCGTGCTGCTGGTTTTCCTGCGGCATTTCGGGTGCTCCTACTGCCGGCAGTCGATATCGGATGTGGCCGCACTGGCGCCGGCACTTGCGGAGAGGAAGGTGCAGCCTGTCTTTGTGCACCTGGGAACTCCGGAGCGGGCGCTGCCTTACTTTGAGTATTACGGGCTGGGTGCGGTCGAGAGGATCAGCGATCCGCAGGGCAGACTGTATGCCGCTAAATGCTTCGCGCTGCCACGCACGCATCCACTGTCTCACTTCTTTGTGGGGAAGGTGCTCAAAGGGTGGCTGATCGGCGGCATCCGCAAATATGGCATCGGCATGCTGCGGGAAGACAGCTACCAGATGCCGGGTGTTTTTGTGCTGCGAGGCCGCGCGGTGGTGAATGCATTCCGTTTCAAGACTATTGCAGATCAGCCGGATTACCTTGGCCTGATCCCGGATTGAGGGCGCCATGAGATGCCAAAAAAGAAGGGCGCCGGAAGTCGGCGCCCTTTTGGATTACAGGAAAGCTCTTTCTAGGGAATGTAGTAGCGGAAGGACGTTTCGATTACGTTGTCGTTGCCGCGGGGCGCGTGGCCAGTAGGCGACTTGGTACCGGACCAGGTGAGCTTGTCGATGTAGCTGTACTGGATGCTCTGGCGGAAGCGGCCCTTGTCACCCTTGTAGAAGTCATACCAGTATCCGAGCGTGCCTTCTTCAACGGCGCGGTTGTTAGCTGTGCAGTTGCTCTGGGCTCCCGGTGAGAATCCGGCGGTGGGTGTCGCTGATGGTCCTGGTTCCGTGAAGCATCCGCTCTGGTTTGCCAGGTAGCTGCCGTAGCCTTCTGCTGCGGTGTGGGCTGCGTTGGTGAAGAAGTAGCGGCGGAACTGCTCATCGCCACTTGCGTAGGCATACACATCCAGCCGCGGGGTAGCGTGATATTCGAGCTTGGCCAGGGTTGAGAAGCCGTGAAGCAGGGCCAGTTGTGCGTTGGGCCGCAGGGTAAGGTCGCCGATCTGCGATGCGCCGTAACGGCCTACGCCTTGTCCCCATAGGCCTTCGAGGCCGACATCGAAGCGCTTGGTGACTGGCAGCAGGAAGCTGCCACCGACGCCGCCGCCGACTGTCTTGTCGTTGTAGGCACCGACGCCGTTCGGGGTCACCGTGGTGGTGGTCACGCCGCCTGTTGTGGTTGTGGTGGTCGTGTTGTTGGGATAGATCCGATCGCGGAAGAAGCGACCGACGCCATAGACTTCGTAGTGACCGTAGCCTGGCTCGAAGACGGCCTTCAGAATGACGTCAGGCGCGACATTGAAGGAGTAGCTGGCCAGGTTTCCGGAACTGGTTGCGCCCGGCGCGCCACCCGAGTTGTAGAGACCGCCGCCTGTACCAGCGCTGCCGATCAGGTAGTTCGTTGGCAGACCAGATCCGGCCGGAGCGAGTGTTTGTGCAGCTTCGATGGAAGCGCCCAGCCACATTTTGTCGTGGAAGTTCTGGACGGCGCGGGCGCTGTATTGACGCGCCCACGTAAAGCCGGCCACGTAGTTCGGATCGATGGTGAGAGGAACATCCTCAGATTTGTTAGCCAGTCCGTGGCGATATGGGGTGACCATCGACCACATCTGACCGGCGGCAAGTGTCAGGCCGCTGTCGAGAGTCGCCTGACCCCACAGGACGCGCTCACGCAGAACGTAGGAGTTGCTCTGGTTGTTGTTTGAAGTGACGCCGGTTCCCAACCAGTCTGCTTCGTAGTAGCCGTTCAGCTTGGCGTGATCGGTTTTGCCTTCGAAGCCGAGAGCGATACGAGACTGGCGTGCGGTGCCTTCGAATTCGCTGAGCTTGGACTGGTCGGTGTTCTCGAGGGGAACGCTGGTGAAGGGGGTCGGTATGTCTGAGCCGGTAGCGCGGGTGCGGACTACGGATTCGGCCGCGATGAAGGAGCCGGTTGCGCTGATGGTGACACCCTTGTAGTGGATCGAGTCCGGATGTTCAATCTGCTTCTGCACCTTGGCCTGCGATTCAACCATGGTGTTCTGCATGCTGGAGCTGCTGGTCTTCAGATCGGTGACCGCGCTCTGCAGTCCGCTGACTGCAGTCGTATTGTCGGTAAGCGTCTGCGCCTGCTGGCTGGATTGCTGCTGTGCCTGCTGCGCTGCCTGCTGAGCGGCTGCTGCGGCGGCCTGGGCCTGCTGCAGCTGGCTCTGCGAGGTGGTCAACTGTTGCTGAAGAGTCTGGATCTGCTGCTGCATGTCTTCACGCAGCGACTGTATCTGTTGCTGTACTGTCGGCGGCCGGGGCTTGACAGGGCGGCGAGTCCTACGGGTTTTAGCAGTGGTCTTATGAGCAGTGGTCGTGGTTGAGGTGGAAGAAGCAGCGCTGCTGGCCTGAGCATGCAAACTCTGTGTAGGTGAAAGCAGAGCCGCTCCGAGGATGGCGGTTGCGATGGAGTACAGTGTGGGCTTCATTTGAATCTAAGGTTCGCAGACCAACGTAAATATTTGCCGCGCCGTTTGTTAAGAAATGGTGAATATGCACTTTTAACGTGATTGTCTGGAGTCTCATAAACACGTGTCGTCACTGGGCTTGAGCTGTGTTTTTAGCTGCGCTAACAAGGTTCCCAAGAATACGAAAAGCCCCTGGCACTGCTTCGGGTGTCTGTCGGTAGAGGGCAAAGGCGGCATAGATGTATGTTCCGGATCCATAGCGGGCGAATAAAAGGCCTCCGTGCTGCGGGTCTTCACCGGGATCGTGGGTCTCGGTGGGAGCCGAGTACTTCGGGCTCCAGGTTCCCATGAAGGAGTGACCGCGCTCTTCTACCCAGTGATCGAAGTCCGCGCTGGTGATGCGGTTGGGAAAGTTCAGCAGCGGATTGTTGGGGTCGGCGATGGCGACTGGGTCTTTCTCATCAACTACGCGTTCGGGTGCGTTGCCGAGGGTGTAGGGATAAGGACCGAAGTTGTGATCGTAGTCGGAACCCTGATATTGCACTACCAGGTTGCCACCATCGTGAACGAAGGCGAGCAGCCTGGAGTTGGCGGTGGCAAGCTCCGGCCGGCTGGAATAGGCGCGGATGCCGATCACGATAGTGTCATAGGCATGCAGATCGCCGGTCAGCAGGTCGGTCGCAGCGAGCATTCTTGGTGTGGCGCCGAGAGAGGTGAGTGCGGCAGGAATGTCGTCGCCGGTTCCCATGACGTACCCGATGCGCAGGCCGGGCGCGATGCGGACGTCGACGCCGGTGACGCGATAAGTAGCCGGCTGGTAGAGGTTGTATGGCCTCAGTCCCGGATAGCCTGCGGATATGTAGCCACTACGGAACTCTGAATTGCCGCTGGTGGCGGTCGCCTGCAGTACGTAGGTCTCGGTGCTGAGCGAAGTGGGATGGATGTGGAAGTCGAAGCTGCGAGTCTCGCCCTGAGCCATGCGGAAATCGGTTCTGGGTGGGGTCGCGTTCCAGCCCTCGGGCAGCTTGACTTGAAGGGTACCCGTGGTCTCGCCACTTTCATTGCTGCGAAGGCTGACGGTGAGAGGGAAGTCCCTGCTGGTTTTGGCGTCCGCGCTGACAGGAACGATGCCGGAATGTCCGGACATGGTGATGGACAGTCCGGGTGTGATCAGCAGGGGTTCCGCAACGGTGCCCAGGCCGTCGACCATCTGTGTGGTCTGGACAACACCTTCGATATGGATCGGCACGCCATCGTAGGAAAAGTCCGCCGTGCCGATCAGTGGATAGGGGGCAAAGGGATGATTGAGCCAACGCGGGTCATGGGTGCCGTAGAAGGCCTGCTCGATTGAGGGACGGGAAAAGTAGGGCGCTGTCGGCTGGGCGTCGGAGGGAATGCTGACATGGAAGATAGCATCGCCACTTGTGCTGGCAGGATCGTCCAGTCCGGGGGCACCGAGACGAGTGATCTGCCAGGGTTTGCTGCCAGGTGACGGATCCGGTGTGCGGATGGCGGTCTGGCTAAGGCGTATGCCGCTGGTTGAGCTGACATGCACGCGAACGCCGACTTCACTGCCGGCGACGGCGACGCGTGGCGCTGCTTCCGGCGTGAGCGGCAGTGCTTTGGCTGGTGACTTGGGATCGAGGCTGGATGGATCCGGCGGCAGCACGTACGCCGAGAGCGACAGGCCGAGTGAGTCGGCGAGTGCTTCGTTGAACTGCTTCAGCTTCAGACGGAGCTCAAAGGTGAGATTGTACTTGTCCTGGTCCGACAGCGAACTGGCCTGCACTTCGGCGTTCAATTTTTCTGTCATCTGGTAGCCGTCATGGAGGAGTGGCGCGAGCTTTTCCGGATGGGCCGGGATGTAGTTAAGTGAAGCTTCGGCAACCTTGGATTGAAGGGCAAGGAGTGCAGGCTTCAGGAAGGGAGCATCGCTGTTGGCCAGTGCGGCCATGCCGGCGAGCGAGACATCGACGCCCGCGAAGAAGTCGGATTGCGGATTTGCTGCCAGGCCTTCTTCCCCTGGAACGACGGAGCCGAAGCGGTGATAAGCCACAGTGACATCGCCTGCAAGCGGGATGCTGGGACCTTCATGCTGGGTGCGCTGCTGACCAAGACCGTTGCGGGCGATCTGCGCATAGCTTTCGCCGAGCACCGGATCGAAGGTGCCTTCGGGGATCTTCACGTCAGCGCTCAGAGCGCCATGCGTGTCTGTGCCGTCAGTGTAGTTATGAAACAGTACCGGTGACCATTTGCCAGTCGCATAGTCGAACATGCCCTTTGAAGTAATGGAGAAGAACGGAGTGCGCGCGAAGACTTTGAGAGGGCGCCATGGTCGCAGTCCCTGGGAGAACTGGTCAGGGAAGACGTTCGGATCCCCGGCAGCCTTGAAGACTTCCTGCGCGAGCAATCCTGCGACCTGGTGGTGACCGTGGCCGTCGGTGATGCCGCCGACGAAGGTGGAGGTGACGACCAGCGGGCGGTTCATGCGCACGACGCGGACAGCATCGTAGAGAACACGATCGTGGCCCCATTGAGCCAAGGCTTCTTCCATTGTTTTCGAGAAGCCGTAGTCGGCGACGCGGCCGAAGTACTGGGTGATGCCGCTGCCCGCGTAGTAGGAGTCCGCATCCAGCAGTTCGTTGGTGCGGATCAAAGCGAGCGCATCGTTGGTGGCGCTGGACATGGCATTCTGGCCGCCTTCGCCTCGCGTCAGCGTCAGGATGCCGGTGCGCACACCGAGACCGCGGGATTCGTAGGCGAGCATGCCGCCATCTTCGTCGTCGGGGTGGGCCACGATGGTCAGCAAGCTGCCCCAGGTGCGTAGCTGCTTCAAGGTCTGCCACAGGGCGGCGCTGCCACGATTCTGCGCGATCGGCTGGCCGGTGAAGGGAAGCGTTCCGATAGCGGTGACGTTCGGGACCGGGATCGCCGCTGGGGCTTCCTGAGTGGCAGCCTGGGCGTTCAGCTGTGTGGCGCTGGCCGCTATGATCGACAGCATCAGCAGCGGCACGCCGAGAGCGTGTCTGGACAGGTGGAATGGGGCTCGCAAGTCTAAAGTGTACAATCCAGCGACACCGGAGACACACGCTGCTGCTGCTATTTCAGGACCAACTTTCGTGAGTCGCCGGCTGAAGAAGACTGATTTTTCCGGACGGCCGCGTGGCCTCGTAGAGAAATCGTCGGCGCATCCATTGCCGGCACGTACGCTCAATCTCAAGAGCGCGATCGCGATCAACATGCTGGAGATGGTGGGCGTCGGTCCGTTTATTACTCTGCCGCTGATTGTTTCGGCAATGGGCGGCCCGCAGGCGATCCTGGGCTGGGTCCTGGGTGCGATCGTCGCCATGTGCGATGGACTGGTGTGGGCGGAGCTGGGCGCGGCGATGCCGGAGGCGGGCGGCTCGTATGTGTACCTGCGGGAGATCTTCGGCGAGCGGAGTGCGGGGCGATGGATCTCGTTCCTGTATGTATGGCAGTTCACGCTGAGCGGGCCGCTGGTGTTCGCGTCGGGTGCGATCGGGCTGGCGCAGTATGCCTCGTTTCTCTGGCCGGCGCTCCGGCGTTCGGTGATGCCGTCATCGCCGTTCGTGGCGGAAGTGCATTACACCAACCTGCTGGCGATCGGAGCGTGTCTGCTGGTAGCGGTGCTGTTGTATCGCGATCTGAAAGCGATCCAGAAGATGGCAGCGGTGTTGTGGGTGGGCGTGATTTTGACGCTCGGGGCAGTGATCTTTGCTGGAGTCACGCACTTCAACGCGGCGCAGGCGTTTTCGTTTCCGCCAGGGGCATTTCATCTGTCAGGGAGCTTTGTGGCGGGACTGGCGGGGGCAATGCTGATCGCCAACTACGATTACTGGGGCTACTACAGTATCTGTTTCGTAGGCGGTGAGGTGAAGGATGCGGGCCGTACGATTCCGCGATCCATCCTGCTTTCCATTGCTGCTGTGGCTCTGGTCTACATTGTGATGAACATCAGCGTGCTTGGCGTGATCCCGTGGCAGGAACTGATGCATGACACGATAGGCGATACACGGTTCGCGGTTGTGGCGGTGGTGATGCAGAGGACCTACGGTCTGATGGCGGCGCGAGGAATCGCACTACTGGTGATGTGGACAGCGTTCGGATCGCTTTTCGCACTGCTGCTGGCGGCATCGCGAGTGCCGTATGCGGCTGCAGTGGATGGCAACTATTTCCGGCAGCTTGGTCATTTGCATCCGAAGGGCGGGTTTCCGGATCGGTCTTTACTGACGCTGACGGCGGTGGCGTGCGTGTGCTGCCTGTTTCACCTGTCGACGGTGATTGAGGCGCTAGTGGCTATTCGGATTGTGCTGACCTTCGGTTTACAGCAGGTAGGTGTGATGGTTCTGAGGTTTCGCAAGCCGGAGTTGTTTCGGCCCTTTCGCATGTGGCTGTATCCGCTGCCCGCGTTACTGGCTCTTGCCGGTTCTGTGTTTGTGCTGACTGCGAGGGTGAAGGCGGAGCGCCAGATATGGGTGGCGCTCGCTGTCTTTGCTACCGGCACACTGGTGTACGGGATGCGCGCCCGCAGCACCAGGCAGTGGCCGTTCGAGCGCGGAACATAGCGGCTATCCGCCGTGGTGGAGCACCGGCTCGGTGCGAGGGTGCTTCGGCTGGCGGGCTTCGAACTCGGCGCGTACATCGCCAAAGTGGGTGAAGTGGACGTGAACGGCTGAGCCTGCGTCAGCGAGGGTCTTGCCCATCCAACTACCGGTGGTGATCCACTGGCCTTTCTTCAGACCGCCGGTGCGTGCCTGCCCGTGATTGGCCAGCCATTCCACGAGGCTGAGGATATCGGTGCCGATGCCATTGGCACCATGATCTGTTCGAACTACCCCATCAATGGAGACGGTAACGTCCTCAGTGGCGAAATCGAGGTCATGCCAGCCTGCAAAGGCTGGACCGTAGATGAAGCCGCCATGCATCTGCAAATCGCCGATCATGGAGAGCCGGTCAACCTTATCTGGATCGACAAACGCCGTCTCCAGCAACTCAATGGCGGGATGGGCGCTGGCAATGGCGGCGATCACTTCGTCGCGCGAGTAGGCTGTGCTGCGAGGTGGAAGATCCTTGCCGAGAAGGTAGGCGATCTCTGCTTCCACTCCGCGCATGCGACGCATGGTTGCGGAGATGAGCGAGCCACTGGGTGCGATGCCGAAGTCGAACATGGGCGCGAACATTGGTGTGGCTTCCGGTGAAGATGTGCCGACCTTCCAGCCTGCGATGGCGCCGAGTTCGCTGATGACGACGTCCTGCAGGAAGTAGGCTTCGGCTACGGTGCGAGGACGCAGGCCACCGGGCAGCGACCCGATGGGCTGCGCGGTGCGCCGGGCTTCCAGAAGTAGTTCGCTGGCCTGGCGGAGCCGGTCGCGATCGATAGGACTGATGTCGGCGATGCTGCCGCCCTGTTCCTGTGCCGAGACTGAAGTGGAAGGTGTGGCCATGTCGTAACTCCTTGTGTGAACCCCTGAAGATGGGATGCTGCGCGCAAGCGGTGATGGTGAGGAAAGTTCGCGCTGCGGATGGGTTGTCTACTGGGGCGGTGTCAGTACCACGTCGGTGATGTCCGAACCAGCGACGGTGATCTGGGTGCTGACGTTGCGATAAGAGATGCGGGCATCGGGATCGAAGGCGCCTCCTGCGGAGACGGAATACTTGCCATCCGGAACGGCAGCAAAGCTGAAGCTGCCGTCTGCCGCGGTGATCGCAGAGAGCTGGGAGCCGGCGTTATCCGAGAGGGCGAGCGACACACTGGCGTTCGGCAGGGGATGGCTGCTGGAAGTTACCATGACGCCACGCACGTGGTGGAGGTCGGTGAGATTCATCATCATGTCCAGACCAGGACGCTCTTCGCCGGCTTTGATGGTGACCAGGGATGCCCGACCACGGTCGATGGTATTGCCGAGGAAGACGGGAAACAGTCCGCCACTGCGCGGGACGGCCTGGATGGTGTAGGTGCCGTCGGCCAGACCAGCCAGGTGATAGCGGCCACGATCGTCGGTTTGTGCATTGCTGCCGATGGAACGAAAGGTCGTGTTGGCTGCTGTGGAAGAGCTGTCCGCACTTGCTCCCGAGGGAGCAAGGGCGATCATGGCAGACACAGTGATACCCGCGGCGGGTGTTCCGTCGTCGTAGATAATAGCGCCGAGGAGATCGGCTCCGCGGTAGGCAGTGACGTTGGTGCTGGAGACCTGGCCAGCCTGGATGCTGACACGAGTGATCATGCCGAGAAAGGTTTGCCGCATGGCAGGAGCAGCGTCTCCGTAGATGTTCAGTTGACGGATTGGCTGGATGTACCCGGGCAACGTGACTTGTACGTCGTATACGCCGGACTGCACGTCTTTCATCAGGAAGGTGCCGTCGGCTGCTGTTGTGCTCATGGAAGAGCCGAAGCCGCGTCGACTCTGGCTACCGGAAGAGTCGGGTTCGGTGACATCGGGCACAAGGGACACGGTGGCGAACCGCGCCGGCTTCTGGGTGTCGGAGCAGAAGACCTGTCCGATCAGGCTGCCGGTGCCGCTTTGAGCGCGGGCAACCGCATGGCTGACGATTACTAAAGCCGGGCTGATGACCCAGCAAGCGGCTTTCCGAAGAGATGGACGCATGGTACCCCGGCATTTCTTCCTCCAGCTTAGACGCACCGAACCCGAGAACAGCCCCTTTGGGTTTGGACTCGTTGCGGGTTGGCTAATCGGGATCGATGCTGTCGAACATGCTTTTTTCACTCTGAGCCAGGACCGGATGGCGTGCGGCCGCAAGCAGATAATGCTCCTGGTGGCCATGTTTCGCGAAGACGTCTGCTGCGCGGTTCATGACGCCCTGGGTGTTGTGGATTTCCAGAGCCTGACGCTTGATTTGTTGCAGGTCGCCCATTTCGAGAGTAAGCGATGAGGGCGTCTTGGGCGCGACCGCGGCCTCCTCGGTGAACTTGGAGACGTTGAAGCTGGTGGAGGCGAAGTACAGCTTTTGGGGCGCGTAGATGACAAGGTCGCCGTCCGGTTGCAGCTGCTCCGGTGCGAAGAAACTACGACCTGCCCAGTGGAAGGCTGCCGTAGCCATGAGGCCGACCATGGTGTGATCGCGATGCATGTTGGGACCGCCGTCTCCTCCGAAGGTGAGGACGACGTGAGGACGGTAGCGGCGAATTTGTTCGACCAGCATGGTGGCCATGACGTGGAAGTTGAGGTGGAGCAGTTCTCCGTCGGGATAGTCCATGACTTCGCTACTGGTGACCTTGAGCAGACTGCAGGCGCGTGCAAATTCCCCTCGGCGCAGTTCTGCCAGTTCTTCGTCCGAGCTAGCTTCGCCACGATTGGAGGCGGCGCGGCCTTCGGTCAGGCAGATGACGCGCGTTTCGACCCCTGCTGCGTGGGCCTGGAGTAATGCTCCGGCGAATCCGCCACTCTCGTCATCAGGATGGGCGGTAATGCAGAGCAGCCGCAGTGCCAAGCTTATTCTCCTCGGTCAGAAATTCCTGTGATGTGTCCGGATATTCCGCTGGTGTTTCGGTCTCAGCCGGTACCTCGAAGCCGAAAGGGTAGTCCCATGGAAGCGAGCGCTGGGCGACAGGCCGGAAGGTGAAGCGATGCAGCGGAGTGGGTCCATGACGGGTTAAGGCGCGCTTGTGCTCGGGTGTGGAGTAGCCTTTGTGCGACGCGAGTCCGTATTGAGGATATTGCTCGTGGTACTCGCACATACGGCGATCGCGGTAGACCTTCGCAATGACCGATGCGGCAGCGATCGAGAGACTGAGGCTGTCGCCGTAGATGATGGCGGTTTGCGCGCAAGGATGGTCGAGTCGTAGAGCGTCGATGAGCAGGTGGTCGGGTGTCGGCGCGAGTTTGCGGACAGCCTGCGTCATGGCGAGACGCGATGCCTGGTAGATGTTGATGCGGTCGATGGTCTCGGCATCGACTTCTTCGATGGAGCAGCCGATGGCTTTCTGGCGGACGATTTTGGCTAGGCGCTCGCGATCTTCGACTTCGAGCTGCTTGGAATCGCGAAGGCCGCGGATGCGGCAGTCCAGCGGAAGGATGACGGCTGCGGCAACGACGGGGCCGAAGAGGGCACCGCGTCCTACTTCGTCTACGCCGGCGATGACGGTGGCACCGTTGGCGCGGGC
>CAZZUX010000005.1:30491-83217 GCA_964657395.1 uncultured Ktedonobacteraceae bacterium
CACCGCGTCCTACTTCGTCTACGCCGGCGATGACGGTGGCACCGTTGGCGCGGGCGGCGCGTTCATACTTGTGGCCGCAGACGAGGGTGCGCAGCATCTGCAGCTTGCGCGTTGCGGCAGAGAGTGTGCGTGGATTTTTGGTGGGAGTGCAGTCTGTTTCAACCTGCAGAGCTTCAAGGTCGAGCTCTGCCAGTTCGTCTTCTCGGATAAGCATGCGACCAGCCATGGATTTACCCAGTGTAACGCCGGGCCGGCTGCGGAAGGTTGTGGGTAAAGCGGGCGAAATAGAACGAACACGAAAAGCTCCGTCCAGATTGGAGAAGGACGGAGCTGGTTCATTCGTGAGTTGCGGAAACGGAGAGGACTAGGTGCGTTCGACTTCCTTGAGACGGGCAGCCTTGCCGCGCAGACCGCGGAGGTAGAACAGCTTGGCGCGACGGACCTGGAAGGAGCGAACCTTCTCGACCTTGTCGACGACCTTGGAGTTGAATGGGAAGATACGCTCGACACCCTGACCGAAGCTCATCTTGCGAACGGTGAAGCTACCCTGCGGGCCGCGCTTGTAGGCGATGACCATGCCTTCAAAGGCCTGGGTGCGTTCCTTGTCGCCTTCTTTAATCTTGACCTGCACGCGAACGGTGTCGCCTGGTGCAAACGCTGGAAGATCGGTGCGCGCGAGCTTGTCGGCTAGGCGCTGCATTACTGGATGAATAGACATAGTTGTTCCTGACGGTTGGATACGAAGCTTTAGTTTACACAAGATTCGGCCCGGATGGCGTGATGTTCGCTTTCTGGCTGGCCTTGTTCGCCGAGCGGCGGGGTGTTCAGGAAAGGCGGGGCAGGCTCTTCAGGAATACCAGATCTTCTTTTGACAGTTCTGCGTTTTCGAGCAGGTCGGGACGGTTGCGGAGGGTCTTCTCGAGCGCTTTCTGACGACGCCATGTGCGGATCTGGTCGTGATTACCGCCGGTTAAGACCTCAGGCACGGGGACGCCCTGGAACTCTGCCGGACGGGTGTAGTGGGGATAGTCGAGGAGGCCGCCGGAGCCGTGAACGGAGCTGGGTAGCGGGCGTTGGTCGCCCTGGTCGGGATTGGCGGAGCGGATGTTGGCGTCGGCGGCTCCGAAGCTCTCGTTGGCAGAGGACGCTTCGTTGCCGAGCACGCCGGGCAGCAGGCGCATGGTGGCATCGAGGATGATGGCTGCGCCGAGCTCGCCGCCGGACAGCACGTAGTCGCCGATTGAAAGCTCGCGGTCGCAGAAGAGTTCGTTGACGCGCTCATCGACACCTTCATAACGGCCGCAGATGAGGACGATGCGGTCGAGCCTGGCGAGTTGGTACGCGACAGACTGCCGGAATTGTGCGCCCTGGGCAGACAAGAGGATGACTGACTCGCGGGCATCGGGATGGGTGCGCTCCGATTTTGGACGGATGGTGAGGGAAGCGAGTGCGTCGGCGATCGGCTCGGGTTTCAGCACCATGCCTTCGCCGCCACCGAAGGGCCGGTCGTCTACGGTGCGATGGCGATCATGGGTGAAGGACCGGAGGTCGTGGGTAGAGATCTGGACGATGCCATTGGCTTGTGCGCGCTTGATGACGCCGTAGGTGAAGATGCTCTGAAAGAAGTCAGGAAAAATGGTCAGGATGTCGAAGCGCATGGTTCAGGCTTTGTCCTGGATGTCTCTCGATTGATCAGTCGAATCTTCATCGATCAGGGCGGCGGAGTCTCCGGCAGAGTTCAGTTCAAGGAGGCCGTCGGGGAGCCGCATGATGACGCGTCGGGAAGAGATATCGACTGCAACGAGGTATTTCTTTGCGAAGGGTACCAGGACTTCGGGTGTTTTCCGCGTGCGTGTTCCAAGTCGCTTCTTCGCTGTCGCTGCTGGTTCGGACGCAGCTATCGGCGTTTGAACCGGGGTTCTGACGACAAGAAGATCGGGCGCACCGAGCAGACCTCGTTCCATGTCCGTGATCTCGCCGACGTAGTGCTCTTCGCCGTTGCCGTTTTCGCCTAAGTTGACGAGCCGGCAGCCAATGAGGTCGCCTATGTAGACGGCATCGTCTTCGAGCGGTGCGCGTTCGCTGGCGGGAATGACGACTTCGAGTCCGCGCAGAGGTTCTGCGTCATTGATCGAGTCAATGCCCTTGAACTTGAAGACAATGCGCCCCTGATGCAGCCAGTGACGTTCGATGATGGCCTCGCGGGGAACCAGTGTCTGGCGTGCCGGTGAACCCTCTGCCGCAGCCAGAAAAACACGCGTGCGGGTGGCAAAGCGTTCAGGGAAGTCGGTGAAGATGTCTGCGATGATCTCGCCCTTGCGGCCCTGTGGACGAACGAGGCGGGCGAGCAGAACCCATGCACTTTCAGGCATGGTGGGAGGACCGGTCAAGACAAGTGGCTACCGGCACGGAGAGATGATCAGCGAAAGATGAAAGGACGCTAGTGCGTTTGCGTAACTGTATGCGGCTGGTGTCCGTCACTATCCGACTTCTCGCCATTTTCTTCCAGGATATCCAGGGTATAGCGATGATGATGCTTCATACTGACAGCGCCAAGGATAGTGCGCATGGAGCGTGCCGTCCGGCCCTGCTTGCCGATGACCTTGCCCACGTCCGCGGGAGCGACGCGGAGTCTCAGGACTGTATTTTCATCCCGCTCAACCGCGTCGACCACGACTGCGGCTGGTTCATCGACCAGCGCGCGCGCAATTTCAGATACCAGTTCCTGCATGTCATCCAGCTTTTCAACACCCGCCATGAACATCTCCGTCGGCCATGCGCTATGCAAACCTGCGAAGGAGACCATCGCTCGTACAAACAACCATAGTCAAGGCAAAAAGCTTGGAATGCGCCCTTCCTGCATTTCGCCGCTCCTGGTCCTGGACGCGGGTCAGGACCTAGGCGGCGGCAGGTGTGGCGGGTACATACTTGTCGACCAGCTTCTTGACGCGGTCGGAAAGCTGCGCGCCATTGCCGGTCCAGTACGAGATACGGTCCTGCTTCAGGCTTACTGTTGCTGGATTGGTGCGGGGATTGTAGGTTCCCACGATTTCGATAGAACGGCCATTGCGGGCGCGATCCTTTTCGATGACAACTACGCGGTAGTGCGGCTGCTTACGCGCACCAAAGCGCGCCAGACGGATCATCAACACAGGCAAAAACCTCTCAAATTTGGGTCGGATCTCAGGTAAAGATCCTGGATAACTGATGGGTGCGCACGCACCGGCCGAGCCGGGAACGCATTCCAGCATTCAAGTATCGCCGATAAAGGCCGGAATCGCAAGCAAATGGCCGTGGGAGAACCGGCCATTTGCGCTAGGCCAGCTTCATTTCCTTCGGGTTCCAGTGAACGATGGCGTCCTTCTCCATGCTTAGATTGCCCAGCAGTGCGGCGCCTGCAGCCCGAAAGCCGAAAACCGGATCTTCGACTATGGCAGTGCGCGTCCGCACGGCATTGAAGAAGTTGCGGAAGTGGTCATAGCTGTCGCTGTAACCCTGCGGCACCGAATAACGATCGACACTGGTTTCGTTCATCTGCTGCTGCTGGCTTTCCGGATATTTCTGGCGGTAGGCTTCGAGGGTGCGCTTCTGGATCTCTTCGGTGAAGGTGCCGACGGTGAAGCCGGGCTCTTTTTCACGCGGGGTGCGGCTGACGATGACACTGCGGCCAGCTATCTCGAGCGTGCCTTCGGACCCTGTGAAGATGAGGCCTTCGCTTTCCTCGCCGCCATCGACGAAGTTGACGCGCAGGCTGAGGTTGAAGCCTTCCGGGTAGTCGAAGAGAGCAAGCAGGACATCGGGTGCGTCGCGGCCATCTTTCCAGAATCGGATGCCGCCGGTGGCCATGGCCCTGGTCGGCCCTATGGTGTTGGTCACGAAGTGGGTGCCACTGAAGAGATGAACGAACAGATCGCCGGCTACGCCTGAGCCGTAGGCCTTCCATTTACGCCATTGGAAGAAGTGTTCTGCGTTCCATGGAATCTTCGGAGCGGTGCCGAGGAAGCGCGGCCAGTCGCAGGTTTCTGTGCTGGCGTCGACAGGTACGGTGTAATCCCAGGCGCCTATGGCCGAGTTGCGGTCCCAGCGTGCGGTCACCATGTTCAGCTGGCCGATGGCGCCGGCGGCGATTAATTCCTTGGCCTTCGCGTAGACCGCGGAGCTGACGCGTTGGCTGCCCACCTGCATGATGCGCCTGGTGGAGCGCCAGGTCTCGATGATTTCCGGTCCATCGGAGTAGAGATGGATCATCGGCTTCTCGCAGTAGACGTCCTTGCCGGCCTTCATGGCATCGGTGGCTGCCTGCTTGTGCCAGTGATCAGGAGTGGCGATGATGACTGCGTCAATGTCTTTGCGGGCGAGGATCTCGCGATAGTCCCTGGTGGTGAAGACATCGTTGCCCCAGAGTTCCTTGCTGTGATCGAGACGGCCCTGGTAGCAATCGGCAACGGCCATCAGCTTGGTGCCGGGTACGCGCAGGGCGACCTTGGTATCACCCTGGCCCTGGTTGCCCGCACCGATGAGCGCGATCTGCAGATGGTCATTGCTTGCGACAGGCTTGGCATCTTCGTCGGGCTGCTGCGCATTGAGCATGTGATAGCCGGGCGCGATCAGGGTGTCACCGGCAAGCAGGCCGGCAGCTTTCAGGAATCCTCTACGTGTGGGTATGGGCATCAGTCCTCAGGGTGTGGCTTGGTGGTCATGGGTGTGGCTTGCGACGGCACTGCGGAAGTCATTCACACAGGCGATGCCTGCCTTCTTCTTCGAGTCGTCACTCTTGGCGGTAAAGAACGGCGAGTCGCCATCTTTAAGGTAGACCTTCATGTGAATCGACGCGCTGAAAGACAGGCTATAGCCATAAGACGCCGAGTTGTCCTTGGGGTTGCCGGTCTGTTCAGCAGGAGTCTGGGTGTCGTGCCCGCTGCGTTCTTTCTCTTTGTCGAATCGCAGAGTGAGGTCAGCGTTGTCCGGATCGTCGATGACCGTGAAGCGTCCCCAGGCCTTGATGGCATCGGCTGCGCCCTGAGCTACGCCGGGTTGGTGCGTGTCATCGATGATGGCGACGGTATGGGCGCCAGAGACGGCGCTGGGAAAATTGTCTCCGGCGGCCTGCGCATGCAGCGGGTTGCCATAATTGAAGATGAACGACAGGGCTATTAGTCCAGCATGTAGTCCGGCTTTTCTCATTCCATCCTCATGGAAGAAAGTGCTGAAGGGAAGTATCTGCAGCGACCGGCAATGATAACCCGGACGCGAGTGCCGGTGCACCGCTGGATGCCTCAGCCAGCATGAGGGAACAGGAAGCGCAGCATGGGCGAGACACGTTGAGCCCAGGCTTCTTCACAGTGGGTACCGCCGGCCGCGACTTCATAGTGGAGATCTACATTCTCCTGCCAGCCATGGCGCAACAACTGGCGGTACAGGATGTCAGTATTTTCAAGCGTGCGAGCGCCTTCGGCATCACCACAGTCAAGCCATAGATGCGGCTTGGGGTGGAGTTTTACATTCCGCAGGAGATTCAGGATGCTTCGATGGTTCCACCAGACGGACGGCGAATGAATGGCAAGCCGGCCGAAGATCTGTGGGTATTCCAATCCGAAGAAAAGCGAAACGAGGCCGCCCAGTGACGATCCGCCGATCCCTGTATGGTCACGGCCGGATAGTACTCGATAGTGCTGCTGGATAAAGGGAATGAGTTCCTGCGTGATCAACTTTCCATAGGCCGGCGCTTCGCCGCCGCCCATTTTCCAGTCACGGGTGGGCGTGTACTCAGCGATGCGACGGGCGCCCGTGTTGTAGATGCCGACGATGATGAGCGGCTCGACTTCGCCTGCTGCAATGCTGCGGTCAGCAGCGTCCATGACCTGCCAGGTGCGACCGGGAACATACGAGGTATGTCCGTCGAAGAGGTTCTGTCCATCGTGCAGGTAAAGCACAGGAAAGTGGCGCTGTGGCTCGCTGGTATAGTGTGGCGGCACGTAGACGATGAGGTTGCGTGGGTCGGGCAGGAAGTCGCTGCGGAAATGCTGATGCAGCTTCAGTCGTTCGTGGGGAGTGGCAGAGTCCTCGGCGCTGGAAAGGACAGGAGGAGCTTCCGCAAGGGTAAGCGGCGATGCTTCTTCTGGTGTCAGCTTCGTCTCCACTTACAGATCTTCTCCCACCCGTTTCGTTCCAAGCTCCGGGCCTGTCCGTGCGACAGCGATCGCGGCTTTTCCGGGAGACTGGAATCTCCTGTTACAGTAGCAACAATTCGGCTCCAGGGCGCACTTTCCATGTGCCCGCCATGAGGACGAAAGTTTCGCCGCTGCACTGATCCATCCTGCAGGAGACACATGCACCGCGAGTATCACAAGTGGTTTTCTCCCAGCCTGGGCCGGGACATGGAGTTGCTGGTGTTCGGACACGCTGGGTTACCGATCGTCGTGTTTCCGTCTTCGCAGGGGCGCTTTTATGAATTTGAAGAGCGCGGCATGGTGTCCTGCATTGGCGGGAAGATTGACGCGGGCGAGGTGCAGTTATATTGCGTCGACTCAGTGGACAGCGAGAGCTGGTACAACCGCAATGTTCCATCGCGCTGGAAGATTGCACGCCAGATGCAGTACCAGGATTACGTGATGAATGAAGTGCTGCCGCTGGTCCGGCAGAAGAACTGGAATCCGCTGCTGGTGACTCTCGGATGCAGCTTCGGCGGCTATCATGCGGTGAACCTGGCACTGAAGCATCCTGATCGGATTACCGGCTGCCTGTCGATGAGCGGGGCTTTCGACATTTCATTTTTCCTTCATGGCTACCACGACGAGGATGTCTACTTCAACATGCCGCCGCAGTATATGGCGAACCTGGGCGAAGGCTGGCAGATGGATCGCTATCGCCAGAACAAATATGTTTTCGGGACAGGGTGGGATGATCAATGCCTACAGCAAAATCGGCATCTTGCCGGCATCATGCAGGCGAAGGGGATCCCGGTACAGCTGGCGATTTGGGATGAGTGGAACAGCCATGACTGGCCGACATGGCAGCGGATGATGCAGCAGTTTCTTTAGGTACTTGGCGCTACCGGCGGGAGCGGTACTGGCCGACGGGCGAGAGCGCTTCGCGGAGAGACATGCTTCCGTTGGTCGGACGTTTGCTTGAGGACCGCAATGAAATGTCTTGCCGAAAGAATGGTGCGGCGAACGAAGATCACCTGGCATCGTATGGTTCGAGCCGATCAAACAACCAATCGAGAGCGAGGTAGATGTCACGGCCTCCCACCTCAAGTCGTTTGACTTCTTTCCAGATAGGTCCTTCACAGATTCGACCAGGCTTCGTCTCCGGGTCGATCAGCCAGATGTTGGGCACACCCATGTTTTCATAATCGGTCGCCAGCTTTTGGGTTGACGTGCAGGAGTCAGAAGGCGAGAGAATCTCAATGACGATCAAGGGTGCCTCGATCAGGACGGGCGGCCACTTGCAGGCGCGGTCAACGATCACATCCGCAAGCGGACCCGCATCGGAGAGACACGCGTCCGGATCTCGACGTCCGCTCTTACGTTCCACTCATCTTCGTGAGAGAAAAACAGCCGCTGAGGAGGGACTGTATCCGTGCGCTGGAAAGACCATCGGTCGCTCCTTCAACTCGCCGTCGAGGTACTCCACGTCTGGGCTGAAGCTGGAATCGCTCAGATAGTCGTCAATGGAGATCACGGTGGTCATTGCCACGGCATCACCTCGCTTCGAGTATATTCGCCGCCAGGTGCTACTTCCCGACAAAGATATTCTTCGGGCAGATCGCGTGCACGCCCACTTTGCCGTCGACTAACTGGGTGATGTCGAGGTCGACGGCGACGCTGGTGAGCTGGTAGGCCTGGTCACGGGTGAGGTGTTTTTCTGTTATCAGGAAGTTGATCATGTTGCGCGTGGCCATCTCGGTCGCTTTCACCAGGTCTTCACTGAATCCCATGCTGATGTAGCTGGTGGGTGTTTCGCCTCGCGGCCAGAGTAGCGGCGCCTCCCCCTCTTTCGCCTTGTGAACGATGAACTCGAAGGTGCCGGTCAGCATGGTCTCAAGCGCGGTGATGTCGACTTCACCGTTGCCCTGACCTGCGTGACCATCCCCTACTTCGAAGAGCGCGCCCGGCGCATGCACCGGCAGGTATAGCGTCGTTCCGGCGACAAGGTCCTTGTTGTCCATGTTGCCGCCATGCATCCAGGGCGGCGCACTGTTGTAGCGTCCGGCGGAGTCGGGCGGCGCATCACCCATGGAGCCGAAGAATGGATGCAGCGGTATCTCGACGCCGGGCGCAAACTTCGCGATCATGCGATTGCGATCGAGTGGGATGATCGACATCTTGCCGTAGGGATAATCATCGGGTAGAAAGCCGCGGCCCGCGCCGAAGCCATTGCAGGCCCATGGCACATCGATGTCGATCTTGTGGATGCGGACCTCCAGCACATCCCCCGGCTGCGCTTCGGCGACCGCGATTGGACCTGTGAGGATGTGGCCGCCTGGCCCCTTGTCGATATCCTTCGCTGCGAAAAGATCCGTCACATCCTGCGGAATGTCAGTCGCAGCGACGCCACCATCTTTGAGTCGCTCCGGCGAGCCGCAGGTGGACAGCGTGTGCACTTTGACAGTGTCTCCGCTGTGGATTGTCAATGCCGGCTTAGCCTTTGCCCAGTAGTATCCCCATGCAACGGTAGTCGGTGTGACGTCCAGCGTCTGCTGGGCGAGCGAGACTGCCGGAGCCAGTATCAGCATGGACGAAAGAAGCAGCGAAGTAAGCGGGATGTGACGCGTGCGCATTCGTGGATACTACAGCACTATCCGGGGACAGCTGAGTGGCAGGATTGCGCTGCTCGCGTGGGTGGGCTATGTTGGCTCTTGTAAGTCGATGCGGGCATGCGGCACAGCGGAAATCCAGTTGACACCCGGGAGCACGCAGCTTCGAATCAGATGGAAGATGACCACGTGAATGGGAGAAATGGCGTGAAGACTATCGGCGTGCTGTTCGGCATGGAGAACTCATTTCCAGGGGCACTGGTAGAACGCATCCGAGCCATGAAGGTGGACGGCATTACGGCCGAGCCTGTGCATGTTGGCGGAGTTCACCTGGACAAGCCGGCTCCGTATGCCGTGATCGTTGATCGTATCTCACACGACATCCCGTTCTATCGTGCGTACCTGAAGCATGCAGCGATCCATGGCACTGCGATTATCAATAATCCATTCTGGTGGTCGGCAGACGACAAGTTTTTCAACTGTGCGCTCGCCGAAAAAGTAGGTGTGGCTGTACCCCGAACAGTAATTCTTCCGCATAAGCATTTTCCGCCGGGTACGACAGAACGCTCCATGCGGAACCTCGAATTTCCGTTGGACTGGCATGGCATCTTCGACTACATCGGCTTTCCCGCATTCCTCAAGCCTGTGGATGGCGGCGGGTGGCGCGACGTGCATCATGTGCACAGTCCTGAAGAGTTCTTCCGCGCCTACGATCATAGTCGTGACCTTTGCATGATGTACCAGCGTGCAGTTAACTTTGACGAGTATTTCCGCTGCTATGTAGTCGGTCAGCAGAAAGTACATATTATGCCGTACGATCCGCGACGGCCTCATCATGAGCGCTACTACACGCAGGGCCGAACCTTCGACAAGAAACTGCTGGCGCGTGTGGAGAGCGATGCGCTGGCGTTGTGCCAGGCCCTCGGCTATGACCTGAATACTGTCGAGTTTGCGGTGGAAGACGGAGTGCCGTATGCCATCGACTTCATGAACCCGGCGCCGGATGCCGACCGTGAATCTGTAGGTGAAGATAATTTTGAGTGGATTGTGAATGCAGTTGCGGAACTGGCAGTTGCGCGTGCCCAGGAAGCATCCAGGCCGGCAGAGTTCCACTGGGGCGATTTTCTTCAGGGCAAGAAGAAGCCGGAGAAGATCCGCAAGAAGCTGGCGAAGAAGGCGGAGGCATCAGCCCCGGCCAAGTTGCCGAAAGCTGCCACGAAAAAAACAGGAAGCAAAAAGAAGTCAGAATAGTCGGCAAACGCGTTTCCTCCATTGCACGTGCTCGGTTCAACCCTTACTTCAAGGAGCACCCATGAAGCAGCCTTCCTTCACGATCGGCATTGAAGAGGAATACCAGACGGTGGATCCGGTGACGCGTGATCTGCGTTCACACATCCATACGGAGATGCTGGACAAGGGCAAACTGCGGCTGGAAGAGCGAGTGAAGGCCGAGATGCACCAATCCGTGATCGAAGTGGGGACGCGAATTTGCAAGACGGTGAAAGAAGCGCGGCTGGACCTCTTCGATTTGCGGCGGGAGATGGTTCGCCTGGCAAGTGAGAATGACCTGATGCTGGTTGCCGGCGGCACGCACCCGTTTGCGGACTGGCGTGCACAGGAAATCTATCCGGATGATCGTTATGCCCGCGTTGTTGAGGATCTGCAGCAAGTGGCGCGTGCAAACCTGATTTTCGGATTGCATGTGCACGTGGGTATCGAGGACCGGGAAGCTTCGATCCGGCTGATGAACTCCATGCGATATTTTCTGCCACACATTCTTGCGCTCTCGACGAATTCGCCCTTCTGGCGCGGCATGAAGAGCGGCCTGAAGAGTTATCGCGCGAAAGTATTCGACAAGTTTCCACGAACCAATATGCCGGATGCTTTTTCCAGCTGCGCCGAGTTCGATGCTTACGTGAACCTGCTGATTAAGACCAACTGCCTTGATAACGCAAAGAAGATCTGGTGGGACATTCGGCCGCATCCGTTTTTCGCGACTGTCGAGGTGCGCATCTGCGATATACCCATGCGCGCCGAGGAGACACTTTCAATCGCAGCGCTGATCCAGGCGACAGCTGCGACCCTTTATCGACTGCATGCACGCAACCAGGACTTTCGCCAGTATTCACGGGCGCTGCTGATGGAAAATAAATGGCGTGCCGTGCGCTACGGCATCGATGGCAAGCTGATCGACTTCGGCAAGGAAGCCGAAGTGGATGAACGCGAGCTGATCCGGGAGTACCTGGAGTTTGTCAGCGAGGCTGTGGATGAACTTGATTGCCGCCATGAGATCGAGAACATACAGTGGATTCTCGACAATGGCACAGGAGCGGATCGACAGTTGCGCAGGTTTGAAGAGACAGAAGATCTGAAAGCAGTCGTCGACTACATGGCTGAAGAGACGAAGCACGGTCTGTACAACTAGCCGAGTCCGACTAACTGTCCTTCCGATACAACAGGTTCTTCATTGCCTGCCGGCGTGCTTCATTCGCTTCGGCCAGGCTCTTGCGTTCATCAGCATCCATGCGGCCTTTGGTAGTAGTCGTGTCTGCTGTATCTTCGACACTGCATTCTGGACAGCGATTGGCGAAGCCGGGTTTATCCGGCCGGAGTTCGAACTCTTCGGAGCACACTGCACAAATTTTGATCGGTAACGGCATAGCCGCTATAGTTTACGACTTCTGTTCCGAGTCCGAAAGCTGTGACATGGCTCGCGTGATGTGCTGTAGGACGGCGAGCTACAACCGTTAAACTGGATGGAGGCTCAATCTCGGGATCTCTTAGAAGACGATGCGTAAACCACTGCTGGCACTTGCTGTCTCTGCTTTCGCGATCGGTACGACGGAATTTGTAATCATGGGACTGCTGCCTGACCTTGCGCGCAGCTTCTCGGTCAGTATTCCCAAGGCAGGCATGCTGGTGACTGCCTACGCTCTGTCAGTCACTTTCGGCTCGCCGGTGCTGGCACTGATGCTGTCACGTATAGATCGTAAGCGTGCGTTGCTTATCCTGATGGGCGTTTTCCTGGTTGGCAACCTGATGTGCGCGCTTGCCCCTTCGTACTCCTTGCTGCTGCTCGCGCGTATTCTTACGGCGTTGTGCCATGGAGCGTTCTTTGGCATTGGGAGCGTGGTCGCTGCGGAGATCGTACCCAAGTCAGAGCGAGCCCGGGCGATTGCGCTGATGTTCAGCGGTCTGACTCTTGCGAATGTACTTGGCGTACCTGCGGGTACTGCTTTGGGCCAGGCGTTCGGGTGGCGATCCACTTTTTTTGTGCTGGTGCCGATTGGCCTGGTCGCGGCGATCGGGTTGATGCGTGCACTGCCCTCGCTGCCGTCCATTCATGTGCATATACGCAATGAAGTTCGCGCGGTGATGCGCAGTCACGTACTACTGGTTCTTGCCATGAGCACGCTGCTGTCCGCGTCCATGTTCTGCGTCTTCACCTATGTTGCGCCGATACTCGAGACAGTTACCCATCTTTCGCCTCATGCTGTGACCTGGGTACTGGTCATCTTCGGCGTCGGCATCACGCTGGGCAACCTGGTTGGCGGGCGCCTTGCGGACTGGAAGCAGGTGCCGGTGGTCATTGGCGGGGTGTTGATCCTGATTGCTATTCATGCGGCCATGTACTTTGTCGAGGCTTTGTCAGTGCCGGTAATTATCGCGATTTTCACCTGGGGCTTTGTGCAATTTGGTGCGAGCGCACCGCTGCAGTTGCGCGTGGTTGAGCAGGCCAGCGGGGCGCCCAACCTGGCTTCCACTCTCAACCAGGGAGCCTTCAATCTCGGCAATGCCAGTGGAGCTGCACTGGGTGGCGTTTTGCTTACGGCAGGCTTCAGCTATCGACAGCTTTCACTTGGCAGTGTTGCCGTGGCGGTGATTGCGCTCGCGGCTGCCGCGACTGCGCTGCGCCTGGAACATGGCGCAACTCGGGCAGGCGTGACTGCGTTCGATGAGGAGATGCTGTTGAAGTGATGATGGTCGTTTCATGAGAAAGGCCGCCCGTCTTACGAGCGGCCTTCTCTATTTGGGGTTGTGCCGACTACCAGCGGTAGATCGTCAGCTTGTCGATGTACTCCTTCATCTGTGCGCTGCTGGAAGAAGAACCATCGAGTTGGAAGTTGATCAGCAGGTCGCCGTGGGCCCAGCCGAGCGACATGGCAGCAGCACCATGTGCTCCAACGAAGTAGCCCGTTTTGCCATCCAGGCTCACCCAGTCATACGTTACATCGCCGTAAGAGTCGCGGTGCGAAGCGATCTGGATATGATGCCAGGCATCGGCAGACCAGTTCTTTGGATTGCATCCGAGGTTTGAGGAGTGCCAATGCGGGCTGTTGCCAGAGACCGTGACAAACTCCCAGGTCCCGGAGTAGCTGGAGCACTGGACTCCGAAGATGACTGTCTTTCCATTCGACATGACCTGGTTCATGTCCATCTCTATGTTCGCTGTCTCCGAAGGCCAGACGGAATAGATGTAGGTGTCATAGACAAAGTGAGTCGAGTTCTCGTCATTTGCGAAAGACATGTGGTAGATTTCACCGCCCTTTTTCGAGTAAGAGACGGAGAACTCGCGGGCCGCACCATCAAGCGAAGGTTTGGAGACAGCATAGGACGAATAGCCGGTGGAGCTTCCCGGCGTACCGGAGTCGTGATTCCAGGCCCAGCGATCCGAGCCGGTGAGGTTTCCTGACGAGATCGCATTACTCGGAATGCCGGAGGGAGCTGCCTGTGATCCGGACGCAGTGACTTTCAGACCGTCGACAGCGGTGTAGGTGGCTCCGCCGCATTTATCCCATTCCTCAACGACGGTGTTGTGTGTGCCGGATGGCATTGGGAGTGCCCAGTTGAGGGTATCTCCCGAAACCGTATAGGCAAGTTTGTTATCGATGTAAATGCCCATAGACGCGACACCCTTGTTGCAGGAGGTCGTAGAGCTTGCTGTGAACTTTGCT
This sequence comes from uncultured Ktedonobacteraceae bacterium, assembly GCA_964657395.1. GTDB lineage: Bacteria > Acidobacteriota > Terriglobia > Terriglobales > Acidobacteriaceae. Next base: position 44,205 of record CAZZUX010000005.1, read on the forward strand.
GGTGACGTTACCGACTGACCACTTTTGGGAGCGGAGACACTGACTCCTGCGAGCGCAGGGAGCACGGATAAGAAAAATGTAAGTAAGCCGAGAAAAGTATTCTTCATTCGTCTGCCTTGAAAGAAATCATTCAGGTTCGCTTCCAACTTGGCCGCTGATGGAAGATCGTTCCTTGCGATGTTTGTCACCGGGTTGATCTGCAAGCCGCGGACGCCTGGCGTCCTGTTGCTTAAGTCAACCTCTTCGTGCATCGGGTAAAAAATCCAGAACTTTACTAATTCGGACTAACGTTGGTAATGCCGACTATCCGGCTTGCCTTCGATGCATCCTTGCAAGTTATAGATTTCGCCCCTGTTAGGCAGATAAAGGGAAGTTGTTTCTAGGCGGATAATACACAAAACTCCTCACGAAAAAAGTCTTAAGTTGCTTAGTTTTCGGAAAAAAATTTTCGACAAGCAACCTTTTAGAAAATTTGTGCAAGAACTTCTCGAAGCGGAAAATTACTTCCCTGGAAGTCGGTCGTAATTACGTAGAAGTCCCGTTGCGGCACTCAGCTGCGCAGTCGTGCTGCCAAGCGTGCTTCACGTCTCGCGCCTCGTGAGTTTGAGTATGTGAGTTGAACACTGAAGCGGACAGGGTGAAGCTGAGATGATCCGTGCTGGAAGAAATTACACCCTTGTTGCTCCAGGGCGCCACGCATAGGCGCACAATTTTCTACAAATAAGCCTGTAACTGTTACGAATTGTCGCTGTACAAGCAGACTAATTTTCGCGGAGTGGAGCACCTGCGATGCTCAGCGTCCTCCGCGACATCGGGGTGGATCAGGCGCGTCCGGCAAATTCTCTGGTTTCGGTCTGAACCTTGATTTTTTCGCCTTCCTTGATAAAGAAGGGCACCCGAATTTCGAGTCCTGTTTCCAGGCGGGCCGGCTTGGTCACTGCGCCGCTGGCGGTGTCGCCGCGAACGCCGGGCTCGGTATACGCCACTTCGAGCTCGACCTGCGCTGGTAGCTGCAATCCAATCGGATTGCCGTTGTAGCGGTCGATCTGCAGCATGGCGCCTTCAATCAGCAGGTCGAGTGCGTCGCCCACCATGGCCTTGCTCAACGTGAGCGTCTCGAAGCTTATCTGATCCAGGAAGTATGAGCCATCGCCATCGCTATAGAGGTAGGAAGCGGGAATGGTTTCTAGATCAGGCTCCTTGAATTTGTCGCTCGCCTTGAAGGTCCTGTCGAAGACGGCGCGCGTGAGCATGTTGCGCATGCGCAGGCGCACCAGCGTCTGGCCGCCTCGCGCGGTGGGCGTCGAGATCTCTGCTTCGAGGCAGTAGAACGGAACACTCTCGTACTCGAACGTCATTTTGCGTTTTACATCGATGGCATCAATCAGTGCGGCCATAAGTCCTCAATCGTCCTATCAAATCGTCGTTCAGCCTCTCGAGCTTTACGTAGAGGAAAGACTGTCACAGGTTAGCAGGCGGTATGGAACAGAAGCCTCGCTGCCTATTGGAAACTAACTGTCTTTTGGATGCTGCTCTGCTATCATCGCTGCGTTTCACCTGATTACGGGACCAATAGACGTGAAGATTCGACTGTGAACGCGGAGGCAGAGGTGGAAGGTCGGGGCAAAGAGGAAGCGGAAGCCCGGAGCGTTCCGGAGTCCGGGAAGTCTCAGCAATTTACGCCGTCGCGTCCAGCGGATTGGATGTTCCTGCAGCCGGCCATTCTTGACCGGATGCATGATGCGGTCATCATTACTGACCTCGAGGGAATGATCACGGGTTGCAATCGGGCTGCCGGTCATCTCTTCGGGTTTACTGCCGATGAGCTCACAGGGCAGAGCATCGCAATGTTTTATGCTGAAGACGAGCGCCACATTTTTTATGAGCAGGTGCTTCCGTCAGTCATGACTAACGGTGAGTTCCGTGGAGAAGTCCGGAACCGGACGAGTGCAGGTGAGTACATCTATGTGCATCTTTCCGTCGCGCTGCTGAGGGATGGAGAGGGAAAGCCGGCAGGCATGGTCGGCTTCTCTGTCGATGTGACCTCGCAGAAGCTCGGGCACCTGGCAGTCAAGCGAAGCGATGAGATGGAGAGCCGGTTGTGGGCGCAGGATGTCGACAACGGATTTCTTCACATCCTGCGAAGTGCGGTCGAGCTTACTGACGACGCCATGATGATCACGGAAGCTGGATCGGCTCAAGGCGACCAACCAAAGATTATCTTCATCAATTCTGCCTTTGAGCGGCTGACCGGCTATTCAGCTACAGAAGTGCTTGGCAGGACTTTCCATTTCCTGGTTGGTGCGAAGACTGATGAAGCCGCACTTGCACGGGTGCGAGAGGCGCAGCGGGCATGGAAGCCGGTGCGCGAAGAGCTGCTTCACTACCGGAAGGATCGCAGCGAATTCGCTGTGGACGCCTCCATCGTGCCGGTTGCCGATGATGATGGTCACTACACGCACTGGTTCTCCATCATGCGGGACACCACGGAGGCGTATCACAAACGCAAAAACGGGGAAGCAAGTGAAACGCGGCTGCGGACGCTGATGGAGGCACTCCCGCAACTGGTTTGGACGGCAGATGCAGAAGGACGGCGAGACTGGGTCAGTGAAACCTTCGCCGACTTTGTCGGCGCGATAAGCACCGACTGCCTGGGGGATGGCTGGATCCGATTCGTTCATCCCGACGACCGGGAACTGGCCCTTGCACGACTGAAAGCGGGCCGGGAAGATCCCGGAATCTGCACTGCGGAGCTGCGGCTGAGACGCAAAGATGGAGAGTATGTGTGGTTCCTGAAGCAGGCCGCGCCTCGCTTTGCCGCAGATGGCAGCGTGCAGAAATGGATCGGGACCTTTACCGATATTTCCGCTCGTAAGCTTATCGAGCGAACCAGGCTGGAAGAGGAGATGCGGCTGCAACTGGGCCTGAAGGTCGGGCGGCTTTCGCTGGCAGATTTCAACTACTTCTCAAACACTGTGCTGCTGTCGGCGGATGCGGCCCACCTGTTTGGTCTTGGCAAGATCGAGACGACGGTCACAAGGTCGGCGATCCATGCCACCTTCCATCCGGATGACGTTCCGGAACTTATGCAGAAAATTGCGGCCTGTCTTGATCCTCGAGGCTCCGGCTACTTTGACATGGATCATCGCGTGGTCTGGCCGGGAGGGGAAGTCCGCTGGCTGCGCGTGCGCAAGCAGGTCTTCTTTGATGGGGAGGGTCCGGCACGGCACCCGGTACGCGCGATGCTGGCGGCGGTCGACATTACGGAAACCAAGCTGGCGGAAGAGAAGATTCGCCGCAGCGAAAAGCATTTTCGCGACCTGGCAGAAAGTCTGCCGCAGTTCGTATGGGTCACCGATCCGGCGGGCAAGAAGATTTATACGAATCGCCGCTATCTCGACTACACAGGGGCAGCCGACTGCGAGGCGATGAATATCGAATGGTCATCCTTTGTGCATCCCGATGACAGAAATGCGGCGATGGCTGCGTGGAATGCGTCGTTGAGTAACGGCATGCCCTACCTGCAGGAATATCGGCTGTTGCGGAGCGATGGGGAATACCGGCACTTCCTGGCGCGTGCTGTGCCTGTGAAGGACCAGGCTGGAAAGATCGAGCGCTGGCTAGGCAGCTCCATCGATGTGCATGAGCGAAAGCTGGCGGAGGATGCACTACGCCGGGCAGAGAAGCTGGCAGTGGTGAGCCGGATGGCCTCCAGCATCTCGCATGAGATTAACAATCCGCTGGCAGGGCTGGTCAATATTCTCTACCTGATGCAGGGTAGTCCATCGCTCGATGACGAGCTGCGGGAACTGCTGCATGGCGCGCATGAACAGCTGGCCCGTGTCACCGAGGTCACTACGCAGTCGCTGCTGTTCCATCGCCAGTCCGCGCAGGCTGTCGCTCTGCGGCTGTCCGAAACGATTGACTCGCTGATTGCGCTGCATCGTCCCATCATTGAAGTGAAGGGCATTCGCGTTCTCCGCAGCGATCGCCGCGCACCAGCGCTGGTCTGCATGGCAGGAGACATCCGGCAGGCACTCGCGCACATCCTGAACAATGCGCTGGAGGCACTGCCGGAACGGGGTGTGCTCTCGATCCGGGTAAGGGGTGCGTTCAACTGGAGCAGGGAACGTGCACGCGGCGTAAAGATCACGATTGCCGATAACGGACGCGGCATCTCCAGGGATAATCTGCCCATCATCTTCGACGCTTTCTTCACCACAAAAGAGCGGAATAGTACGGGACTGGGCTTGTGGATCACGCGCGACATCATCCATCGCCACAGTGGTTCGATCCGGCTGAAAAGTTCGACTCGCCCTGGAGCTTCGGGAACCGTTTTCCAGTTGTTTCTGCCGTATCGTCCTAATCAGTAGGACCGATCAACCAGGATCATTCGAGGCTTGAGTCCGGCAGGCAGGTGCAGTTTCATGCAGCCGCTCGATTGTGCCACCATAGACTTGCCGCGCATTCGGCATCCCAGGAAAGCAGCATACCAAGAAAGCACTGTGAGCCCGTATCCATGAGCCAGGTCACCACCACGACGCAAACCCTGCTGCACGCGAATTTCCCTCCGGAGTTTACCCAGGGAGCGCAGAGCGCTGTTAAAACCTGTCTTCGCATTCAACCGGAAGAGAAGGTGACTCTTATTACGGACGAGGCGACGCTGCCGATTGCGGCCTCGCTCGCAACTGAGCTGGAAGAAGCCGGGGCGCGCTGGAATGCCTTCTGCCTTGAGGACCTTGCAGCACGGCCGCTTACGGCGATGCCTGCGGAGGTGCTGGCTGACATGGAGACTAGCCAGGTGAGCATCTTTGCAGTACAGGTGCAGCAGAACGAGTTGAAGTCGCGTATGCAGATGACTGAAGTGGTAAATCGCCGCAGGATGCGGCATGCGCACATGGTCAACATCACGCCGCAGATCATGTGTGAGGGCATGCGGGCAGAGTTCGCGCTGGTGGATCGCCTAAGCCAGAAGGTCATCGAGAAGGCCAGGCGTGCGTCTTCGATTCGCGCAACGACCAAGGCAGGCACGGACATTGTGGCTACGCTGAAGCCGGAGTATAGGTGGCTGAAGACGAGCGGCATTATTAGTCCGGACAAGTGGGGAAATCTGCCGGGCGGCGAGATTTTTACCACGCCCGGGGAAGTGAACGGCACCTTCGTCGTGGATGGCGTGGTGGGAGATTTTCTTTGTGCGCGGTATGGCCTGATCGACAAGACGCCACTGACAATCGTGATCAAGGGCAACCGCATGCTCTCTTGTGATTCTTCGAATAAGCAGCTCCAACAGGACTTCTGGAATTACACGCACACCGATGAAAACTCCGACCGGGTGGGCGAGTTTGCGATCGGTACGAACATCGGTATCGAGCGAGTGATTGGCAACATTCTCCAGGACGAGAAGTTCCCGGGGATCCATATTGCCTTCGGCAATCCTTATGGCGAGCACACCGGCGCCGACTGGTACTCGTCTACTCACATCGACGTGGTTGGTTTGGGCTTTGACATCACGCTCACATACGGTCCGGAGACGGGGGCGATGGAGGAGCAGATCATGAAGGATGGATCATTTCTGGTTCGTCCATGAGGTGTGTCGCTTGCTCATGGCGGCCATCCGAACCCCCGGGATTGCGGCTCTGCATCCAATTTCGAAACGGAGAGAACATGGCCACTACACCTTTGAAGACAGAATCCGAGTCGAGCTTTGCGACACGCCAACTCGGCAACAGCGACATGCACCTGACGGCCGTGGGGTTTGGTGCCTGGGCGATCGGCGGCGGGGACTGGCAGTTTGCCTGGGGTCACCAGGAGGATGACGAGTCTGTCGAGGCGATCGAACGTTCTATTGAGCTTGGTATCAACTGGATCGATACAGCAGCGATCTACGGGCTCGGCCACTCGGAAGAAGTCGTAGCGCGGGCGCTGCAAGGCGTTCAGAAGAAGCCATATATTTTCACGAAATGCTCCATGCGCTGGGATGACAAGCGGGAGATATACCGCAGTCTCAAGGCTGGGTCGATTCGGGAAGAGGTAGAAGATTCGCTGACACGCTTAAAGGTAGGCGTTATTGATCTCTACCAGATCCACTGGCCGCAGCCGGAAGACGAAATCGAAGAAGGCTGGGAAGCCATGGCGAAGCTGCAGCAGGAGGGATTGATCCGTTGGATGGGCGTCTCCAACTTCAATGTCGCCCAGATGAAGCGCGTGCAGGCGATCGCGCCAATTACGTCGCTGCAACCGCCGTACTCGCTCTTGAACCGCAAGGTGGAAGACGAGATTCTTCCGTTCTGCGAGCAGAACAATATTGGCGTCATTAACTACTCGCCGATGGCGTCCGGCCTGCTGACTGGCAAGATGACTGCGGAGCGGATCAAGAATATGCCGCAGGATGACTGGCGGCGGAAGAGTCCTAATTTTCTCGAGCCCAAGTTGACGCGGAATCTTGAGCTCGTCGAGTTGCTGCGTGAGATCGGGGCCAGCCACAACGTGGAGCCTGGTGTGGTGGCAATTGCCTGGACCTTGCGCAATACGGCTGTGACTGCGGCGATTGTCGGAGCGCGAAATGGACGGCAGGTGGAAGGGACTTTAGCTGCTGTGAAGTTTCGGCTTAGTGAGGAAGAAGGCAGGAGGATTGATCGCTTCGTGAAGGAAAAGCTAAGCTGAGTTAGTAAAAGCAAAAGGCGCCGATGACGGCGCCTTTTTTGTTGTCGGTAGGAGTCATTACATGGCGTCGAGATAACGCGGGAAGAGCATGGCTGAATGCTCCTGAAACAATTGTGTCATCCGAACCAGCATCTCGCTGTACATATTGGCTGCGCGATGAGCATTGACCGACGCGCCGACAGTCGAGCGTGAGAAAGCGTATTTGGCTAAGGCGGTGAGGACACTCATACGGATCTGGAAGGCATCAGCCCGCAGCGATTCGAGAAGTGCTTCATCCTTGCTGTCGCCGTGCTCCGAAGCGTAATCGGCCAGTTTGAGCAGTAACTCTGCATTGCGGTACATCGCCCACAATCCACTGGCGCCATTGATCTTGGGCCAGATGTCGTTGGAGGTGGCGCGAATCCCGCTCTTATAGAGATAACGCTCGGAGATTTGCTCGAAGCCCCAGTCATTTGTCCGTAGTTGACTGACGATTTCGTCCCAGGTATCGACCTTACGCTGCTTCTTCTGAGATCGAACCCAGAAGAGCAGAGTGGCAAAAAGTCCGGCAGTTACTGCAATTTGCAGAAGTAACGTGATCATTTATGCCCCAGACTACGCGTTAGTCCCAAACGGTTCCGTTTCGCGGTCTCCGATATTGATACCAGAAAATGCTGCATCTGGGGAGTAAATTCTTTACGCGGAGCGTCTTTTTGCACGAAAGACCATGCCCAGAATGCCAAAGCCGCCACAAATGATGCATTTTCTACATGGTTGAGCAGGTAATAGTCGGCCCTATAGGCGCCAGGATTGAACCTGCTGAGGTGTGCAGTGGTCAGCTGGACGACAACGGAAACTGCACTGTAGAAGGCCAACCCGCCAGCAAGTCGCATTACGTGATTTTTCCAGGTAATACCGAGCATTTGGGAGAATGCTGCAATGAGCGCAAACATGCCCAATCTCAGATAAGCAAAGAAGAAGTTTGCCGATATCAGCCGATTACCGATTGCGCTGGCACTTGAATCATGGGACACACCATAGAGGGCCCAATGCGCAGTGCCAAAGACGCCGATTGCAGCCGCGCCAAGCAGGATGAAGAGAGTTTTACGGGAAAAACTTCTTTGAGATGTACGCAGAACCGAATTGCCAATCTCCAACAGGACACCCAGTTGCAACATGTAATCGGCGGCCGAGGACATGACATATGTACGCTGATAGATGTTATAGCTGGCGTCCCGATGAGCAATCCAGAAGAGCAGACCAGAGGAAAGAGAGACAAGAACAAGCCAGCTTAGAAAGAAAGGAAAAGCCAAATACCGACGCTTGAGAATGAGGGTGAGGACCAGGACCAACTCACCTGCTATCGATGCGAACAAGATGAACTGAGCCGCTGCCGACGCGTCCATATTAAACAGGCCCTCGGGGGTAGCATACACGAGGGCCTGTTACTAAATGTGCCAGTACGCTGGCGACTCTGAACAATCTCTGTTCACTCCGCCACGTCATTTTAATCTGGCGGTCGTCGGCTACTTCTTTCCGAGAAGGGGATCAGGGCAGGGAACGCCGGGGAGTCCAAGGAGAACCTTTCCCGTCAGCTGTTGCAGTGCGGGGGCGCTCTTAGCAGAGTTGTGCTGCGATGCGAAGGTGATGCAAGGGGTGGCGAAAACTGATACAACGATCAAGGCGCGCAGGGTGGTCTTCATTGGGTCGTTCTCCGAGGTCGGTCTGGTTTCGACTGCAACCAAACAGTACCTTGGGAAATGTCCAGCGCCTACCACTATTGTGTTATTTAGAAGGAAAACATCGCTTGGTTACCAGAGTAACGTGCTGACGGGGTGTCGTCAGGGATCTTCAATCCCTGCAACATCTTGTTCATTCCAAAGTTCTGAAGCTCCCACTGCAGCAAAACGGGTCGCTAATAACTCATGATTACCGAGCAACGCCTGAAGTTTAACCAGCAGTACACAGAGGCCGCATATGGCAGGCTTATGGGCACGCTGGATGGTGAGTCGGGCACACATGTAGGCTTTCGAATCGCGGAAACCCCCTGCTTTTTGCCACGCTCCCTGGTAAATGAACTTGCTCATACAGGCGCTGTCTTAACTAGACAGCTTCTTGACAATGCCGAATATCTCCAAAGCTCGCTACAAGCGATTCCTGAAGCATTCCGTATGAAGGAGGATACGCCTCATCCCCACTTCATGACGGCGGACTTTGGGTTTGTACGGCAGGCAGATGGGACGGTGACACCTAAGCTTGTTGAGATGCAGGCATTCCCCTCTGTGTATGCCTTCCAGGTTTTGCTCGGCGACACGTATCGCGAGAACTATGGCCTGGATCCCGGCTTGAGCTACTTTCTCAACGGGCACACGCGCCAGAGTTTCTGGAGTTTGTTCCGTAAGGTGGTGGTTGGCCGCCATGATCCTGACGAAGTCGTACTTGCCGAGTTGTATCCAGAACAACAGAAGACGCTTCCTGATTTCCTGCTCACTTCCAAAGCGATTGGCATCCCGATCGTCGACGTCACACGCATGGAGGTCGAGCGGGAAAGCGGGCGCACCCGGCTTTACTATCGGGCGGCTGACGGCAGGCTGAAGAGGATTCGGCGTATCTATAACCGCGTCATCGCGGATGAACTGATACAGAAGAAGGTCACGTTGCCCTTTGATTATCGGGAGATGCTGGATGTTGAGTGGGCGGGTCATCCCAACTGGTATTTCCGGATCAGCAAGTACTCCATTCCTTTTCTACGGCATGCGGCGGTCCCGGAAGCGGTCTTTCTGGACGACTGGCTGGCAGGAGGAGGAAGCGAGCGTCTGCATGGGGAGCGAGCGGACATCCTGTTGAAGCCGCTTTTCTCATTTGCTGGTTCAGGAATCCTCTTTGGGCCGACAGATGAGGACCTGGCAGCAATTGAGGTCTCTCGGCAGCATGAGTACCTTGTCCAGGAGCGAGTTAGTTTCAGCCCGACGATTGAAACTCCCTACGGGCCGACCCAGGCTGAGATACGGGTACTCTATCTTTGGCCCGAAGGTGACCCGAAGGCAGCTTTGACCGAGATGCAGCCGGTTTTATCGCTCGCCCGGCTAGGTCGAGGCAAGATGATGGGTGTCGACCACAACAAAGACCAACGGTGGGTTGGGGCTTCGACTGTGTTCGTTGACAGGTAATACCCGCCGGGTGTGTAAAAATGCACCAACGGAACCGAACTTTTACCACCTGCGTCGATTGAGTCATTGCCCTCACCAAAAGAAGCGGTTACTCTTGGGCACATGGTAGGCAGTGCCGAGGGATCTGGATATGACCTCCCGCAGTCGAAAGCCGGGGCGGCCGAACTCAGGAATGCGGTGCGGTTTCCTCTGCAGATACCGATCAGGATTTTTGCGGGCGATTTGACGCTGGATGCCACAACCGTCGATATTTCGGCAACTGGCATCTTGTTTGAGGCAAAGCAGGTTTTACCTCTTCAGATGAAGGTGCAATTCACGATGAAGATGCCTGCACAGGCGATGGGAACGACCGTAGATGTGATAGTGAACTGTAGTGGTCGTGTGGTACGCTGCACCTCAAGCGGGGAGTGTACGCGGATCGCCGCAGTGATCGACGAATATTACTTCAGTCAGTGATCTCAAGTGAACCCTATGATGTCCGCGAAGCCGGAAGTTACGAAGGACGCTGTTACCGAGATTGACGCCAATGGTACGGAGCAGTCTGGCGAGACCAGCCTGATCCGGATCATCCTGGCAGATTCACAGGCCATTTACCGTGTCGGCATGCGAAAGATTTTTGCGCTGGAAGACGACATCCGCGTCGTCGCGCAGGTAGACACACTCAGCAACCTGGATGCTGCCATTCAGAGATTTCCTACCGACCTTGTCATCCTGGAAGGCAGTCTCATCAACGGCACCACGGATGCGATTCCTGCGCTTGTCCGTAAGGCGCCCCAGGTCAAAATCATTATCCAGGCAGTGGCGTCAGACGAATCAAATACCGTGGAGCTTTACCGACGCGGTGTCCGGGGCATCATCCCACGCTCGATCTCGCCCGACCTGCTGGTGAAGTGCGTTCGCAAGATCGCCGAGGGCGAGACCTGGATCGACAATCAGTCTGTGAACTGGGTTATCGAGGCGTACCGCTCACAGGCCACTGCACTCACGAGTCCGCGAACCCAGCCGCGCCTGTCGCCGAAGGAACTGGCCATCATCACCTGCATCACCCAGGGCAAACGCAATAAGGAAATTGCCTATCAGCTTGGCACCACCGAACAGGTCATCAAGAACTACCTGCGGAAGGTGTACGACAAGCTGGGCGTTTCCGATCGCCTGGAACTGGCGTTGTATTGTTTGCACAACCAGGTGCATAAGAACTATGGCGAGGCAGGCGACAGCGCCGCCGCAGCAGAAGCATCCAGAAACAACAATTCAATGCCGATCGCCAGCACTGCCAAGAACTAGAACCTAGCTGCTTCTGCTCGCAGGTGAGAAAGGTGCCTAGTTAGGCAACGTTCTCCTTGTCTGCGGTCGGTTCCGGGCACCCTGCTGACGGCGTCTGACATACCGACCTCACTTCTTCCAAAAGATCGATCAGAGTATGCAGCTGCATGGACTGCATATGGGCCATTCGCTGGCGCGCCTCTTCATCCATTTTCGGCACCAGCTCCTTGAGCAATGTGAGTCCATCACAGGTGATCTCCGTCAGCACGACACGACGATCTTTGTCGCTGCGCCTGCGTCTGACCAAACCCTGTCGTGCCATGCGGTCCAGCAATCGCGTGATATCCGGGTCGCCCGTAACCAACCGATCACCCAGCTCCGAGCAGGTGAGACCCTCCGGCATTGCACCGCGCAGGATGCGCAGAGCGTTGTACTGGGTCAGGGTAATGCCATAGGGTTTGAGCGACTGCTGCAATGCACGCCGCATCCGGTCGGCGGTGCGCTCAATGTTCAGCAGGGCCTCTTCGGCAAGGCTTGAGAAGGGCTTCTGTTGTTTCAATTCGGCTTTAAGCTTGTCGCCCACACGCCCTCCATGCAGGCAGATGCTTTCCAAGGGTGCAGAGGATGCCGCGTGCAAAGCCGCCGGCACTTTCACAGTGCCAGCAGCTTAACTCGGCACTGGGGCCGGCCTACTGCTTCACGATCTCGACATCCAGTTCAACCTTCACATCATCACCCAGCATCATGTCGCCGGAGGACAGCGGCTTATTCCAAACCAATCCGAAATCCTGACGGTGAATGGTCGTGGTCGCCGTGAAGCCGCGATGAATGGACTTCCCGTCCCCGCCAACCTGCTCCTTTCCGGGCTTTTCCATGGTCAGTTCGACGCTTTTCGTCACGCCATGCAAAGTCAGGTCGCCTGCCAGGTGATAGTCATCGCCGGAAGCCGTGATCTTTTTGCCGGCGAAGGTCATCGTGGGGAATTTGGCAACGTCAAAGAAGTCCGGGCTCTTAAGGTGGGTGTCGCGCATGGCAACACCTGTATCTACCGTGGTGACATCGATGCTCGCGTTGACGCTGGATTTGGTGAAGTCCTTCTCGTCGAGGGTGACGGTGCCGCTCACATTTCCGAAGTGGCCGTGCACTGTCGAGATACCCATGTGCTTGATGGAAAAGTTTGCAGCTGAGTGGGCGGAATCAATCTTCCAGTTGGTGGTCTGAGCCTGGGTCAGCATTGAGCCAGCGAGAGCGATCAAGGCGATCGCCGAAATTCTATGTAGCATTCTGCCTCTCCTTGGGTGCAACAAAGCGAGTTCTGATCTCGCGCACCTCAGGAGTATGCATGACAAATAGTTGTTGTAACAAGCTATTTGTCTTGTACATGACAAGAGGGCTGCAGATGATCTGCAGCCCTCTTAGCTTCGCGGAAGATAGATTATTTGTGGTGTTCGCCCCCGCCGTGATGCTCTCCACCGCCGCTGGCGTGCGCATGTTCCTCGGGGTGCCCACCACCCGCGTGCTGCGCCTGCGGTGCGGGACGGTTGGCTCCGGCACTGGGTGCTGGTCGGTTGTAACCGCCTGCCGCGCCACCCGGAGAAGGACGGTTATAGGCACCTGCTCCTGGTTGCGCAGGACGGTTGTAGGCTCCTGGCGCTCCTGCTGGACGGTTGAAGCCGTTATTCCCTGGTGCAGGGCGGTTGAGTGCATTCGGCTGTCCTGGCCGATTGAAGCCGGCTGCAGGTTGCCCCGGACGATTGAAGTTGCCGGCCGGTCCTGCTGGACGGTTGAAGCCATTCATCGGCCGTCCGTTATACAAAGGCGCGCTGCGGTTAAAGCTGGCGTGCGAGAAGTTCTGCGGGCCGCCGCGACCAAAACCCTGGTTGTAGGCGCCATAACCGCCACGGTTGATGACTGTCGTGCTGTGCGAGATGTACGTGTTGTGGTTGACGATGATGGTGTTGGAGCGCCAGTTCGGCGCCCACGCATGGTACCCCCACCCGAAATGCGAGAAGATGCCGATCCCGATACCGATCCCGAAACCGATACCAAGTCCAACCACTAGACCTACAGGCGGCGCGGGCCGGTAGAAGCCGTAAAAAGGTGCGATGGGTGCGCCGTACACCACCCACGGGTCGTAGTAAGGCACGTAGACGACTTCCGGATTCGCGGGCTGGATGATGATTTCCGGACCTTGCTCCACGACGACCTGCTGCGGAGTGTCCTGCAGCTTGCCGGCTTCACGCGCACGATAGCGCATGGATTGAACAGCGGCCATCACGTCTGCCGGCTGGTTGTAGTAGGCGTTGCCGAGGGCAATCGTCCACTGATTGCTGCGAGCAAGCTGCTGCAGCACTGTCGGAAACTGGGTGAGTGCTTTGACGCTGGGATCCCACGGCATCTGGTTGACGGACTGGGCCAACTGCGCAGGTGGCTGGCTGCCGTACTGCTGCATCCATTGATCGGCTTCGTTCACCTGTTGTGGGTACGTGGACGCTGCCAGAACCTGAGCGACGAGGGAGTCGGGATAGAGGGCGATGGGCGCTACAAGCTGCTCAAGTTGCTGCGGCCCCTGTGGCGTGTAGGTTGAACCATAGCTTGTACCACCTTGCGGTGGCGGCGCTCCGCCTGGCTGGCCATAGGATCCTTCTCCCTGGCCATAGCCCGGTGGCGGCCCTGCTGGTCCGTTACCATCGGTCGGCTGACCCTGCCCGGCGTACGGCGGTGCCTGCTGCTGGGGATACTGTTGCTGGGGATACGGCTGTTGCTGCGGGTATTGTTGCTGAGCCGGCGGCTGTTCTGCAGGATCCTGGTAGGGATACTGCGACTGCTGCGGCGGCGCCTGCTGTGCCAGCAGATCCAGCTGCGTGAACGGTAAGAGAGTGGTGCATAAGCCTAGAGCGACACCGCGGCGCACTACCTGCGTGAACATGCTCTGCTTGTTCCATTTTGATTGACCTGCCATATTTCACCCTGCGCCGTACCTTGAAGAAAGGCAGCCGGCACTTTCTGAAATGGATGAGGCTGGCGGTAGAAAGGTCTAGTCTGCCAGCTGCTCATTCCCGAGCTACTCCACCCAAGAGAACACGGAATGCACACCCAAGTTTCGAGGCAGGGGCATTTTCCAGGCAATGCCTCGAACGCGTAACCAAGCTGAAAAGGATGGGGAGCAGCCTTCGGAGTTGCTGCTCCCTGAGTTTGCTGCTGACGGGGATCAGTCCTTTGCAGGTTCCGGCTTAGTCGTTTCCAGTTTGCTGAGCGGCACGGTAAAGAAGAAGGTGCTGCCTTTGCCAAAGGTGCTTTCCGCCCAGATCCGCCCGCCATGCTGCTGCACGATAGCGCGGCAGATCGCCAATCCAAGTCCGGTGCCGCCCATGAGGCGAGAGTCTGAAGCATCTACCTGCTGGAAGCGTTCGAAGATCACCTGCAGCTTGTCATCCGGAATGCCACGCCCATGATCTTCGACCTCAAACATCACCTGGTCGCCAGTAGCCGGAGTGCTTCCTGGAATAGCACTAGAGCCTGCCGGCACCAGCCTTGCGCCGAGCCTAATTTCGCTGCCTGGCTGCGAGAACTTGATCGCATTGCTGATCAGGTTGGTGATGGTCTGCTGGATTCGATCCGCATCCACCCATACCTGCAGGGGCTGCGCATCGATGCGGAACTGAATTCCGTTGCGACTGGCGGTCGACTGCTGCAGATCGGCAGCTTTGCGCAGCAGGTCGATGGCATCGAACCGGTCGCGGTAAAGCGGCAGACGGCTGGAGCCGATGCGTTCGAAGTCGAGGATATCGTTCACGAGACGCACGAGGCGATCGCAATTGCCGACGGCTACCTGCATCATCTGCGCCCGCTTCTCCGGACGCTTCTCGAGCACTCCTCCGGCGATCAGGTTGAGCGCGGCACTCAGAGAGGTCAGCGGCGTGCGCAATTCATGGCTGACGGTCGAGATGAACTCGTCCTTCATGCGATCGAGACGGCGACGTTCCGTAATGTCTTCAAAGGCGACGACGATACCGGTGATTCGGCCGTCGTGGACCAGGGGATGCGAAACATACTCCACCGGGAACGACGTACCATCCTTGCGCCAGAAGACTTCTTCGTTCACGCGGACTGGTTCGTTGTTGCGCAGGCAGTTGTAGATCGGGCATTCCTCGGCGGGATAAGGCGTGCCGTCTGCGCGTGTGTGATGCACCAGCTGGTGCATGTCACGGCCGAGCATTTCGTCGGTGTCGTAGCCGAACATGGTGGCAGCGATCCGATTGCAGAAGATCAGCTTGCCCTCCATGTCGAGACCCCAGATGCCTTCGCCTACCGACTCCAGAATGGACTCCCGCTGACGAGTAAGGTCATGCAGCTTCTCTTCGGCATCGGTCTGTTCGGTGATGTCGATACCGTGGCTCAGGACAAAAGGCTCAGTACCAGGCAACTGTAGAAGCTTGTTGCGATAGGCCACCACAGCCAACCGGCCGTTGCGCCGTTTTAGATAGAACAGGCCCTGATGCTCGTGATGCTCGTTCAGTGCAGCAACGTAGTCTTCGTAGTCCTGCTTATGTTCGGGATCGATGTAGTTGAAGAGCGGAGTACCAACGATCTGGTCCGGAGTGTAGCCTAGGATCTCTGCGGCATGCGCATTGATCGACAGCACAATGCCGTCAAGGTCATGGGTACAGATGATGCCGAGCGAGCCTTCGACCAGCTGCCGGTAACGGGCTTCGCTGGTCCTCAGCATCTCTTCTGCAGTCCGCTGCTCGGTGACGTCCACGCCGGTCGTGATGACGAAGTTGACCTCGCCTTGTGTGTCGGTCAGCGACGTGGCGGTCCACGCAATTTTGCGCAGACCCCTGTCCTTGGTGCGCCAGCTCATCTCGTAGCCGCCGTCAAGTTCTCCGGCGCGTGCCTGCTCAAACATGCGCACCGCGTGGTCGCGTTCTTCGGCAGGAAACAGCTCTTCCGGAAACGATCGGCCGACTAACTCGGCGAAGCTGTAGCCGGAGATGGTTTCGCAGGCGCGATTAAATCGCACAATGCGACCGGCGGTGTCGAGAACCAGCACCAGGGCGCTGATGGTGTCCAGCACAGCAGTGACGAAGTTGCGTTCGACCGTGAGCGCGCGCTCGATCCTCTGCCGCGAGCGGATGACCCGCTCCTGCTGGTTCTGCTTCGAATAGAGCTCAAGCCTGGTGACAATCTGCCGTGCCAGGACTTCCAGTGTGCGCGCGTGATCGCGCGTGAACACGTGCGGCTCCGGCGAGCAGACAGTCAGCGTCCCGAGTACCGCACCCGAAGGCGAGATGAGCGGAGCTCCGATGTAGGACCGGCAATGCGTTGTAGCCGCCAGCGGAATGCCGGACGGCGCGAAACGGTAATCCTCAAGCGCATCTTCAATCAGCAATGCATTCGGTTCAAGAATCGCGTACTGGCAGGCCGAGATCGCCTTCGGCTGTTGACGGCTCAGAAAGCCAATACGGGATTTGAACCAGACACGGTTCGCATCGATGAATGAGATGTACGCATACGGAGCGCGACAAAACGCCGCTGCCAGACGCGTGATCTCGTCCAGTGCGGGGTCGGGCAAGGTGTCAAGAATCTCGTATTGCGAGAGAGACTTGAGCCTGTCGGCTTCGTCTTTTTGCATCATCGTCGGGATGGCTGCTTGCATGAGGGAAGGAAGAATCGCCTACTCAGTATTGTGGCAAACGAAGGGTGTGTAGCAAGTGCAACCTTCAGGTGATCTCACACCAATAGGAGCGCAGATTAGTTACTACTGATATTCGAGAGAGCACTCACCCGATATCCACACAGCGCAACGGTTATCCACGGCTTGTTACCTAAAGCGATCAGGGTAATTTGCAGCACTCGAGTGCGGGACCTTCGTTCGAGGCATCCAGCACTACCTTCCAGCTGCCGTCCGACTGTTTTTTCCACATGGTGATGTAGCGGCCCGTGGTGGTGATGTCGTTCCCTGCAGCGTCCTTTGCATGTCCGGAGTAGTGGCCCCAGGTGTAGCCCATGTCGCCACTGGGTCCCATCTGGCCGCCATCGGGTGTCCACGTCAGCTGATAAGTGTCAGGAAGCCAGGTAGCCTGGGCTGCGATCGCGTCATGACCCTGCACCGGCGGCTTTCCATTGGCGATCGAAACAGCGTCGCTTGCGAACCAGGACGCGAAGGCCTTGCCGCCACCTGCCGCAGTCGCCTTGGCGAACTGGGCCTCCAGGTCGTAGAGGAAGCGCCGTCCTGGAGTCATGGTCGGATCAGACAACAGCGCTGTCACATTCAAAGACTGCTGCGTGGGTACGCCAAGGCCGAGTTGTGCGTGCAAAAGCGGCACCGATAAAAGGAGCAGGCCAACAGCCAGAAAGTACCGGCACCAGAGTTTCCAGACAGGTCGCATCGTCACGATTATCCATGAAGGCGTCGGTGAAGGTTGATTTGATACCACGCGGCAAAGTTCTTGACAGGGTCCTAGTACTGGGGTGCAATCCGTAGACCGAGCGGGACCAGCTGATGCGCGAGGTGAGCTTCATTGCCGATGTTGCTAAGCTTCCGCGATGATTCCGTGTGTCGCAGCTACTCGACTACACTGTTGGCGTCCATCCTCTCTTTGTTCGGGCGCGTGCCTTCAGGAGGCGTCTGACGATCCAATCGATCCAGGATGGAATAATCCACCAGATCAGACGCGCTGACAGTTCGATCGGCAAACTGGTACTGATTGAACATCTGGACAGCCTTGTCCCAGGTATCCGGCTGCATGCCTCCGATTATTTTCGGGTCGCCTAAAAGCGGAATCACCTGTCGCAAAGATTCGCGCTGCTCCTCTACCGACCCATCCGGCAGGAAGTCGCTGACAATCGTGCGGGCGGTCTCATCCGGGTGGTCGATAGCGTACTCCCAGCCGCGGCGGCTGGCCCGAAGAAATCCTGCGAGCTCATCAGGATGCTTGTCGACCAAGGCAGTAGACGCAAACAGGACCTCGGCATACGAGACATAGCCGTTGTCTGCCATGCGAATGATATTGACCGGATGGCCTTCCATTTTCAGGCGAACGGCTTCATCCACGACGTAGCCCTGCATGGCATCGACCTGGCCGCTGATGAGCGGCTGCAGCGACAATGGGATGTTGACAAGCGTGACATCCTTCCGACTCATCCCGTTGAACTTCAACAGGACATCGATGGCTTTTTCTCCATCGCCATAGAGGCCGATGCGCTTGCCACGGAGGCTCCCGAATGACGTCAATCCGCTGGCTTTCAGCGTGAACAGGGAGAAGGGCGTTGTCTGCAGTATGGCGCCGAATGCCTTGATGCGGTAACCTTTCGCACGATCCACCAGAACGACATCGGCTTCCGCAACTCCGATGGCGTTCGCCTGATGCGCGACCAAGGATACGGTAGCCATGGTTGCGTCCGCAGGAAGGATGGAGACGTCCAGCCCCTCCTGCTTATAGAAGCCAAGCCTGGAGGCCATCAGCATTCCGGCGAACTGGGCTGTCGGCTTCCAGTCAAGCTGGAGCACAAGAGGCTTCAGTACCTGCGTGCTGGCCGGAGACGAGAGCGGCATGACCAATGCGAGCGATGTTGCGACTGTTATGAAAGGCCGCAGCATGGAAAAGCTTCGAAGCCCAGATTTTCTCCCGGGCGAACCGAACCAGATCATGAAAAGCTCCAGGGACGGCAGAATTAGAACGGGCCCGAGGGAGATGACCTCAGCGGCATCCATGCCACCAAAAGGGTCACGATGGCTGAAATCCACCTGATCGTAGTTGGTATACTAGCCGGGTCAGACCGCCGCGCAGGAAGCGCATACGCATCTCTCCTTCCGTTTCGAAGGGGAACATGGTTTCGGAGAGTTGTCCGGACACCAGGCATCCAGGGACGCGGGCCACTGAGGATCGGGGCATCGTCAATTTCCGAAAGCGATAGCAGGTCGCACGCATGGCTACCATACTCGAATCGATTCACAGCCCGGCAGACATCAAGCATCTGACGATTGCCCAACTCGAGTCTCTGGCAGGTGAGATTCGCGTCAAGCTGATTCAGACCCTGTCGAAAACAGGCGGCCACCTCGGACCGAACCTTGGTGTGGTCGAGCTAACGCTAGCTATGCACTATGTCTTCGATACACCCGAGGACAAGTTCGTTTTTGACGTCAGCCACCAGAGCTACATTCATAAGCTGCTCACCGGCCGTCGCGAAAAGTTCGATACCATCCGACAGCCAGGCGGCCTGAATGGCTTCATGCTCCGCACCGAGTGTGACCATGACTGTTATGGCGCCGGGCATGCCGGAACATCGCTGTCAGCTGCGCTTGGCATGGCTGTCGCGCGGGATCTTGCTGGTACTCACGAAAACATCATTGCCTTCGCCGGCGACGCGGCATTCACGAACGGCATCATCTTCGAAGCGTTGAACAATGTTGCTGAGCAAACCAAGCGGCTGATCGTCGTGCTCAACGACAATGAGTGGTCCATCGACCGCAATGTGGGCGCGATCGCCAAGTACCTTCACAAGATTGTGACCAACGACCGGTATACGCACCTGCATGAATCGGCATCGAGGCTGATCGAAAGATTCGCGGGCAAGACAGCCAAGAACATGGCGAAGAAGGCAGAGGAAGCAGCGAAGGGCCTGCTATGGCCGTCGCTACTGTTTGAGGAGTTCGGCCTTACCTACTACGGTCCGCTGGACGGCCACAATCTCGGGCTGCTGATCGACAGCTTCAAGTTCCTCAAGAAGCAGGATACGCCGGTTCTGCTGCATGCCATCACGCAAAAGGGTCGCGGCTTTCAGCCTGCACTCGACAAGCAGAAGAAGTTTCATGGTCTTGGCCCGTACGATCCCGAAACAGGGGATACGAAGCCGAGTGGTCGTACCTACTCCGAGGTATTCGCGGAGAGCCTGGTCAAGCTTGCTGATGAAAATGACAAGGTTGTCGCCATCACTGCAGCTATGCCCAACGGGACGGCGCTTGATCTTTTCCGCCCGCATCATCCAAAGCGTTATTTTGATGTCGGCATCGCGGAAGAACACGCCGTTATCTTCGCGGCAGGCATGGCTACGCAGGGCTATAAGCCGTTCTGTGCGATCTATTCGACATTTCTCCAACGAGCTTTTGATCCGATCGTCCATGATGTCTGCCTGCAGAATCTGCCTGTGGTCTTCTGCATGGATCGCGGCGGTCTGTCTGGAGACGATGGCGCCACACATCACGGTCTGTTCGACATCAGCTATTTACGCGGCATTCCGAATATCATCCACATGGTTCCCAAGGATGAGGACGAACTCGCCGATATGCTGTATACCGCGATGCTTCATCCAGGACCGAGCGCCATCCGCTATCCTCGCGGCGTCGGACCCGGTACCGTGGTCAAGGCCCGTCCGAATGAGCTACAGGTTGGGAAAGCCGAGCTGATCGCCGAAGGCAAGGATGTGGTTATCCTTGGGCTCGGTGCCTTGTTGCCGATGGCTGTCGAACTTGCGGGCGAACTTAAGCAGCAGGGATTGTCGGCTGCCGTCATCAATCCGCGATTCGTGAAGCCGCTGGACCGCGAGCTGCTCGCCGACTATGCACGGCGAGCCGGCGTAGTTGTGACCTTTGAAGACCACGTACTGATGGGCGGCTTCGGCAGCGCCGTCATGGAAGCATTGAGCGAGATGGAGATAGAGGTGCCTGTCGTTCGTATCGGCTGGCCGGATCGCTTCATTGAGCATGGCAAGGTCGAGGCACTGCGTGCCAAGTACGGCATTAGTGTAGAAGCTGCACTCGAGAAGCTGACGCCTTATTTGAAGAAAATGCCGCGGAAGCGGCTGGTAGCGCGGTAGCCTTCTGCGGCGGTGATCCGCAGTTTTCGTTGGCGTCACCAAAAGAATGGTGGCGGGCTCTCCCATTTTGTCGCCGACAGCAATACATTGGAGTGCAGTAGACCGAGGGCCTCCTGATGCAGAGAAGAGATTTTCTACGCAAAGGTGCCGCCAGTGTTGGCGCCGCCGTCCTGCCCACCAGCCTTACGCTCGCAGAAACCACTCCTCTCACCCGCAAGTACAAGGCCCAGGATGAAGTCGTTCTCGGTAAGACCGGTATTCGTACCAGTCGACTCGCCATGGGCACTGGCACAATCGGCGGCGGCAAGCATTCCAACCAGACCCGCCTCGGCACGGATCCTTTTGTAAAGTTGCTCGCTGACGGCTATCACGAAAATGGTTTGCGCTTCTATGATGCAGCCGACTCCTACGGAAGCCATCCCTATGTCGCTGCTGCGCTCAAGACGTTGCCGCGCGACAAGGTGACGGTTCTGACCAAGTCTGATTCGCGTGATCCGAAAGATCTGGGCGAGGATCTCGATCGCTTTCGCAAAGAACTTGGTGTCGACTACATCGACATCGTGCTGATTCACTGTGTCACCGAAGACGACTGGACGACCCGATACCGTGGCGCGATGGATGTGCTGTCCGA
This sequence comes from uncultured Ktedonobacteraceae bacterium, assembly GCA_964657395.1. Taxonomy (GTDB): domain Bacteria; phylum Acidobacteriota; class Terriglobia; order Terriglobales; family Acidobacteriaceae. The sequence goes on from CAZZUX010000005.1 coordinate 65,730, forward strand.
GGCCAAGGAGAAGGGAACGATCCGCGCGCACGGCGTTTCGTGTCACAGCATCGAAGCTCTCCGTGCGGCCGCCAAATCACCTTGGGTCGACATTGACCTGGTTCGTCTCAATCCAGTGGGAGCCCACATGGACGCGCATCCGGATGAGGTCGTCAGCGTTATCAAGGAAATGCGAAGCCAGGGGAAGGGAATTGTCGGCATGAAGATTCTTGGCCAAGGAGCCATGCGCGAAAAGCCTTCAGAGGCTTTGCGATTTGCGCTTGGGACTGGTGTGCTGGATGCATTCACGATCGGTGCTGAAAGTCAGCTGGAGCAGAATGACCTCGTGTCCCGTATTGCCGGCGCCTAGGATTGCGCGTGTGTTCGGGTGTCATGGAGCCGAGCTCAGATATAGTGCTTTAGCTCCGACCACCCGGTGATCAGCGACGTCCTGCGGCCGCGGCAGAGATAGATGTTGCGATGCTCGTAGGGCATGGAATAAGGGTGATCCATCACTCCCGCGATCGTCACCGAGGCGTAGTTCTCCTTCATTTGTTCCAGCGTTGCACCAGTGACGACAATCGTGAGCGCGCCCGTTTCGCCATGTGGTCCCCAGAGGTAGTAGCTGTTCTGCCCGCTGATCGCGACCGGGAGACCATGGCCGGCGCCAAGAAAATTGATCGCGCTGGCTTCTCCATAGTTTGAGCAAAGGATGCCTGCAGTGCCTCTCTCCTCGGCGGGCAATGCTTCATAGATGCGTGCCACGGTGTCGGTCAGTTCCTGCCATCCAAATCGATCAGCGAAGAATTGTGGAAAGGGTCCCTCGCCCTGATTTTCGGTATGGCTGGATTTGTCGCGCAACTCCATTCGCGATGTGTAGGCAAGCCACGTCTGAGGACGCAATACCGGGATCGCCATTGGCAGGACAAGGATGCCAGTGATTGTAAGCAGGACGGCATAAGCCGGAACCATCCATCGAGTCTTCGGAGATCGAAGCAGACCCTGCCACGCTGCGCCGCCTGCTGCAAAAAGGATGGGATAGATGGGCGCAAGGTAGTAGTCCTTGGCATCCCGTGTTGCCATCATGGCGATGACAAACAGAATGTAGGTAATGGCCAGGAAGCGAAAGCGACGGGCACGGTTGCTGGTCAGCAACCAGATGAGACCGGCTAACCAGAGCGGCAGGCTAATGGGACTGAGCATCAACTCCTGCGCATGCAGAAAGGCCAGCGGTGTCAATATCACATTTTTATGTTCCACTTTCCCGTTGTGCAGGAACTCGAGAAAAGGAAAATGGTTCTGAACCTGCCAAAGAAAGTTGGGGAGCGCCAGCAGCACGGTCAGAGCAATCCCGCCGATCATCGCTTTGCTTAAAAGGATCCGTCTCTGTTGCGTGAATAGCAGCCCTGCACACAGAGCCAGTAGATACACGAGCATGGATGGCTTGTTTTCGAGGCCAATGCCTGAAGCAAACCCAAACAGCAGCCACCATCGAGGACTGCCGCCATCGATCAGGCGCAGCAGGCAAAGTGCCGCTGTCATCCAGAACATTGGCTCGAAGGAATTCATTGAGAGATAGCTGTCGGTACCTAGAAATTGCGGCGCCAGCAGCACGCCTCCCATAGCGAGCGCCTGACCTGCTCTCCGGGCGCCGAACTGCCACGCGACTATGCCGGTGAGGAAGACTTTTAGTGCGCCAGCCAGGGCCGAGAACATCCGGATGCCTGCGAGCGACTTGCCGAATAGCAGCTGCGCGAGCCAGGCCTGCACAGCAACGACCGGACCATGATCGACATAGCCCCATCCGAGGTGCTGTCCGCAGAGAATGTAGTACAGTTCATCGCGAAAGTAGCCCCAGCCAAGGTGAGCCTCCCACAGGTTTGCTCCAACATGCAGTGCAAGCTTTATCGCAGCGAATGTGAGCGCCAGCCACGCTGCCTGTCGCAGCGGATTGGCGGTTCTTCCATCATTCATCGGCATGTTGCGGCTTTGATCCGCGTCGTCAAGCAAGCTTTTCGGCATAGGCACATGCACCCTGTTCCCGCAGTTACGAAGAGCGTCCGACAATCGTTCCCGGCAAACCTTCCGCAGCCTGAACTTCAGTGCGCGAACAACTCCAATACCCGCTTCTGCCTGTAGGCGAACGTCCAGGCCATCTGCTTCCTGATCGCCAGCAGGTAGGCTATATCGCCGAGCATGCCAAGTGGCAGAGCAAACGTCACCTCATCCTTGATCCGCGACCCCGCGACACCATCTTGGACTTCAGCTTCAATCCGGTGGCAGTGATGCCAATAAGCGAGCGGGCCGCTCTGTTGCGTGTCGCAGAAATGGTCGTTCCATACAAACTCATCGATAACGGCGACCCAGGTTAATCGCAGAGGAAGAAACGGAAAAGCGCGGAATGTGATCGTCAGCACTGTTCCCTGGCCGGCAACTCGTTGTTCCCGGGAGGCGGATCCACCGGGTGCTGGAGGCGGGGAAACGTAGGAGGCATGCTCGACGCGGGCCTGCTGCCATGCCGGCATCAAGGGAGGGAGATTTGCCGGGTCTGCAAAGAAAGCAAATACCAGCTCTGCTGGGTAAGGCACCCACTGCGCGGTTTTAAAGGTATGTCGCATGCTGTCTCAGCATAGCCCTCAGATAGTCGGCAATTGGCAGGAGAGAATTCGCGGATGAAGGGATCAATCAAGATCCGACCAAAAGAGATGGCAGGACACAGTTGCGTGTCCTGCCATGGGGTAAAGCCTTAAGTTTGTGACTTCGTGGAGGGGGAGGGGCTAAGTTAGTTGGGCAACAGAACTGCATCCACAACGTGGATGACACCATTCGACTGGTAGACGTTGGCGATGGTGACCGTAGACATACCGCCTTTTTCATCGGTCAGGACAATCTTGCCTTCCTTCTTCATCGCGGTCAGGGTGCCGCCTTCCACGGTGGTCAGTGTTGCCTTGCCGCCGCCTGACTTGATGGCCTTCTCGATATCCTTGGCTGACATCTTTCCGGACACTACGTGATAGGTCAGGACCTTCTTGAGCTGATCCTTGTTCTCAGGCTTCAGCAGCGTATCCACTGTACCGGCGGGCAGCTTATCGAATGCTTCGTTGGTCGGAGCGAAGACGGTAAACGGGCCAGTTCCTTCGAGTGTGTCGACCAGGCCGGCAGCCTTGACTGCGGCAACCAGGGTCGTGTGGTCCTTGGAGTTGACTGCGTTCTCGACGATGTTCTTGGTCGGATACATTGGAGCGCCGCCAACCATGGGATCCTTCTGCGCCATACCGGTCATGCTCGTAAAACCAAGTGCCAGGGCGAGGGATGCTGTCAGTAATGATTTCTTCATATTTGTTCTTCCTTTCGAACCTTTGTACGTTCGGATACACAATCAATACGCGGGCCCACTGCAAACGGATTTATGACTGGCAACTCTATCTGCATGCAGTCGCCAGGATTCATCGCACTTGGAAAGCAATACCAAGCAGGTAGAACATAGCAGTGCCCGGCGACGTCCATTTGCCATCTTTCAGTTACATACAGTTCTGCGATGCTTTTTGAAGTGGAAGCCGTAGCGGCGCTGTGTGGATGATGGCGTCTGCGGAGGTCGGTGACTTCTGTTATGCACGCTGCCTGTTTCAGGGAAGGCTGTCGATTCTGCGCATCTGCCATCCACCGGTTACCATTCAGTAGGGATCGCTGGTTGAAGGTCCTGCAAGCCATGGAGGATAAATTCAGCAGCCACCGACAGAAACGATGGGCACCCACGCTCCGCCGCCGGCGCTGATCGAGAGCCGCCATCGCTGGCTGCTGCTCATCGGCTTTTTCAAATTTGCGAAGGGCGTCTTCTTCATCCTTATCGGCGTAGGCGTGCTTCACCTCGTCCACCGCGACCTAGCCGAGATGCTATTCAAGGTCGCGCTGGCCCTGCGCATCGACCCCGAGAGTCACCTGGTCAACCTGCTCCTCGACAAGGTGCAGAACCTCACTCCACATCGTCTGCGCTGGATCGGCACTGCCGTTTTCCTCGATGCTGGTCTCGATTTCATTGAGGGCACCGGGCTGATACTCCGTAAGACCTGGGCTGAGTACTTCACCCTGATCCTGACTGCCTCGTTCCTGCCCTGGGAATTGTTTGAGATCATCCGCCACGTAACCGTGATCAAGATTCTGCTGACGATCCTCAATCTGTTAGTAGTGATCTACCTTGCTTACATCCTGAAGCAACGGCAAGCACTCACGACCGGGCAGGCACAATAGCACGTTTGGGCTAAAAGGCGAACAAAAGGCGTATACCCTACTGCACCGCATCTGACAAGCGCAGACCGAGGGGTAGAACCACCGCTATCAACACCATCTGTTGGGTGTCTTAGCTTCTCGGGACCCAACAGGTTGCGTTTTCCACAGCGCCACCATGCTTCTTCAGCGACTTACCGAGAATTCCCTTTGACAGCATTTCCAAGTGGGTTACTCTGTGGTCGGAAGTGGTCAAAAGTGGTCAAGAGCAATCAACTTCGCGACGCTTTCCACGATTGTAGAAACAGCCAGAGCAATGGACAACAAAATTGCCACAAGGCTGGTGCAGTAAGCATTACCCCTCTCCTCAGGCCGCGGATTTCACCCAAAAACCACGCTGTGCAGTTGCAGTGAAGGATGTACCGACAGGATGTTCCGGGGCAACCACCCAACACGCGTTGACGAGAAGGGAAGGCTCAAGCTTCCTGCAGACATTAAGCGTGTGCTCGAAGGCAAGTATGGGCCGGTTGAGGAAAACAGCCCGGCAGAGTTTTTCATCACCAGCACGGACGGCAAGGTGGCCCAGATCTACCCGATGAAGGAATGGGAAAAGATCGAGGAGAAGTTGGCAGGGATACCCGATATGAATCCTGCCAAGAAGAAATATATGAATGCCGTGAACTATTACGGCGGCGTAGCAGAGATGGACAACCAGGGGCGGGTGTTGATTCCCCAGATCCTGCGGGAAGCAGCAAAGACGGTGGGGGATGTGGTGGTGTTCGGTATGCAGACGTATCTGCAGGTAGCCAACCACGATGACTTCAAGGCCTGCATGGAAGCAGCACCGCTGTCCGAAGCTGACCAGGCAGCACTGGCAGATTTTGGTTTGTAGGGCAACACAGGTTGTAAACCCCCAAGGGGGAGCACATGGACGGTAGTGCAGGGCGGGGCAGCAGGGACGCTGAACGACATGTGCCGGTTCTTTTAGAAGTTGCGATCCGAAATTTGAATGTGCGCGCTGGCGGCATATATATAGACGCCACGCTCGGCATGGCCGGCCATTCGTTGGAGATAGCGAAACGGCTGGGACCGGAAGGGACGTTGATCGGGTTTGATCGCGATCCGGAAGCCATGGCCATCGCGATGCGGCGCCTGGAGACGCTTCGCAGCGAACTGGGCGGGCAGATGCCGAAGGTTGTGCTGCACAGCGAAGAATTCTCGCTGGCGGCCGGCAGGGTAGAGCCGGCATCGATTGACGGCATACTGGCCGACTTTGGTGTCAGCAGTCTGCAGCTGGGAGAGGCGCACAGAGGATTTAGTTTTCAGGCGGAAGGGCCACTGGACATGCGGATGAATACGCGCCAGGGCATCACCGCCGAACAAGTGGTAAATCAGGCCGACGAAAACGAACTCGCCGACATGATTTACGAATTCGGAGAGGAAAGGAGGTCGCGGAGAATCGCCAGAGCCATTGTCAGGGCGCGGCCGCTAACGACTACGGCACAACTGGCCAAAGTCATAGCAGCTGCCGCCCCGTCAATGAAAGGTGAAAAGATTCATCCGGCGACCAGGACTTTCCAGGCACTCCGAATTCGCGTCAACGATGAGTTGAAGGAAATTCAGACACTGTTGCAGATAGCGCCTGCACTGTTGAAGACGGGCGGCAGACTGGCAGTCATCAGCTTCCACTCACTCGAAGACAGGCTTGTGAAGGACGCATTCAAGGAAGGGGCCCGGCAGGGCATCTGGCAGCTGATCACCCGCAAGCCGGAAGTTGCCGACGAGGCAGAAACGGATCGCAACCCACGGTCACGCAGCGCGAAGATGCGCGCGGCCGAGAGAACCGACTTGAGTTTAGAAGCAGCAAATTTAGAAGAGGCGAAACGGCGGCAGGCAGATGTTTATCAGTTAGGACTGCGGCAACCAAGACGCTGACGAATTTAAAGAATCGGGCCAGAATCGTCCCACCGTACTACCAGGCGAAAGACAAAGACGATTCAAAATCTGCAATACATCTCCCTCCTCTTCCAGCGATTCTGGCCCGGTCGCAAGGAATGGGGGAACAGGACACGAATATGGCGACTCAGACAATTACGGCAGCACTCGGAGCGCAGGGCTGGTTTGACCAGGCAGCCTCTGCCACCAGCCACGCACAGGCAACCGCCGAGCACAATACCCGCCTCTTTCACGCGCAGCAGCGTGCGCGACGCGGGCCGACGCCGGAAGTCTTCTTCGTCAAGCACTTGGACAACACGCGGCTGGTGAAGGCCGAAGATCCTATTCGCAAACGGGAGATGCGCCGCTTCGCCATCGCCATGTCCATTCTCTTCATCATGTCGATGGTTTACGGCTGGCAGCATTTCAGCGCCATCGAGTCCGGATACAAGGTGGAAGCGAAGAAGCAGCAGCTCGAACAGCTTCGCGAGACCAACCGCCAGCTGAGCCTGCAGGAAGCGCAGATGTGCGACCTGGGCCGGCTGGATAAGGAAGCCCGCAAACTCGGTATGGAAGCTCCAAAGCCGGGCCAGGTCATTCGCCCCGAGCTCTCTCCGGAAAGTGCAGGCGCCGTCATGGCAGAGGCTCGTATCCCTACTCTCTAAAGCAGCCCTTCAACAAGGACGGCATCGACAGCAACCATAGCCATCAATCGAAATCGGTCCAGCCTTGAAGGATTTTCGTTTCACACCAAAAGCGCAATCGACGCGTGGCGTAGTCGGAGCCCCACGCAGATTGCGCTTTGCCTTGTTGTCGCTGTTCTTCATGGTTTGGGCTGCCGTTATCGTGTTACGTCTAGTCTGGCTGCAGACAGTCGACCATCACAGGTTTGTCGAGATTGCTGCGCAGCAACAGCAGCATGGCTTTGAGATTGCTCCGCGACGTGGTGTCCTCTACGATCGCAATCTTCATGCATTAGCGATGACGGTTGCCGTGCAGTCGGTCTATGCCGATCCGCGGGAAATAATCGACAAAGCCGCGACTGCCAAGGCGCTTGCGAAGGTTGTTCATTGCGATCCAACTGAAGACTTCACCACCGCCCCCCAGATCAACGCCCGGCTGGTTGCTGGGCATGGGTTCGCATGGATTGCTCGCAAGCTCGATCCGCCTACTGCCGCGAAGGTGAAGGCATTGAACCTGAAGGGCATCTACTTCACCCGCGAGTTCAAGCGCTTTTATCCGAACGAAGACCTGGCCGCACAGGTGCTTGGCTATGTCGGCACCGATGACAATGGTCTGGGCGGTATCGAGCGCAGATTTGACGATGATCTGCACGGCACTCCCGGTCACATCATGACGGCGCTTGATGCCAAGCGGCAGGTACTGGGCAGCGAGGAGCAGGAACCGCTGCCAGGCGAAGACTTGCAGTTGACCATCGACGAGAATATCCAGTTCATGGCTGAGCACGCGCTCGACCACGCCATGGAAAAGCATCATGCGCTCAACGGCACGGTCGTGGTGCAGGACACGCACACTGGCCAGATCCTGGCCCTGGCGATCCGCCCGACCTTCAATCCGAACGACTTTCGCCATGCCACCAACGGTCTGCTCCGCAATCATGCCGTCAGCGATATCTATGAGCCGGGCTCGACCTTCAAGCTGGTGACGTACGCCGCGGCGCTTGAGGAAAAGGTGACCACCCCTGAATCGATGATTGATTGCCAGGGTGGTTCGATCACTATCTTCGGCCGCACCATTCACGATGCTCCCGGCGAGCATTTCGGGCGCATTCCGGTAGAAGAGGCACTGTGGCATTCAAGCGATGTTGCCGCGGTGAAATTAGCCATGGCCATGGGCCGCGAGAACTTCTACAAGTACATCCGGGCTTTCGGATTTGGTCAGCGTAGCGGCATAGAGCTGCCATCGGAAACACGTGGCATCCTGCGACCGACGCATCGCTGGGGTGCTACCAGCATCGGCTCGCTTGCCATCGGTCAGGAAGTTGGCGTGACGCCGGTGCAGCTGGTCAGCATGGTCTCTGCTATCGGCAATGGGGGCACCTATCTGCCTCCGCACATGCTGCTCACGGCGTCGGATGCCAGTTCAGCAAAGCTACAGGGGCAGCCATTTCGGCCAGCTTCGGACATCCCCTCGACGCTGCCGGAGGGCGCACATCGTGTGATCTCGCCCCTGGTGTCTGCGCAGATGCGGAAGATGATGGAAGGCATTGTGCTGCACGGCACCGGTAAGGATGCCGCGTTAAACGGCTACTCTGCCGCCGGCAAGACCGGCACCGCTCAGAAGATCGACACTGCCACGCACACCTATTCGAAGACCAAGCTGGTAGCGTCCTTCGCTGGCTTCGCGCCTGTGAACAATCCGGCGATCAGTGTGGCTGTTGTCATCGACTCGCCGGAAGGTCAGCACATGGGCGGCCAGGTATCAGCCCCGGTGTTCGCTGAGATCGCACAGCAGGTGCTTGAATATCTCGGCGTGCCGCATGATGAACCGCTGAAGCCGCAGAAAGAAATGGATGAGGCCCGCAGAGTTCCGAACACTGAGGACGTGGATGGAGACCAGCTCGATGCTGAACAGCTGAGTGCCATGTTCGCGGAGGTCAACAACCTGTCGGCAGATGATCCACTGCGTACGCCACTGGACTCAAAGACACCTGCAGCCTCCGCCAAGGATGGCGGTTTGCACGGCGTATCTCTGAAGCCGACCACTCTCGCAAGCGTCGCGCCGGATCCGCCGATCCACTCCAAGACTCTTACTGTTGATCAGGAGATAGCCCGGCTGCACCAGCCTGCGCCACCGCCATCCCAGCTCGCAAAAGAATCCGAATCAACGCCTGACAAACCTGAAGCTTCGATTGTTCCAAGTCCTGATCCCGCGCATGACAGCGCCACGATTGTCACCGATGGCAAGCGTCGCGTCTCGGTACCGGTCCTGGTGGGCGAGCCGCTCAGGCAGGTCATCGAAGCGGCTGGTGAATCCGGGCTTCTTGTCCAGGCCTTCGGCACTGGTATCGCGCGCGAGCAGGCTCCAGCTGCCGGCACCATGGTGCCTCTTGGTACACAGGTGTTCGTCCGTTTTCAGCGATAGACGTTCAATGACCGGCGTTCAGCGATATTCTGGGACTGCACTTATGATGACCTTCTCTCAGCTCGTCGCCGCCATCACCACGCAGCAGGTCTTTGAAGCCGGGGCAGAGAGCAGCGCGCCCATCCAGGGGATCGAGTACGATTCGCGCAAGGTGGAACCGGGTACTATTTTTGTCGCCATGAAGGGCGGCACCATGGATGGCAATAGCTTCATTGAACGTGCCATCGATGCCGGTGCCACCGCTATCGTTACCGATACGGATACGTATTTTGCGAGTACCCGGTCGGGGCATCCCTCTTTGCCGGTTGCACAGGTACCTCATGGCCGGCGTGCACTGGCTGAGCTATGCCGAGCCTTCTACGGCTATCCAGATACTAAGCTCGGATTGACTGGCGTTACCGGCACCAACGGTAAGACGACTACCGCCTATCTGCTGGAGCAGATGCTGCGAGCGCAGGCCCGCAAGACCATCCTGGTTGGCACCATTGAGTATCGCATCGGCGATCGCGTGTTGGCATCGCCGCATACCACTCCGGAGTCCCGGGATCTTCTCGCCATCTTCGCCGAAGGCCTCGATCTGGGTGTTACAGAAGCCGTGATGGAAGTGTCATCCCACGCGCTGGACCAGGGGCGCGTGTGGCAATTGGCATTCGACACCGCCATCTTCACCAATCTCACGCAGGATCATCTCGACTACCACGGCACGCTTGAAGATTACCTGCGCGCAAAGGCTCGCTTATTTGACGGCAGCTGTTCGCAGGCGCCGAAGACTGCGGTCATTAATGCCGACGACGATGCTGGCACCGGTCTCCTTGCGATCGCGAGGGAGGCGGAATCACAGGTATTCTCATATGGAATCCATGAAGGCGACTTCCGCGCGGCGGGCGTGCGCGTTTCTGCATCCGGGACACACTTCTCCTTGCAGACTCCATTCGGAACTGCGCCAATCACCAGCCGGCTGGTCGGGCGAATCAATGTCTATAACCTTCTTGCCGCCAGTGCAGCGGCATGTGCCCGCGGTCTTTCCCTTGACGAGATCGCATCTGCAGCAGAAGACCTGCAGGCGCCGCCCGGCCGTTTTCAGACCATCGATACAACGCAGGACTTTACCGTCATCGTTGATTACGCACATACCAGCGATGCACTTCGCAACGTGACTGCACTGGCGCGCGAACTGGTTCACGATCAACGTGGACGTGTCATTACAGTCTTCGGTTGCGGCGGCAATCGCGATCGCACCAAGCGGCCGCTGATGGGCCGGGCTGCGGGCGAAGGGAGCGATGTTGTCATCGTTACATCCGACAATCCGCGTAGCGAAGATCCGGTCGCTATCATCGAAGACATTCTGCCAGGCCTGTCCGGCACCATTGCAGCTGTGCAGGTAGAGGCTGATCGCTCTCGCGCCATTCAGCGCGCTATTGCGGAGGCCCGAACTGGTGACCTGGTGTTGATTGCCGGTAAGGGCCACGAGAAAACGCAAACCATCGGTCAGCAGGCAGTGGAGTTCGATGATGCAGAGCAGGCACGCCAGGCGCTCGCTGGACTTGTGCAGAAGGGTGTTTTGTGAATCTTGAGCTGGCACAATGCGCAGCGTGGATGGAAGGCGAAGTCAAGATAGGCCACGCCGAGACCGCTACCGGCGCGGCCACAGGCTACTCCATCGACACGCGGACACTTCAGCCGGGTGACCTCTTCTTCGCGATACGCGGAGAGCATTATGACGCGCACGATTTCGTTCCGGCAGCCTTCGCGCAGGGCGCCCGCGCTTCCGTTGTGGCCCGCGCTCATGTTGCGCGCATGCTGCAGCAGGCGCATCAGCACACCCTGCTTATCGTCGACGATCCACTTACTGCCATGCAGAGTCTGGCTTCTGCTGTCCGCAGGGCCTGGGGTAAACGACTGATCGGGGTGACCGGCAGTGCCGGTAAGACGACCACCAAGGAAGCCGTCGCTACGGTGCTGGGCGCAAAGCATCGCGTGCTCAAATCCATTGGCAACCTTAACAACCATTTCGGTCTGCCGCTCCAGCTTCTGCGTCTTCAGCCTGACGATGAGATCGCTGTCATCGAGATGGGTATGTCGAACAGCGGCGAAATCGAAGCTCTCTGCCGGATCGCACTTCCGGACTGGGGTGTCGTCACCAATGTCGGCAACGCACACGCAGAGAATTTCAAGGACGGCATCGCGGGTATCGCGCGCGCCAAGTATGAGTTGATTGAAGGCCTGCACGGGATGCATCGCACAGCGTTCCTTAACGCAGACGATCGCTACGTCGCGCAATTCAGCCGGGGCTTTACCGGTCGTGTACTCTGCTTCGGGACCGGACCAACAGCGTACATCCGCGCCGAGAACATTGCGGAGCGCGGTGGCGAAGGCATCCGTTTCGACGTCACTGTGCTTGATCAGAAAGCGACCGTCAAACTGGCTCTCCTGGGTCGTCACAACATCACCAATGCGCTCGCCGCCATTGCGTGCGGCCTGGAGTCCGGTATGACACTGGCAGACTGCGCCGGTGCCTTGCGCCAGATGCGGCCGGATAGTCGCCGCGGCGAGATGGTGCATTGGCGCGGCGCGACCATCATCAATGACAGCTACAACTCCAATCCTGAGGCCCTGCAGTCGATGATTGCGACTCTTGCCTCGATGCCCGCTAAGCGCCGCATCCTGGTTGCTGGCGAGATGCTCGAACTGGGTCCGGAATCTGGCTCCCTGCATCGCGCCTGCGGCGAAGCGGCGGCGGCGGCCGGCATCGATGTGGTAGTTGGCGTGCGGGGCATGGGGCAATCGATCGTGGATGGAGCTGCCGCAGGGGGCGTCACGACCGCCGAATTCGTTGCAGATTCCGCCGCTGCCGGAAAGTGGCTGCAGCAGCATGTACGCGAAGGCGATGTGGTTTTGCTCAAGGCTTCACGCGGCGTCAAACTTGAGCGTGCTCTTGACGTTCTTGACGCTGACAGCAGGTAAATCGCGGTAAGTTTCGGGCCAGGACATAAGATTATCGGCAGATCGATCATCGATCCCTGCTACGCGGAGGAAGTTTGCTTTACTGGCTCCTGTACCAAAAACTGTTTCCCTATTTTCGGCCTTTCCGCATCTTCCGCTATCTTACTTTCCGCACGGCCTTCGCGACGCTGACGGCCATGCTGATCGGACTGGTAGTCGGTCCTTACGTCATCGAAAAGTTAAGAGAGTTTCAAATCAGCCAGTACATTCGCCAGGAAGGCCCAGCCGCGCACCAGAAGAAAGCGGGCACCCCCACGATGGGCGGTGTGCTGATCTGCATCTCCATACTGCTGCCCACCCTGCTTTGGAGCGACCTCTCCAATCCATTTGTCTGGATGGTTATGCTCTCGACGCTGGCTTTCGGCGGCATTGGTTTTGCGGATGACTACATCAAGGTCGTGAACCGTCGCAATCTTGGCCTCACCTCTCGCGCCAAGATGGGCCTGCAGATTCTGGTCAGCGTGGCTATTGCCGTCACCCTGGTTCTGCTTGAGCAGCAGGGCAGTTACTCAACGCGGCTGGTTGTTCCGTTCCTCAAGCGGTTTCGGCCCGACCTTGCCATAGGCGCACTCCAGCACGTGCCGCACATGGCCCTGCTGGCCTTTCTTCCTTTCGTGGTATTCGTAGTGCTCGTCATCGTGGCATCCAGCAATGCTGTGAATCTTACCGACGGCCTCGATGGCTTGGCTATTGGCTGTACTATCATCGCCGCGACTGCGCTGACAGTGCTCACCTATGTCAGCGGGCATGCCGTCTTCGCGGACTATCTTGAGATTCAGCGCATGCCGCTTGTCGGCGAAGTGGCTGTCTTCTGCGGGTCCATGGTTGGCGCCAGTATCGGCTTCCTCTGGTACAACGCTCATCCGGCCGAGGTTTTCATGGGAGATGTCGGGTCACTCGCCCTTGGCGGAGCGATCGGCACTGTCGCCGTCGTCATCAAGCAGGAATTGCTCCTTCCGTTCATCGGCGGCATCTTCGTGCTCGAGACACTCTCTGTCATCCTGCAGGTCGGCAGCTACAAACTGCGAAAGGGGAAACGCATTTTCAAAATGGCGCCTCTGCATCATCACTTTGAACTCAGCGGCTGGTCTGAATCGAAAGTCATCGCGCGTTTCTGGATTCTGGCACTCGTGTTTGCACTCTTTGCACTTACTACGCTAAAACTGCGATGAGCCATGCTCCTGCATGGGACAATCGCCTGTCAGGTCTAACTATCTGTGATCAATCCATGATCCTGTCATCTCGACCGAAGCGTAGCGAAGCAGAAGGGTCTTCATTTCCTCAAGTCAACAAGAGTTCACCAGCAGTCGGGTCGAAGCAGCATGGAATACAAAAATAAGAAGGTGTTGGTCGTGGGCCTGGGCAAGTCCGGGCGCTCGGCCGCGCTGTTTCTGCGGCGCAAGGGCGCACAGGTTACGGTGTCTGACATGCGGAGCGCCCAGGCACTTGCCAATGAACTTCCCGCCCTGCTGGAAGAGGGCATCGCTGTCGAAACCGGCGGTCACGGCCTGCTCACTTTTCGTCGCCAGGATCTTATCGTTGTCAGCCCGGGCGTACCGCTGACAACGCCCGAGTTGCAGCAGGTTCGCAAACTGGGTCTTCCAATCACTGGCGAAGTAGAACTGGCGTCGCAATTCCTGAAGACGAAGATCCTCGCCATCACCGGCTCTAATGGTAAGACCACAACCACCACGCTGTGCGGAGAAATCCTCAAGGCTTCCCGTCTGGTCACCCAGGTCGGCGGCAACATCGGCATACCTGTTATCGAACTCGTGGACACGGCGGAAAATCAATCCGCCGATGCTTCGACCGCCTGGTCAGTCCTCGAAATCTCCAGCTTCCAGCTCGAAACGACGCAGCACTTCCGGCCCACTATCGCTGTCATCCTCAACATCACGCCTGACCATCTTGACCGGCACGGCACCTTCGAAGACTATGCTGCCGCGAAAGAAAAGATCTTCGCTTCGCAGACGCGGGAAGACTTTCTGGTGCTTAACGGAGATGACCCGCGCGTACAGCTGGCAGCTGGGCGGGCTAAAGCCCGGGTCTTGTGGTTCAGCCGCACCAAGCTGGTCCGACAGGGTGCTGCAGTCATGAATGGTGCCGTCGTGTTCAGAGACAACGAGCAGTCGGGCTTCGAACCCATCATGCCTGTCAGTGCGATCCCTTTGAAGGGTGAACATAACCTTGAGAATGTACTGGCTGCTGTCTGCGCGGCACGTCTTGTCGGAGTAGAGTCCAAGGTCATTGCCGACGCCATTCACGCCTTTCAGGCGGTGGAGCACCGGCTCGAATTTGTCGCCGACATCGCTGGCGTGCACTACTACAACGACTCTAAGGCGACCAATGTGGACGCGACCATGAAGGCGCTGGCCTCGTTTCCCGGCGGCATCCACCTCATCCTTGGCGGCAAGGACAAGAATTCCGACTACACGCGGTTGCGTCCGCTCCTGCAGCAACGCGTGAAGCGCGTATACACCATTGGTGCGGCAGCAGAGAAGATCGAGCGCGAGATCGCCGGGGCGACCCACATCGTTTCTTCGAACACGCTCAACGCAGCTATCGAAAGTGCGGCAGCCGCTGCGTCTCCAGGTGACATCGTTCTGCTCGCGCCGGCCTGCTCCAGCTTCGACCAGTTCGACAGCTACGAGCATCGCGGTCGCGCCTTCAAGGAGCAGGTTTTTGCAAGACAATTTGCCGCAGCGGCAGCGGAAGGGAATTAAGCGAGATGGCGAAGCGTGTCGGCGTCGATAAGTGGCTGTATTGCGTCGTCCTGCTGCTGGTCCTCATTGGGCTGGCCACGGTCTTTAGTGCTTCTGCAATCATGGCCAAGGCACGCTTCGGTTCACCCTATAACTTCGTCACCAGGCAGGCTGCGTGGGCGGTACTAGGACTTATTACCATGACTGTGCTGATGCGAGTGGACTATCGCAAGTTCAACCGGCCGAACGTCGTGTTTCCTGCGGTGGCGGTCACCATGGTCATGCTGATGGTCTCGTTCGCAATGCATGGCTCGCACAACACCCAGCGCTGGATCAAATTCGGCGGTCTGTCCTTCCAGCCGTCTGAACTCGCGAAGCCCACCATCGTGCTGTTCCTCGCCTGGTTTCTACAGAACCGTATGCAGTACATCGAAGATGTCCGCAATACCTTGCTGCCTGCCGCGCTGCCCAGCCTGCTTTTCATTGCGCTCATTCTGAAGGAACCGGACCTCGGTACCGCGCTGGTATGCGCTGCCGTGACCTTCATGATGTTGTACCTGGCGGGAGCGCAGATGAAAGTCTTCGGCTACGCCAGTCTTGCGATTGCGCCGCTCCTTTACTACCTGCTTTTCCACGTCGCGTGGCGCCGCGAGCGCATGCTGGCTTTTCTCGATCCCTGGAAAGATCCCAAGAAAACCGGCTTCCACACCATTCAATCGCTCATCGCAGTCGGCACGGGCGGCTTCCACGGCCTGGGTTTCATGGAAGGGCGACAGAAACTTTTCTACCTGCCCGAGGCACACACTGACTTTATCTTCGCCAATATCGCCGAAGAGCTTGGCCTGATCGGAGGACTGATCATCATCGGCCTCTTCATCGCGCTCGGTTACCGGGGCATGCGAGCCGCCAGCCTGTCTCAGGATCCTTTCGCTAGATTCCTGGCTTTTGGAATTACAGCAACCGTCATCATCCAGGCCTTCTTCAACATCAGCGTCGTTCTTGCGCTGGTGCCAACGAAGGGCATCACGCTGCCGCTCATCTCGTATGGCGGCACCTCTGTCTTCTTTACACTGGCCAGCATCGGCGTTCTTTTAAATCTCACGCGAGAGATCGAGTGAGCGCGGCGCCTGATCCTGCGGACGCGCACGGCTTGCGCATCCTTATCGCCGGCGGCGGCACCGGTGGTCACATCATCCCGGCACTTGCCATCGCCAATGAACTTCGCGACAAGTATGGAGCAGAAATCCGCTTTATCGGCACGCCACGCGGGTTGGAATCTCGTCTTGTTCCCCAGGCCGGCTACCCTCTGGATATGATCGATGTCGGCCAACTGAAGAATGTAAGCCTGCGTACCCGCCTCTCGACTACTACCGCGTTACCTCGTGCTATTCTGCACTGCCGTCGACTGCTTGGTGAGTGGAAGCCTGCGGTAGCCATCGGCGTCGGAGGCTACGCCTCAGGTCCGGCCATGATGGCTGCCATCATCAGCGGCATCCCCACCCTGGCTTTCGAACCGAACGCGGCGCCTGGCCTGGCGAACCGCATCATCGGTAAACGAGTCAGTGCCGCAGCCGTCAATTTTCCACCTGCTGCTGCCTTCTTCCGTAATGCCCAGGTCACAGGCATCCCGGTACGCCCGGAGTTTTTTCTGCTTTCGCCGCGCCTGGCCGCCGCACCCCCTCACCTGCTCATCTTCGGCGGCAGCCAGGGCGCTCGCGCACTCAATGATGCCTTGCCGCCGATTGCTCTCAGGCTTCTGGAAGCGGTGCCGGCACTGACAATCCTGCACCAGGCAGGCGCCCGTCACGCAGATGCGGTTCAAGCTGCTTATACTGCCAGCGGCGCCGACCCGACTCGGTGGACGGTCAGTCCGTTCCTGGACGACATGGCCGCTCGTTTCGCGGCTGCCGATCTCATTCTCGCTCGTAGCGGTGCCAGCACAGTCGCGGAACTAGCTGCCTCCGGCAAGCCATCGCTGCTCATCCCGTTTCCGGAAGCTGCTGACGACCACCAGACCAGGAACGCAGAAGTTCTAGCTGCGGCCCATGCCGCTCTCGTGCTGCCTCAAAATCGCCTCACCGCCGACATACTGCTCGGCGCCATTGTCGGCTTGTTCAGTGACCGGATCCATCTGGAAAGCATGGGCAGTAACGCGCGTGCTCTCGCCCATCCTGATGCCGCATCGCGCATAGCCGGTATGGTCCTGGAGTTGGCAGAGCAAACTAAAACCGGCTGACAGGGTTTGCCTGCCAGCCGGTTTATGATTGCTTGATAAACAGGTCACCGCGGGTTAGCGATGGCCGCCGCCGCCGCCGTGGAATCCACCGCCTCCCCCACCATGGAAGCCACCAACACTGCCGCCATGGAAGCCACTGCCGCCATGGAACCCGCCACCAACAGAGCCGCCACGGAATCCGCCTACACCACCGTGGTATCCGCCGCCGTAGCCGCCACGGAATCCGTAGCCTCCACGGTACCCGTACCCACCATATCCGCCACGGTACCCATATACCCCGCGATACCCGCCGTAGAAGCCTCTA
>CAZZUX010000006.1:0-2423 GCA_964657395.1 uncultured Ktedonobacteraceae bacterium
CTGCTCAAGGACCACATGACCATCTTCATCAACTTTGAAGAGGAAATGGAAGCCGAGAGCGTGCAGGACGAAGGCCGCATGCAGCTTCGCAACGAAAATCTCAATCGCTCGGTTGAAGAGCTAGAGCTTTCCGTCCGCAGCTACAACTGCTTGAAGAACGCCAATATTCAGACCATCGGCGAACTCGTTCAGAAGACCGAACCGGAGATGCTGAAGACCAAGAACTTCGGACGCAAGTCTCTGAACGAGATCAAGGAAATCCTTGCGCAGATGGGCTTGTCCCTGGGCATGAAGATCGACGAGAACGGCAATGCCGTACCCGGCCCGACCAGCATTCTGCCTGCGCAGGCACTGGCCCAGAGCTACAACCGCTTTGACGACGATGACGACGACGATGATGTCTTCGACGCCGCCGATCTTCCGCTGCAGAACGAACCAGAGAATTTCTAAACGAAAGGATTGTCGGGGCCGGCTGTTCCACCACAGCCGGTCTGCCTCACTGAAGCACACCGACAACGAGAATTGCCATGCGTCACCGCAATGCAGGATTCAAACTTGGTCGCAACACGAGCCACCGCCGCGCCATGCTGCGCAATCTCGTGACCTCCATTCTGATGGAAGACCGCGTCCACACCACCATCACCAAGTGCAAGGCAGCTCGCCCGCTGGTCGAGAAGATGATCACGCTCGGCAAGAAGGGCGATCTTCATTCACGCCGCCAGGCACTTTCCTACATGATGACCGACGAGTCGGTCACCCGTCTCTTCGAAGTCGTGGCCCCGCGCTACGGCGATCGCCAGGGCGGCTATCTGCGCATCATCCGCACGGGCTTCCAGAAGGGCGATGGCGCCGAAAAGGCCTTCATCGAACTCCTGGGTTCCGAACAGCTCCTCGACGAAAAACGTCAGAAGCGCGCCGAGATCAAAGCCAAGCGTCGCGAGGAAATGGACAAGGCCATGTCTGAATCCGACCCGCAAGGCGAAGGCCCCGCAGCTTAGGTCCAGGATTTTGGCCGTAAGGGCGTCGACGCTCTGGCGTTACCTCGTTCTCGTCCGACACGTCGGCAAGTCCACGATAATTCGTGTGCAAGCACAAAGGGCGCATCCTGCGGGATGCGCCTTTTGCTCGTTCCAAATTCGTTCTCTGGCCGTTGGCATAGACTGCTTCCATCAGGCGGTCGGCCCGCATACGTCAGTGGATGAGGATCGGAGACTAACATGATGCAAGGTGAAGACAGCGCAAATCGGCGCGACTTCTCGCCACCGCGATCACATCGGCCCGGGCTGCGTTCACAGTCGGTCTAGTCTCTACAATTGCTTCAGCAGAGCCAGGTACCGTCCACTCGGAGGCCACAACCGGCGGCACCCTGTCTTTCGCCAGACTTTCCAACACCTCCATGCTGGTAACAACATTGAAGGGCGAGGCGGCTGACCGGCTTGCACTCCGCAGACTCGTGGATGCGTGGGCGCATTGTGCCGACAGAAGACTCGCTGAGCAGCAGTCCAACCTCTTCACTCCGGGTGGAGTGATTCTGAACTACGAGGGCGATCCTGGCACCCACCAGCTCACTCTACAATCAGGGGCAGATCGGCAATCCGCTCGGCTCTCGCAGTCTCAACACCTTCACGGTTACATTGCACATGAATGGTCAAAGCGATGTGATGATCCAGGGAGATCACGCCATTGGGGGAGACCTACTGCCTGGTCCATCAATTTACAGTGGATAAGGATCAGCAGCGCAAATCTCAGACACTCGGTATCCGCTACTCCGATCAGCGGCTGCGTCAGGAGAATCGCTGGTACTTTGCAGAGAGGAAACTAGTCATGGACTTCACCGATAGTCGGATGTCAACGCCGTGAACGCGATCGTAATCTACAGAAATGTCGAGCGCAGCGGTGTGACGAATGGCAACGAACTGCAATGACGCGATCAATGCGCCGCACAACTAGCATGCCCCGTATCCGCCACCGCCGTGATCAACCACTTTCCATCCGTCTTCACCAGATTGAACAGATCCGTCCCGCAATGCGTCACCTTACCATCCGTTAGAAAATCGAACGGCGCCCACACCATCGCCAGATCCCCATCGATCCGGATCACCGGATCATAAATCCGTTCTTCAATCTTCTCCTTCGAAGGCTTGCCCACCCGCTCCGCAAATGCGGCGAAGGTCATCTGCGTCGGCTTGCCATCGCGCATCAACACCAGGCGGCCACCTGACATCGTCGGCTGCAGGATCGCTGCTGCATCCCGCTTCGCCATTCCATCGAACATCGCATGGATTGGCGCCAATACTGCCTGCTCTTCGGCAGTAGCAGGCGGAGAAAGAGCAGCAGCCAGCGGCAATACACCCAACCATCCGAACAGCATCACGCCCGCACAGCAGATAGATCGCATGGACGCCATCTTAATACGTCGGCAT
>CAZZUX010000006.1:2433-78641 GCA_964657395.1 uncultured Ktedonobacteraceae bacterium
CATAGGATCGCCTGACCTCACCTCTCATGGTTTCGCGGCTTCCGCCGTTAAACCTAGCACCAGCTGCGAACTTTGCGGTTGCCTGCATCGATCGGGGGAGCCAGGCCAGGATGTTGACGTTGAAGTCCAGCAAGGAAGCCATTCCTAGTTCAAGTAGCTGCCGCTTTGCGCGCAGTGAGGAAGGTCAGGCGCTCATTGAGTTTGCGCTGACCCTTCCTGTCCTGTTGCTGATCGTGACCGGCATCCTTGCCTTTGGCATTGCTTTGAACAACGTCCTCGGACTGACCAATGCCACCTCCACAGGCGCTCGCCAGTTTGCGCTCATGCGAGGCCAGGGCGGCGATCCCTGTGCGGTCACTGTGAGCGCGATCGCTGCCGCCGCCCCGCTGCTGCAGAACACAGGCGCCACTTCCGGCATCGGCTACTCCATCCTGGTGTCGGGCGCGACCTACAGTGCGACCAGCCCTTCCTGTCCCAGCGCGATTCTCACCTCGGGTCAGCCAGTAAAGGTAACAACGACATATCCCTGCAACCTGCTGCTCTATGGTGTCAATGCGTTCCCATCATGCAAACTGACAGCCATCTCGGCTGAGGTCATCCAGTGATGGCGTCCTTCCTTCGCCGCTGCCGACTCTTTCGAGAAGACGAGCAGGGGCAGGTCCTGATCATTGTGGCCCTTATGCTGACAGTGTTGCTCGGCTTTGCCGGCCTGGTACTCGACATCGGCATGGCCATTGTTTCGCAGAAGTCGCTACAGTCGGCGACCGATGCTGCTGCCCTGGCCGGAGCGCAGATGATCCCGGCGTCCTCCATCTCCGGAGCCCTGCTGACCTCCGATCCTGTCGCCGCCGCAACCAGCTACAGCGCACTATCCGGTAACGCAAATGCCGGCCGCCTTCACTCCGTCACCATGGTCAGCGGCTACCCGAAACTTCTATGTCTGCAGACCCTCAAGAACAAGGGACAGGTCTGTGTCACCGTGCAGGTCGGAAGCGGCAGTGGATTTCAGGCGAATGCCATTCAGATCAAGCAGCAGGCGGCAGTGTCCCTGTACTTCGCCAGTCTCTTCGGTACCAAAACCATCACGCTCACCGCAGTCGCCACTGCCGCAATCCGCGGGGGAATACCGAGGCCTTCAAACATCGTCATCATCGTCGATTCCACTCTCTCGATGAATGCCACCGACACGAACTGCGGCAATCTCACGCTGATGCAATGTTCGCTGGCCGGGGTGCAGATCCTGCTGCAGAACCTTTCTCCCTGCGGGTCATGGCAGGCCAGCTGCGGGCCGGCGATCAACGGCAGCGTCTCCAACTCCTTCGATCGCGTCAGCCTCTTTACCTTTCCCAATGTTTCCGTTTCCACCGCTGCTATCGATGCCTCCTGCACCACGCCCTTTCCCTCTCCAACTTCTCAGAACGGCTACCTCTACATTGCCCAGTACGGCATCTTTGACATGCTGCCTACCAAGCCATATGGAGGTGTCCCAACCAGTCTGCCTTTCTCGTTTCCCAGCCCCGGCACAACGTACCTGGGCTTGAACGGCAACCCCACGGATCCCACCTACCAGATCACACCCTTCAGCAGCGACTATCGCACCTCGGATGCCGCCACAACACTCAACAGCACCTCCGGCCTGGTCAAGGCTGTCGGCGGAGTAGCCGGGTGCACCGGCATCCTTCCTCCCAACTACGAAGCCGACTACGAAACCTACTATGCCGGCTCGATCTACGCAGCGCAGTCAGCCCTGGTTGCTGAACAAGCCCTCAATCCCGGTTCGGAAAATGTGATCATCATTCTCAGCGACGGCGACTCCAATGCTCTGCAACAGGGTGGCGAGGTGAATCCTTCAACCGGCTACCCCAACATGACCGCTACCCCGCCGGCTGGTGAGAACTACAAAGTCGCCACCGGCAACGGCCTCTATCCCTCTTGGGTAGGGGAATGCACCCAGGCCGTCGTCGCTGCCCAGGCTGCTACTGCTGCCGGTACGCTGGTCTATTCCGTCGCCTACGGATCGGAGCAGACCGGTTGTGCCACGGACACCAACCCTGCCATGGTCCCCTGCGACACCATGGCAGGGATGGCCTCTGCTGCCCAGTATTTCTTCTCGGATTATTTCCAGAGCGGCTCAAACAGCGTATGCGTCGCCAGCCAGCCCGTCACCTCACTCAGTGGCATCTTTACCGCCATCGCGGCTGACCTGACCCAGCCGCGCCTCATCCCCGACGGCACCACCTGATCTCCCACACCAGATCGGCAAGGAACCGCCACAGCAATCCGGCATTCATTTGCAGTCCGCTTCTTCCTCCGCCAGAATGGCTCATGCCTCGTAAGCTCGTCCTGCTGACCTCACTCCTCTTGTCCGCCCCGCTCCTCGCCCCTCTTCTGGCCCAGACGCCCGCCGCCATCACTACCGATCCTGTTCAGGACAAGACCGCTCCAGCCGCCATGCAATCCTTCCAGCTCCCCAGCCATGGCTTACGCCTGAATGCCCTCCTGTACCAGGCCGCCGGTGCAGGACCGCACGGCACGGTCGTGCTCCTTCACGGCTTTCCAGGCAATGAAAAGAATCTCGACCTTGCCCAGGCTATCCGCCGCGACGGCTGGAACGTCCTCTACTTCGATTACCGCGGCAGCTGGGGCTCGCCCGGCGTCTTCAGCTTCCAGCACTCCATGGAAGACACGGCAGCCGCTCTCGCGTACCTGCGCGATCCCGCAAATGCTACCCGTCTGCGCGTCAATCCTGCCCGCATCGTGCTTGTGGGACACAGCATGGGCGGCATGATCGCCCTCTACACTGCGGCTCATGACGACAAGGTTCTTGCAGTCGGCGCCATCTCCGCTGCAGACATGGCTGGTCGCGGGCTGCTTCCGCCGGGCGCTGCCGGCGCCAGCAAACAACAAGCCGTCGCCACTCTCGGCAGGCAACTCGCCGAAGAAGGGATCGCTCCGCTTGCCGGCTGCACCCCGGAAGGCCTGGCCGCCGAGCTCATGGCTCATCCCGAATGGTCACTCGCGAGCGATGCTCCCGGACTCAGGAATAAACCGATGCTCATCGTCACCTCCGACGACGGCCTCGCCCCTTCAGCTGACAAACTGGCTGCAGCTATCTCGTCCGAGGGCAATGACCGCATCCTGACTGCCCATCTGCCGACCGATCACAGCTACTCCGACAAGCGCATCGAGCTCGAAACGCAAGTCATCCGCGGCCTGGAAGCACTGCCCGCCGACTAATGCCAGCCCTCTAAATGTGAAGCGCATCCGAAGATGCGCCTCACCGTCCGCACCTCTGCACCAGATCAGGCGTTCTTGTTCTCGCTGATATGCTTCATCGCAATTGCCAGCGCACCGGCGCCCAGCGCCTTGATCGCCGTCGGATGTTCAGCATAGATATTGCTGATTGTCCCGATAATGCCTGGGTTCTCCGAATGCACATGCTCGGCCAATGCCTGTACTTCGCTCGGATCCACACTCGCCGCCTGCTCCGGTGTCACCGAAGTCTGTCCCTGCTGCAGCATGCCGGTGATCGGCGATCCCGGATGGCTGGCAGAAAACCTTGCCAGCACTGCGGGACCCGCGGTTGCCAGCAGGGAACCCAGCATGCCTGCCTGGGCGCCACTGTTGCCTCCGGAGAAAAGCTGCGCCGCCATCTGTCCGAATCCACCAGATCCGCCTGAGCCCAGGGCCTGTGCCAGCCCGCCTGCAATCGCAGACGGCGGAGCATTCTGCGTGACTTCGTCAACATTCGATGTGCCGCCTGTAGCCTGCTTCAGTAAATCGCCGATGCCGGAGAGAAAACTCATCTGATTCTTCCTTTCGTTTCGATCCGAGATCGGTCCGACCTCGTTGCGATCGACTGGTATAAAGACGAACCTGCCCGAAGATCACAGCAATAAAACGCCTTGCCGGCCTCCGGGCAGACTGCGGATCTTTCTGAGTACGTCACTAGCCTAGTGTGCCATCGTGCCGGCGGGAGCAGCGGTCGTCGCTGACTTCTTGCCCATCGGTGATGCCTTCGCCAGGTGAGCGCCCATCTTCTGCGCATCGGCTTCACTCATAAACTGGCCATGCTTGGTCTTGCCATAAAAGGAATCATCCTTGTGGTACACCTTGCTGCTGGTGTTCACCCAGACCATGCCCTTTGACTTGGCATCGGCAATCTGCGCATCAGTCGGCATGGCTGCCGAAGATGCCATCGAACCCTTTGCAGGCGCCGACTGGGACATTGATCCCATCGAACTCTGTGAACCCGAACCCATCGTGCTCTGTGCCAGCACCGATGTGCCCATCATGAGGGAGGAAGCAAATGCAAATACAGCTACTTTGGAGAGACAACAATTCATCTTCATTCAATAGTCCTTTCAAACCACCCCGAAGCTTACATCTCCCCCCGTGGCGCTTTCCAGTACTAAAGCGTAACTGCACTGAATTTCATGAAAGCGGGAATAGGGGCCCCAACCGCCCCTAATCGGTGACCTCGGGATGCAGATGCTGACCCGGCTTCTCCAGCCATCTCGCAAACTGCGGTCCATTCATGTCCAGCCGGACCACTGACATTTCCTCGCGATCAAAGCTGGCAACCAGCAGCGTCATCCGCGCGCCATGGGGACGCACAAAAATTGCCGTTTGCTCCCGTTCCTCACCTTCAGTACGGCTCCGGGATGCGACAATCAGCGACCAGGACGCTCCCAGCGCCTCCTTCACCACCTCCGGCAGGTCCACCAACACTGCGCCCGTCTTGGGCGATGACAAACTCGTCTCCTCAAACTCTGCTATCTTGATGCCCTTCACGGCTCCACCCGTCGCAAGATGAGCGCCGAAACTCGCCATGCCGATCCACGGCACATACTTGCGGTGCAGGTGGTATCCATGCTCGAGCGAGCCGACAACGGCGCCGAAATCATGGTCGCTGGCCATCACAGTGACCGGCGCCAGCGCGATCGACGCCCAGGCAGCAGCAACCCGCATCACTGAACTGCTGGCAATGCCCGCCGCGTTCATTGCGTCTCTCCGTTATTCTCGCTGCCCTGCATCAGCTTCCTGCTTCCCGTACTTCCCGGCACATCCACCTTGGGTATGCCAAACTGTCCGCTCAGCGACGACAGCATGGAGGGGTCGAGCATGCCATCGATACACACAAACGAAAGCTCCTTCTCCTCCGCACTCAGAATCACCATGCCCGTCGACTTGCCATTCGACAGCCGAATCCAGATGTCGCTGTACTCCGGCGCCTTGTTCTTTCCCTGGTCTCTCGTACTCACAATGTGTGACCAGTCGCTGCCCTTGTACTGCTCGCGAATCGATTCAAGATCAGCCGCGTTGTATTCACCGGCCTTCTCAAACTCGTAGCTGTGCACCACGATCGCATTCAGGCCGCGCACCACCTTCTTCGCACTCGCTTGGTCCGCGTCCTTGTCACTGAGAAAGTTGCCGGCAAACCCCAGCATATTGCGATCAAGATTCACATCCGAACGCGATCTGGCCCTCGCAGCATACTTCTCAATATCGCCAGGCAGGCAGCGACTCTGCGCAGAGGAAGGACCTGCCCATACCATCAGCATTATGCTGAGAGCCGTGGGCATGGTCACCCCGAGTGAAGCCCGCAGCTGTACCATCCACTGCGAAGCCGAACGCCTTGCCTTTCTCCCAGTGAATTGAAGTTTCCGCTCTGTCATTGTGAATCTCCTTCAAGAATTCCCGGTTCGATATGAATCGATTGTGTGCGCCCCTGGATCGAGCGGAGTTGGGTTCCGGTGATCCGCAAAGCCAGCATCACCTGCTGCCGCACAGCCTCGCCTCGTGCAATCTCAGCCTGATGATGCAGCCGATATCCAGCGGGCAGTACAAACGCCAGCATCAGCACAGCCGCCAGCGCTACCCGCATCCATGCGTTCGCCAGGGTAGAAGCCTGCAGCACCGGAAATGGAAGCAGCGGCTTCCTCTTCGTCGCGGGTTCTGAATCGGTAAGACGCGCCAACACACGTGCACCAAAATCCTCGGGCGCCTGCTCATGCCGCAACGCGGCCCTCCATGCTTCCTCTAGCCGGTGGTCCGGGATCCCGTCTCGATCCTTCATCGCACTATCCTTTCCGCGCTCGCGCGCAGCGCCTTGCTGCGCAGCAGCTTCAACGCCCGCTGCAGATGACTCTTCACCGTGGCTACTGGCATTCCCAGCGTGCCGGCTATCTCGTCCGGCGACAGGTCTTCCTGGTAGCGCAGTGTCACCACACTTCGCTGTACAGCAGGCAGCGAATCCAGCAATTGCCGCAGATGCCGATGCAGCAGCGGATCCCCTGGCTGACGCTGCGACACACTCTCCGTCGCGCTTTCCGCAAAGGCTTCCAGCGTTGCCTCATCCATCCCCACTTCGCGCGTTCCATGCCCATAGGTGCCCGCACCCCTGCGCAGATAGTCGATGGCACGATGGGACGCCACGCGACGCAGCCAGTACTTCACATGCTCCCTCGTCTTCAGTTCACCAAGCTTGCCATGCAATTCAAGGAACACGTCCTGCGCGATCTCCTCCGCAGCTCCTCGATCGCCTGCGATGCGCAGCGCGATCGAAAAGACCATGTCCTGATGTTCGCGCAGCAGCAATGGAAAATTGTCGGCCAGCAAATCGAGCCTCGTGTGCCTTCACTCACCTATACGCAGACCAGAGCTGGTCGGAATGCAAAATCTTTCACACCCTTCTCAATCGCTGGAATCCGGGTGCCCGCAGTCGATGCAAATCGGCGCGCCGACGGCCTGCGCCGTACGCCAGTACCCGGGTAGAATTGCCGCATGGCAGAGGGGCTTGCACTGATCGATGCTTTCACCGCGAATCGCTTCAAAGGCAATCCTGCAGCTGTATGCCTCATCACTTCCTCGAGAGACGACGAGTGGAAGCGGGCTATGGCCATCGAGCTGAATCAGCCTGCCACTGCCTTCCTGCAGGCTCGCGACGAAGAAAATGAATTCGACCTGGGCTGGTTTACCGCTAAGAGAGAGCTGGAACTCTGTGGCCACGGCACCCTGGCCGCGGCCCATTTCCTGTTTGAAGCTGGCTACCTCAAACAAGGACAGGCCGCGTCATTCCACACGATGAGTGGCAGGCTCTCTGCAGTGCATGATGGAGAATGGATCGAACTGGACTTTCCTGCAAAAGCTGTCGTTGAAGCAGAGGTGCCGGCAGGGCTGCAGGTGGCCATCGGTGAAAATGAAATTCTCTTCGCCGGCAGAAATGGAATGGACCTCTTCATCGAACTCGCGACTGAAGATGCGGTTCGTGATCTCACTCCCAATCTCGAGCGGCTCGCCAGTATCGATATGCGCGGCCTGATCGTCACCGCCCGCAGCCGCAGCCCCTACGATTGCGTCTCACGCTTTTTCGCCCCGCGCCTGGGAATCGCTGAAGACCAGGTCACCGGCTCCACCCACTGCGCCATCGCCCCGTACTGGGCTGCAAAACTGGGTAAACCTTGTCTGCTGGCGTACCAGGCTTCCGCCCGCGGCGGCGAACTCCGTCTCACGCCCGGCGCAGATCGCGTCAGGATCAGCGGTCAGGCCACTACCATCTGGCGCGGGACGCTCGCTTAAAACCAGACACTTAGGCAGAAATCCTTAACGAGACGAGTATTAGCCAAAGAGTAGGGATAGATTGTTCCACGTGGAACAATTTGACCTTTTCTACGAAACTACGCGCAATTGTTCCACGTGGAACAATCTGGCTCTTTTCACCTGCAACCGCAGCAGTGTCTTAAGCCTTGGGCTTCCATCGCAGGATCGGTTTTCTCGCTGCCGTCGTCTCATCCAGTCGCGAAATGCGCGTCGCATGAGGCGCACTCAAAATCAGTTCCGGATTCTCTTCTGCCTCGCGTGCGATCTGCTGCATCGCGTCGATGAACAGGTCGAGCTCTTCCTTCGACTCGCTCTCCGTCGGTTCAATCATCAACGCACCCGGCACAATGAGCGGAAACGAAACCGTGTAGGGATGAAATCCATAATCGATCAGCCGCTTCGCGAGGTCGCCGGTCTTCAATCCGCGCGCCTGCTGCTTGCGATCGCTGAATACCACCTCGTGCATCGAAGGCGTGGGATACGGCAGCTCGTAATAGCCTTCCAGCTTCTTGCGAATGTAGTTCGCGTTCAGCACTGCATCTTCGGTTGTCTGCCGCAGACCATCAGGTCCGTTGGCAAGAATGTACGCAAGCGCCCGCACGAACATTCCGAAGTTGCCGTAGAACATGCGCACCCGTCCAACGGATTGCGGGCGATCATAATCAAAGCGCAGCATGCCATCCGCACCTTCGACAACGACAGGCGTGGGCAGGAAGGGCTCAAGGATTTTTTTGCACGCAACCGGTCCCGATCCCGGGCCGCCGCCGCCATGCGGTGTTGAGAATGTTTTGTGCAGGTTAAGGTGCATCACGTCCACACCAAAGTCGCCTGGACGTGTTTTGCCGACCAGCGCATTCATATTCGCGCCGTCCATGTACAGCAGTGCGCCCTTCTCATGCAGTACGTCAGCGATCTTGTGGATCTCGCTTTCGAACACGCCTATAGTCGAAGGATTCGTCAACATCAGCGCGGCTGTTTCGTTGGTGACCATTTGCGCGAGCCGCGATACATCGACCATGCCGTGAGAGTTCGACGGCAGATTCTCTACTTCATATCCGCATAACGCTGCGGTTGCGGGATTGGTGCCATGTGCGGAATCGGGCACGATGATCTTGCGGCGAGCGGAGCCCTGCGCCTGGTGATACGCACGGGCCAGCAGGATACCGGTGAACTCGCCATGCGCGCCGGCAGCGGGCTGCATGGTGATCGTGTCCATGCCGGTTATCTCGATCAGACACTGTTGCAGTAGCTTGATAATGCGCAGCGAACCCTGCGAAAGTGACTCGGGCTGGTAGGGATGCGCCTCGGCTATGCCCTCCAAGCGCGACACCATTTCGTTCACGCGTGGGTTGTACTTCATGGTGCAGCTGCCCAGCGGATACATGCCGAGATCGATTGCGTAATTCCAGGTGGAGAGCCGCGTGAAGTGACGGATGATTTCGATCTCGCTCAGCTCCGGCAGAAAGCCCATGTCTTCGCGCGCAGCTTCGCCTAATAGTTCACCGGCGTTTACCTCCGGCACATCGAGTGGCGGCAGTCGGTAGGCCTTCTTGCCCGGCGAGGATTTCTCGAAAATCAGAGCCTCGTTCTGCGTAAGGTGCGCCGAAACCTTGTGCCGCGTTCCGACGAAAGGCGCAGCAGCTTCCTCCGCCTTGCCTGCGATCTTTTCTGTTTCGATAACAGTCGTTGCCAACGGACCCTGCTTTCTACGCTCGTGCCAATTCGTTTGCGGTGGATTGCGTGCTTGCTGCGGCCACTATGCCGGCAGCGCGATCAATCTGGTCTTTGCTGTTCAACTCAGTGGCGCACCAAAGCGTTGCATGCCCAAGTTCGGGATACCATTTCGCGAGAGAAAGGCCACCGATGATCTTTTGTTCCAGCAATTGCGAGTTCACTTCTTCAGCGCTGGCTTCGGTCTGCAGTACGAATTCATGGAAGCGCGGCGCAGCGTCGAACAGCAGCTTCGCTCCTGAACTCGAAGAAATCTGCTTTGCGGCATAGTTGGCCTTCGCGAGATTGTGCAGTGCCAGCTCGCGGATGCCTTCCTTGCCGTACACCGTCATGAAGATGGTCGCCATCAAGGCGACCAGCGCCTGGTTGGTGCAGATGTTGGAAGTCGCCTTCTCGCGGCGGATATGTTGTTCGCGCGTGGAAAGTGTCAGCACAAAACCGCGACGACCATGCTTGTCTCTTGTCTCCCCGCAAAGCCTGCCCGGCATCTGGCGGAGATACTTTTCTTTGGCGGCAATCACGCCGCAGTATGGACCGCCGTAGCTGATGGCGACGCCGAAGGACTGCGCTTCCAGCGAGACGATGTCCGCTTCTTTTGGGGGTTTGATCGCACCCAGCGAAATGGCTTCAGCAATCGAGACGATCAGCAGAGCGCCTTTTGCATGCACGACTTCAGCGATTGCCGGAATGTCCTCGACGACGCCGAAGAAGTTCGGCGACTGTACAAGCACGCACGCGGTCTTTTCATCGAGCCGGGCTTCGAGATCCTTTAGGTCAAGACGGCCATCTTCGCCATAGCCGACCAGGTTCTTCGTAATGCCCTGGTGCTGCGCGTAGGTCGTTAACACTTCGCGATATTCCGGATGCACGGTCTTCGCGACCAAGGCCTCGGAACGCCCGGTCACGCGTACTGCCATCATCACGGCTTCGGCTGCGCCGGTGGAGCCGTCGTACATGGACGCGTTGGCGATGTCCATGCCAGTCAACTCACAGATCATTGTCTGGAATTCGAAGATGGCCTGCAGCGTGCCTTGCGTGATCTCCGCCTGGTAGGGCGTGTACGAGGTAAGGAACTCGCCACGCTGCACCAGTGCATCGATCACGACCGGTTTGTAGTGGCGATAGGCACCGGCGCCGAGAAAGCTTGCGTAACCGAGCGCGTTGTTGGCTGCCGCGGCCTTGAAGTGATCGACGATCTCCGACTCGCCCATTTGCCGCGGTATATCGAGATCGCGTTCCAGCCTGTACTCGGCAGGAACACTGGCGAACAGGTCGTTGATACTGCGGACGCCGATCTCTTCGAGCATCGTTGTGCGTTCGGCTGGCGACTTTGGCAGGTAGCGCATGCGGATTCCTTCGAAAGTGGAGGTGCGTTGTAAGAGCAGTGCCTGCTAGTGGGTCTCTTCTTTCACATAGGTCTCGTAGGCAGTACCGTCCAGCAAACCTTCCAGCTGCGATGGATCGGTAAGCTGCACCTGCAGGATCCAGGACGAATGTGCGTCCGTGTTGATCTTCTCGGGCGATGTTGCCAGTTCTTCATTGATCGCAGTAACTGTTCCAGATACAGGTGCGTACAAGTCGGAAACGGCTTTAACCGATTCTACGGAGCCGAAGGTCTTGCCTTTTTCGAGCGTCGATCCGATCTTCGGCAGATCGACGAAGACGATGTCGCCGAGCGAACCCTGGGCATAGTCGGTGATGCCCACTCGGCCGTCTGCGTCAATCCATTCGTGTTCCTTGGTATATCGGTAGGTTTCTGGATAAGGCATTCAGTTCGTTCTCCATACACATTGTAGGACCATCGGACCGCGTCTCTGAAAGCGGTTGGCAGCATTCGGTTGTGACGCGAAAACTGTGGTCAGAATAGATGTTATTGTGCTGCCTGTAACTTTTTCGGCCTCTTGTAAAAAGGCAAAGGAACGACCACCGCTTTCACAAGGTTGCCCCGAACTTCCACTGCGACCTCTGTACCAGCTGCCTGGAACTCCATGGGAAGGTGGGCCATTGCGATGTTCTTCTTCAGGAATGGCGCTGGCGAACCGGACGCTACGCGGCCGATCTCGTGGCCATCCAAAGTCTTCACGACGTAGCCATCACGAGCAATGCCTCGTTCTACGATTTCGAGTCCGACCAGTCGCTTTGCGGGGCCGCCAGCTGCCTTCGCGGCAAGCAGGGCATCCGATCCGATAAATGGACCCTTGTCGAACTTGGCGTAGCGATCCAGTCCGGCCTCGAGGACGTTTATGTCGTCGGAGATCTCGTGGCCGTAGAGAGCCATTGAGCTTTCGAGGCGGAGGGTGTTGCGCGCGCCCAGGCCGCACGGCAGGATATCGAATTCCGCGCCGGCAGTCAGCACTTCGTTCCACACACGGACGCTGGTCGCTTCATCGCTCGGCACGTAAATTTCGAACCCGTCTTCGCCGGTATAGCCGGTACGCGCGATCATCGTGTTGTGCAGGCCGCAGACGGTGCCCCAGGTGAACCAGTAGTTTTTGATGGTGGAGAGGTTCTTATCGGTCAGCTTCTGCAGCGTCGCTTCAGCCTTCGGTCCCTGGATCGCGAGCTGCGTGTAGTAGTCGGAGTAGTCGGAGACGTGGACAGAGTGCATGGCGCCAACGTTCTGGCGCACCCAGCTGACGTCTTTCTCGCGAGTGCCTGCGTTAATGACCAGCAGGTAGTCATTATCACTGAATTTATGGACGATGACGTCGTCGACGAAGGTGCCGTTGGGGTAGAGCATGGCGGAGTAGTGAGCCTGGCCCATCTGCAGCTTCGAGGCGTCGTTCATAGAGATTTTCTGCACGGCGGCGAGCGAGCCGGGCCCGCGGAGCTGGATATCTCCCATGTGACTGACGTCGAAGACACCGACGCCGGTGCGGACGGCCATGTGTTCTGCAATGAGGCCGGAGTATTCGACGGGCATGTCCCAGCCGCCGAAGTCGACCATTTTGGCGCCGGAGGAACGATGCGTGGCATTCAGAGCAGTCTTGCGCAGTGCGGGCTTAGCGGGAGCAGCGGTTGACACGGCAATGTCCTTTTGGAAGGGGGATTGCAACTTCATAGACTAGCATTCGGAGCAGAACAGGTTGGCAGGGGTTTGGCAGGGCGCGGTTGCACAACTCCTAGTGCAGTATTAAAGATATTCCGGCTTTGGTAATCAAATTCACGATTACTTCTCATTTTCCTCGTGCAAACCCCCACCCTTCTTGATAGGGTTGAAACAACGTAGAAGACGATTTTTGGTTCCTTTGCTAGTCCCGTACTTCAGTTCACAGTACTTGCAGATGGCTCCAGTCAAATTCAGCGTCATCTCGATACAAGGAAACGAACATGGAACAGGGAACAGTTAAGTGGTTTAATGATGCAAAGGGTTTTGGATTTCTGAGCCGCGAGAACGGTGAAGATGTATTTGTTCATCACACGGCAATTCAGTCCAACGGCTTCCGTACTCTTCAAGAGGGACAGCGCGTTCAGTTCAACGTCACCAAGGGCCCCAAGGGCTGGCAGGCGGAGAACGTTCAGGCTCTCTAAGCTGAATCGCAGGACTTAACAGAACGGGATGGCCTTCGGGTCATCCCGTTCTTCGTTTGGGGTGAATGGTGGAGGTCTACACTATGCCGATGAGCACGCTTTTGCCGATACAGCCCGAATGGCTTCCCATGAGTCTTGTGCCGGGAAAGAAGCTAACGGATGAAGAGTTTGAGCAGCTGTGTTTTTCGAGTGACCTGATCCAATTTGAGCGCACCAGGGACGGAGAAATCCTTATGAATGCTCCGGCAGGTGGGGGAACCAGCAGCGGGAACGCCGAAATTATTGGTCAACTGCTGGCGTGGTGGAAGACTCACAGGAGGGGACGTGTCTTCGACTCGAATGGGGGCTTTTTTCTACAGGACGGATCCATGCTCTGCCCGGATGCGGCTTATGTGAGTGCGGAGACACTGAAAGACGTCCGCAAAGAAGATCTGCAGCACATTCTCCACGTTGTTCCAGACTTCATAGTTGAACTGCTTTCGTACTCGGACCGACGGACCCAGGCGCTGGCCAAGATGAATTCGTGGATGATGAACGGGGTGCAAGTCGCCTGGCTGATCGATCCATATCGGAAGTCGGTGACGATCTATCGTCCTGGGGATGAGCCTCTTGCGACGATGGCACTTCAGGTCGCGGGATCGGGCCCGGTGGAGGGCTTCACACTGGATCTTTCAGAAGTGTGGAGTTGCTACGAGGTTTAGCTGATTAGCTGAACGTTTACCGGTCAGCAAGCTGAGATCTCTCTGCACTGCGCTCAGTTCGGTCGGATTGACAAAGAGGCTGCGCTTTCTCTGTTGCCAAGGCTTGCCCTGGCCGCCTCAGAGCAGGCAAGCTGGTGGCTATGCCGGAGCTGCCTGATATTGCTGCGTACCTCCATGCGCTGGAGCAGCGGATTCTCGGGCAACGGATGGAGCGTGTCCGGATTGCGAGTGCGTTTCTGCTGCGGACGGCTGTGCCGCCGGTGTCGGCTGCCGAGGGCAGGGAAGTGGTGGCGCTGCGGCGTATCGGCAAACGGATTGCGATTGGTTTCGACAACGAAATATGGCTGGTGCTGCACCTGATGATTGCCGGTCGACTGCATTGGCGCGGTCCCGGGGCGAAGCTCGGCGGTCGGCAGAACCTGGCTGCGTTCGACTTTCCTCACGGTTCGCTGGTGCTGACGGAGGCGGGTGCGAAGCGTCGGGCCTCACTGCACGTGATGCGCGGTGACGATCTGGCACTGCTAGATCCGGGAGGCATCGATATTTTCTCGAGCGACATGGGTGCCTTCAAAGCGGCGCTGATGGCAGAAAATCGCACATTGAAGCGTGCGTTGACGGATCCGCGCATTTTGAGCGGGATCGGGAATGCATATTCGGACGAGATTCTTCATGCAGCGCGGCTTTCGCCGATTGCGCAGACGCATAAGCTGACGCCTGATGAGTGGGACCGGCTCTATTCGGCGACGCGCGGCACGATGAAGGATTGGATTGAGAAATTTCGGGTGGAAGCGGGGAAGGGCTTTCCGGAGAAGGTGACCGCGTTTCGCGAGGATATGGCGGTGCATGGTCGCTTTGGAAAGCCTTGTCCTCGGTGTGGGCAGCCGATCCAGCGAATCCGCTATGCGGACAATGAAACGAACTACTGTGCGGCGTGTCAGACGGGAGGTAAGGTGCTTGCGGATCGGAGCCTGTCGCGACTTCTAGGAGCGGACTGGCCGCGATCGCTGGAGGAGTTGGAGGCTCTGAAGCGGCGGTAGTTTCCTGGAAGCTGGGTTAGACGACGACGCTCTCGCGGTACTCACCGAAGACTTTACGCATAGCGTTTGCAATCTCGCCGACGGTTGCGTTGTTGTCGACGGCTTCGACGATGGCCGGCATCAGGTTTCGACCTTCGCGGGCTGTGCTTTCGACAGACGCGATTGCAGTCTGCCACTTGGCGGCATTGCGTGCGGCGCGGAGAGACTGCAGGCGTTCTACCTGGCGCTGCTCAAGGGCCGGATCGATGCGCTGGACGGGAACGCCGGGTTCGGCATCGCGTGTGAATTTATTGACGCCGACGACGACCTGGCTGCCGCTTTCGACGGCGCGCTGGAAGGCGTAGGCGGCATCCTGGATTTGACTTTGGACCCAGCCTCGCTCGATGGCGCGCAGCATGCCGCCGAGCTTCTCGATGCGGGCGAAGTAGTCATCGACTTCGCGCTCGATGCGCAGAGTGTCGGCTTCGACTGCATAGGAGCCGGCGAAGGGGTCGATGACGCCAGGAATGCCGCTTTCGTGCGCGAGAATCTGCTGGGTTCGAATGGCGATGCGGGCGGCGTCTTCGGTGGGCAGGGCGAGAGCTTCGTCGAAGCCATTGGTATGCAGCGACTGGGTGCCGCCCATCACGGCCGAGAGTGCCTGGATGGTGGTGCGGACGATGTTGTTTTCGGGCTGTTGGGCGGTGAGCGTTGAGCCGGCGGTCTGGGTATGGAAGCGAAGCATCCACGACTTTGGATTTTGAGCGTGGAAGGTGTCGCGCATGAGCTTGGCCCAGATTTTGCGGGCTGCGCGGAACTTGGCGACTTCTTCGAGAAAGTTGTTGTGTGCGTTGAAGAAGAAGGAGAGGCGAGGGGCAAATTCATCCACCTGCAGACCGGCGGTAATGGCGGCCTGCACGTAGGCGGTGCCATTGGCGAGGGTGAAGGCGACTTCCTGGGCGGCGGTCGAGCCGGCTTCGCGCATGTGGTAGCCGGAGATGGAGATGGTGTTCCACTCGGGCATCTCGGTGCGCGCCCAGGCGAACATGTCGGTAATGATGCGCATAGCGGCGGGGATGGGATAGATGTAGGTGCCGCGGGCGATGTATTCCTTGAGAACGTCATTCTGGACAGTGCCGGAGAGCTTGTGGACGGCTGCGCCGGATCGGCGGGCGGCAACGGCGTAGAGCGCCAGCAGGATACTCGCGGTCGAGTTGATAGTCATTGACGTGGAAATTTTGTCGAGAGGGATGCCGTCGAAGAGTCGCTGCATATCTTCGATGGAGTCGATGGCGACGCCGACCTTGCCGACTTCGCCGAGGGCGAGCGGGTCGTCAGAGTCGTAGCCGATTTGGGTGGGCAGGTCGAAGGCGACGGAGAGGCCGGCGGTGCCGTTGGCGAGTAGAAATTTGTAGCGGCGGTTGGATTCTTCGGCGTCGCCCATCCCGGCGTACTGGCGCATGGTCCAGAGGCGGCCGGTGTACATGGTGGGCTGGATGCCGCGCGTGAATGGATACTGGCCGGGCAAGCCGAGATCGGTGGCAGGGACAAAGCCGAGGGCTTCGAGATCATCCTGCGTCCAGAGAGTCCTGGAGCCTATGGATCTGGTGTCGACAGGGTCCATCAGGCGGTTCTCATCGAGCTGCCCTCGCCGACTGGCGATCTGCTGACTGGCGTCGTGATCTTACCCGGGCACGCAGAAACGAACTGGCGGAAAAGTAGACGAAGACGGCTGTCAGGAAACAGTAGAGTTCGAAGGTTCGGTGTGCAGGACCGCCGGCGTACTGTGCACGCAAATGGTAGACATTTTGTCCGAAGAACGCGGCAAAAAGTGCGAAGAAGCAGCCGGTAATTTCGAGCCAGAGAACACTGCTGGCATGAGCGAAGGGGCGGAAGAAGGATTGTCCGAAGTTACGGGAACCCCGCCCGATGCCCTGGCCGAGATTTCGACCCTGCTGCGCTACCTGCGCGGCCCGCTGCCGCATGGCTTCCTGCATTGCCGGGGTAATGACCTCGGGACGTGGACGCGCTGAGTTGTCAGCATTTGCCCGTACCGTGGTATTTTGCGACGCAGTCTGCTGCTCTGCCTTCTGTTTTGCTTCTGTGGCGCGGTCGCGCGCGATTCTGCCGGCGACTCTTACCCCGATTCCGAGTTTTTTCCCGAACGAGTTTGGTTCCATTTCCCTGCTCCGCGACACCAAAGGATAGCAGCGCCGCGCAAAAGTTTCTTTTCACCATTCTGATACGCGTTGCGACTCTGGATCATCAGAAGTAAGGTACTCGTAGAACGGCTGGCAGGTCGCCACCCGGAGCGTTGTGGTTTACCGGAAATCTTTCGCCGAAGGGGAAAAATTTGAACAAACGTATGCGCAAGCTCATTCAGCAACTCGGCGAAGCCATCCACGACTCAGTGTCAGAATCGGAACTGATTGCCGGGGTGGTGCAGGATATCCGTCGCCACGGATTCGATGTGCTGCTGATGCTGGAAGCCACCATTGGCTTGAATGAAGTGGAACAGCAACCGGCCAGCCTTGCTGCTGCATCAGACGGCGATGGTGAGGTGGAAAATGGTGCTGCAGCAAACAGTGGTTCTTTCACACAGCAGGACGTTAAGTTCCTGCGCTCGCTGCGCATTTCGGTCGAAGGGGAAGATCCCTCTTCTGCTCAGGAATCTCTCAGCGACCACTCGGAATAGTCTTACCGCACCGCCAGCGAGTGTTGTTATCTCTCCGTGATACGATGTGCCCGATTGTCTGGTGCTGTCCCTTTGAAGCATCAATCATCAGTCCACAGCATCAAGGCGCAGGGCGCGGGAAGCGGAGACTACATGTTTGGGATGAAAGATACGCTGGGTGTGTTGTTGGCGGGCGGAGCGGGAGAAAGACTGTTTCCGCTCACCAGGGACCGCGCCAAACCTGCTGTACCGTTTGGCGGCCAATATCGGATCATCGATATCACCCTGTCCAACTGCATCAACTCCGGCCTGCGCCGCGTTTACATCCTGACCCAGTACAAGGCACTTTCGCTGAACCGCCACATTCGTGAGGGCTGGAGCGGCGTAGTCGCGCAGGAACTGGGCGAGTTTATCGAGATTCTTCCGCCGATGCAGCGGGTGAGTGCCAACTGGTACATGGGCACGGCTGATGCGGTCTATCAGAACATTTACTCGATCGGCTCCGAGCAGCCGAAATACGTCATCATTCTCTCCGGCGACCACATTTACAAGATGGACTACAGCCGCATGCTCGACCACCACATTGCGGTCGACGCGGATGTGACGCTGGCGACTTTGCCGATTGACCCGTCAGAGGTTTCGCGATTCGGCGTGGTAGAGGTGGCGAAGAATGGCGATGTGATCGGCTTTGATGAGAAGCCGAAAACGACCGAGATGCGTTCGCCGTTTAATCCTGAGATGGTGGATGCGTCGATGGGCATCTATATCTTCAACACGGATGTGCTGCTGCCTGCATTGATGAAGGATGCGGAAGATCCCGACTCCAAGCATGACTTCGGCCATAACATTCTGCCCAGCATTCTTGGTCAGTACAAGATGACGGCGTACAACTTTGTCGATGAGAACAAGAAGCAGGCGTTGTACTGGCGCGATGTCGGCACACTCGATGCCTACTATGACGCCAACATGGATCTGGTGTCCGTGTCGCCAGTATTCAACCTCTATGACAACAGCTGGGCCATGCGCACCCGTCAGCGTCAGTATCCGCCGGCCAAGTTTGTTTTTGGTGAGCCCGGGCGCACGGGTATGGCCATCAACTCGGTCATCTCGCAGGGCTGCATCATCTCCGGTGCGGTGGTTCGGAACAGTATTCTTTCGCAGGATGTGCGCGTGAACTCCTATGCGGACATTGAGTCGAGCATCATCTTCACGCACTGCAATATCGGTCGGCATTGCCGCATCAAGCGGGCCATTATCGATCGGGACGTGCATTTGCCTGAAGGGACGGTGATCGGCTACGACCAGGAGCAGGACCGGAAGAACTATTTCGTGACTCCTTCC
Source organism: uncultured Ktedonobacteraceae bacterium (assembly GCA_964657395.1). Lineage (GTDB taxonomy): Bacteria > Acidobacteriota > Terriglobia > Terriglobales > Acidobacteriaceae. The sequence goes on from CAZZUX010000006.1 coordinate 21,030, forward strand.
GGGCTGACCGTGGTGACGCGGGATCTGTCGCTGTATGAGAGTCCGCAGATACGGAGTCAGCGGCAGCCTTCGTAGCGGCCGTGATCCGAGGGCTGGAGTTGACGTCGTCCAGTACGAAGCCAGCCCGAGCTTAGATGGGGCTCTTCCTGATCGGTTAACATCAAAGGCTGCATGAAGACCTTCGATCCCGCGGCACTCACTCCCCAGGACAATTACAAGCTGCTTGCCGGTACCATTTTGCCGCGTCCGATTGCCTTTGTTTCCACAATGAGTGAGCGCGGGATACGCAACCTGGCGCCTTACAGCTTTTTTACGGTTGCCAGCGCCAATCCGCCGATCGTGGTCTTTTGCCCGATGGTGCGGCCGCCCAATGCGAAACAACTATCGAGTGTGAAGGACACGCTCGGCAATATTGCCGCGATGAAGGAATTCGTACTCAATATTGTGTCGGAAGATTTTGTCGGCAAGATGAACCAGACGGCTGCAGAAGTTGAACCGGAGATTGATGAGTGGGAGCTGTCCGGGCTGACACCGGTGGCGAGCGAGTTAGTGCGGCCGCCGCGTGTGGGTGAATCACGCATGCAGATGGAATGCAGGTTGTTGCGTCTGGTGGTGGCGAGCGACAGGCCGCTTGGAGGCACACTGGTGCTGGGAGAAGTTCTCCGGTTTCACGTGGCGGAAGAGATAGTCAGCGACAAGCTCATCATTGATCCGGATAAGTTGAACGCAGTCGGCCGCATGGGAGGCGCTGCTTATATCCGGACGCACGATCGATTTGATCTCGAGCGCCCGAAGTAAGCTCTTTGTTCACAGTTGGGCTCGCTCCAACTGCACGCGGAGATTGCCAGCGAGCTCTACCACCATCTTGAGCTTGGAAGCGACGTTCCCGGATAAGGCTGGCTCGGCTAAGGCCAGCTGCGACTGCAGCAACAACCCGGTGACAGTCGACTTCAACTGGCATTCAATGGTCGTAGCTGCTGCGCGCATGGCTAATGCCTGCTCCTGTTCACGGCGACTGAGTCCGGCGCGAATATCCCGAGCCAGTCGAGCGGTGCCGGATAGCGCAAAGTTTACCTGCATTGGAACAGCCAGGCCGGTGAAGCGCCAGAGCAGCTCGGCTCCGCGAACGTCTGCTTCCACGATCGATTCATCCACAACGACCACCGAGTAGGGGTGACGCTTGAGGGCAGCGATGCCTTCCTTGCGATCAGGAGCGCTGTCTACTGGTATGCCGAGCTGGTTGGAAAGGTTGAGAGCACAGTTTTCAACGCCCGGGATGGCTGAAATCAGCAGAATGGTGTGATTCATCTTGTACTCCTTTACCGCGGTGAGCTGTCGTGAGCCGAGTGCTGCGTTAGTCGCCGGCGGCGAGTATGAGGCCATCATCCAGTCCGTACTCTTTCAATTTGCGGTAGAGGGTGGTCTTACCGATTCCCAGCAATCTTGCTGCTCGGAGCTTGTCTCCCTTCAGCTTCAACAAAGTGGAAAGGATAGTCTCCCGTTCGAGGGAGGCAAGGGATTGAACCTCCCTGTCGACACCGGGGAGTGCTGCTTCCGGCACCTTCGAGACGGGCCTGTGACTTTGCAGCATGTGCGACTGTAACTGTGTCGGCATGTCGCCGGGGTGCATGACGGGGCCGGTAGACATGGAGAAGCAGTGCTCGATTGCGTTCTCGAGTTCGCGGACATTGCCAGGCCACGGATAATCCACCATGGTGCGCAGGGCATCATCCGATAAAAGATTTGCGGTGCCGCGGGCGCGGTTCATCTTGTCCATGAAATGCGCGGCAAGAATGGGGATATCTGCCTTCCTGTCGCGGAGATTCGGCAATCGCAGGTTGACAACACTGAGACGGTAGTAGAGGTCTTTGCGAAAGGTACCTTTCTCTACCATGGTCGAGAGGTCGCGGTTGGTAGCAGCCAATACCCGCGCATTCATGGCGACCCGGTGGGTTGCTCCGACGGGTCGGATCTCTTTTTCCTGGAGCGCCCGCAGCAGCTTGGCCTGCAGATCCAGCGGCAGTTCTCCTACTTCATCGAGGAAGACGGTGCCGCCATCAGCAGTGGCGAGCAGGCCATCCTTGTTTCGGTGAGCGCCGGTGAATGCGCCTTTAACGTAGCCGAAGAGTTCGCTTTCGATGAGGGTCGGCACCAGTGAACCGCAGTCAACTGGAATGAACGGCTTGTTCGCGTTGGGTCCATTGTTGTGAATGGAACGCGCCACCAGTTCTTTGCCGGTGCCGCTTTCGCCCAGGATGAGCACCGGGTGAGTACTCTGCGCGACCTTGGCGAGGATGCGGTAGAGTTTCTCCATTTCGGGGCTGCGGCCGATGATATTGCCGGAGCCCTGGTGGAGGCGAAGGCGCTCGCGCAGGGTCCTGCTGACGCCGCATGCGTCGAGTCGTTCGGCGATGCGGTCCAGCACCGCGGCCAGTTCCTCGATCGCAAATGGCTTGGTGAGGTAGTCGGCAGCCCCCATGCGCATGGCCTCTACAGCGGATTGCACCGAAGCAGATGCGTGCATGACCAGGACTGCTGTATCCGGCTGCAGAAGTTTGATCTCGCCTAACAGGGTGAGACCTTCGCCTGCCGGTACTTTCAGTTCGAGCAGGATGACATCGAAAGCGTGCCCGTGCAGGAGTCTGCGTGCTTCCGCAGTAGTCTCCACCTGTTGTGGAAGAAATCCCATTTCAAGGGAAATTTCCGAGCAGGCAGCGCGAGTGGCCGAATCCTCATCGATGATGAGGAGGTGCAGCTTGCCAATGCGAGGCATCGGCGAAGTAAAGTGTGCCATGGTTGTTTGTAACCGTATGTGATTTTTCTGGATTGTACGTCATGGGCTTTCCTGTTGTGGGAATGTTTTCACGCCTTCACAGAGTTATTCGTAACTACCGGAAGTACAATCTCGAAACGAGAGCCTCTTTCAGGCAGCCTTAAAGCACGCACAGTGCCCTGGCCGGCCTCTACAAATTCGCGGACAATGCGCAGACCCAGTCCGCGTGGCCGGAATGACATGCGGGGGCGGAGAGACTCTTCCGGCATGGTGCGTACCTGGGTTTCAAAGATGCGGTCGAGCAGACTGAGAGGGATGCCCGGACCGTTGTCTTCGATAGACAGAAGAATGCACGGAACGCTGTCCCGCGACACAGGAGAGGCTGCGATCAGGATCCGCCCGCCGGCAGACATCGCTTCGGTCGCGTTGCGAACCAGGTTAATGAGGGTTCGCGTGAAGTCAACGGCCGGCATATGGAGGCCGCATGCAGGGCAGGAATCAAGATCGAGAGTGAGGACGACTTTAGGCCCTGCCAGGGCACTCAACATCGGCAGCATTGCCTGCAGCTCGGCGACCATGTTCAGGACCGGTTTTTCGCTGCCCTGTCTTGTAAAAGCCAGAGTGGAGGGAGCCTCACGAGAGGTCTCAGTTTGATGGACCAGTCCTGGCGGAAGATCGCTGTTCCTTCCCCTGTGGGCAACAGGCATGATGCGCCGTTTTTCCTGCGGCTTGCTGACGGCGCCAGTTGAGACGGAGCGCAGTGCTTCTACCAGCAGACGGTCCAGGAGCTGGCCGCTGCTGTCTCGTAACAGACGAAGTTCACTCAGGAAATGTTGATGTTCCGGCTTCAGGACACCTGGCGTACTGAGGAGTTCGCAATAGATATCCATGGCAGCGAGCATATTGCGGGCATCATGGGCCAGGCCGGCGGAGTATTGCGCAATCGAGGGGGGCGCCGATTGGGTGGGATGGACGCTCTGGAGGAAGGAGTTTTCAAGCAGACTGGAGGGAAGGATTGTAGTGGCAGGTTTGTGTCGCATGGGACGCCCCTTGTTCGATCTCTGGACTTGTCGCGGCGAAAAGGCCGCGGCTTCTTGGGCTTCCTAAGTACACGTTGCTGGCCAAATGGATGGACGGCTCTAAACCATTCATTTTATGGAGGTTGTAGGTCTAACAGAAAAGTAGAAGGCGACTGGCGTGTTCCCGGAAAGGAACGGGGAGCCGGTCAGGTTTCAGCGTATCGCTTTCAGAACAAATGACTTTCGAGAGACGAGATAGCCTTTCCCAATTTGGATGGAGTTCTGAAATTGAATCGTCCGTGACGATTCCCTTGCCCACAGGGTTGAAGCGCGCGCGCATCATCTAGACTGAAAGTCATGCATTTGACTGAAGTGACTTCTGCCGGCTCCAGCCTTTCTTCTTTCCGACCGGACAATCGTGCGCCCGATGCCATGCGACCGGTGAAGATGACGAGGGATTTTGTGCGGGTGGCTGAGGGCTCTGTGCTGATTGAGGTCGGCCATACGCGTGTTCTGTGCAATGCCACGATTGAACAGGGCGTTCCTGGATGGCTTCGTAACAGTGGCCGCGGGTGGGTGACGGCGGAGTACGGGATGCTGCCGAGGGCGACGTTGACGCGTTCTCCGCGTGAGAGCGAGCGAGGCAAGATTGGCGGTCGAACGCACGAGATCCAACGGCTGATCGGGCGGTCGTTGCGTTCGGTGATCGACATGCAGGCACTTGGCGAGCGGACCGTGGTGCTGGACTGCGATGTGCTGCAGGCGGACGGCGGAACGCGCACGGCGGCGATCACGGGAGCCTGTGCAGCACTGGCGCTTGCGCTGAACCGGATGACGAAGGCCGGCGCGCTGAAGAGCTCTCCTTTGAAGCAGCTGGTAGCAGCGACATCGGTCGGGATCCTGGAGGGACAGGTGCTGCTTGACCTGGCTTACGAAGAAGACTCGCAGGCGGATGTAGACATGAACGTAGTTATGAATGAAGCCGGCGGGCTGGTGGAAGTGCAGGCTACGGCGGAAAAAGAGTCATTTCCGAGAAGTGCCTTGTTGGCGATGATGGATTATGCCGAGGCGGGCATTGCGAAGCTGATTGTCGCGCAGCAGGAGCTGTTGAGAGATGCTGTCTGATTAAGGCCTAGGAACTGCCGGCGTTGCTCAGAAAGCAAGCGCCGGCTGTTTGCAGGTGTCAGGCCGTGGTGTGGTGATCTGCCCAGGCGTGTTGCAGTTCGCTTGCCAGTTCCACAACAGGCGCGGGTGAGAGAGCTGCTTTGCCGAGACGCTTTCCGGCCTGCATAGGGGTGTCGCCGCTTTTTCTGAAAATCAGCCAGGCTACATAGGCAGTGCCAGCTGTGGCCAGGGTCCAGACGAGAGTCCGCATCTGTGTGTCTCCTTGTGTTTCGCTGAAGTGTTAGAAGCAATCTGAGCGCCGGGGCTGCTTTGCCGAGTAATTGGAATTTGATCCAGGCAGCTTCGATCCATGAGCCTGCTGCCGGGCCTGCTGAAGAAGAGGCCGGTCAGCGTGAGAGAATACGGTGTTGGCCCCGTCTGCTTGGCCTGTACATCCTCGCTTCCTCATGAACCTTCGACTCTTTAATACCCTTTCAGGCCAGGTGGAACAGCTTGTTCCAGAACCTTCCATTCCAGCCGGCTCAACGTTCGGGATGTATGCGTGTGGCCCCACTGTTTACGACTACGGGCATATTGGCAACTTTCGCACTTTCCTTCATGTGGACCTACTTCGTCGTTTCCTGAAGCAGCAGGGGGTGGCCGTCCGCCATGTCATGAACATCACTGACGTGGACGACAAGATCATCCGCAATGCGATGGCGGCCGGGGTTTCGATCGGGGAGTACACACCCAAGTACGAGAAGGCGTTTTTCGAAGATATGGATGCGCTCGGCTGTGAGCGGCCAGAGGTCATTGCGAGGGCCACGGAAAATATTCCGGAGATGACGGCACTGATCGAGCAGCTGGCTGCGAAAGGTTTCGCCTACAAGACCGAAGATGGGTCGTGGTATTTCCGGATTGCCGGCGATCTGGAGTATGGAAAGCTATCGAAGAAGGATTTTGGCGGCATCCAGGACGGCGCCCGCGTCGATGTCGATGACTACGACAAGGATGCAGCGCGTGACTTTGCGTTGTGGAAGTCGGCCAGGCCGCATGAGCACCAGTGGGACACGCCGATCGGCTGCGGCCGACCCGGCTGGCATATTGAATGTTCGGCCATGGCGATGAAGTACCTGGGCATGAATTTCAGCCTGCATGCCGGCGGCGAAGACCTGATGTTCCCGCACCATGAGAATGAGATTGCGCAGTCCGAATCGGCTACCGGTGAGGTGTTTGCGCGGCACTGGATGCATGTGCGCTTCCTGCTGGTGGAAGGCCGGAAGATGTCGAAGTCCGAAGGCAACTTCTACACGTTGCGCGACCTGCTGCTGAAGGGGTACAAGGCTTCGGCTATTCGATTCCTGTTGTTGTCAGTGCCGTATCGCCACCAGTTGAACTTCACGTTTGAGGGACTGATCGAGTCGACTTCGGCGGTAGAGCGATTGCGCACATTTCACAAGCGCGTTGTGGATGGGCAGGCTGCCGGTAAGTGGCCTGCGGGCGTGAATGGCGAGTTGCAGAGACAGGCGAGTGCTTCGGCAGAGGCGTTTACGGCGGCGCTTGCGGATGATCTGAATACAGCCGAAGCGCGCGCGGCGATTTTTGACCTGGTGCGGGTAGGCAATGCTGCGGCAGATAGTGGCACTCTGCATCGGGAGGATGTGCCGGGAATCCTGGCAGCGCTGGACCGCTTTGATGGCATCTTTGCGGTGCTAGTCAACCGCGACGACTCGATTACGCGTGCGGCGTTGAAGTGGGCCGAGGAGGAAGGCCGCCTTGAAGACGCGACGCCGGAGTTGCGGGCGAGCCTGGCGCTGACGGATGCGCAGATCGATGCCCTGGTTGAGGAGCGGAACCAGGCGCGGCGGACGCGGAACTTTGCGCGGGGCGATGAAATTCGGAAGCAGCTTGCCGAGATGGGGATCACGCTCGAGGACAGCAAAGAGGGCGTTCGCTGGAAGCGGAAATAATCTGGCTGGTTGGTGACGGGATGGACGAGTCTCGCCAGACGTACGCATCCCGACGCTGATGCATCCGCTCTAATCCGGAATGCCTGTTTCTGCTGACGCGCCCCCGGCTCCGCATCTTTCGCTGTCCACTCCGCCGCGAGGTGAGCCTGCCCCACCGCTCGCACCTGAGTTCGCGCATCAAGGCAAGTTGTGGAAGCCGCGTCGGGTGTTTATTACGCCGGATGCGTATGCGCTGCCCTATGGGCGCACCATGCTGGAGCGGGCTTCGGCTCACGGTGCGGAGGTCACGCGGCTGGGTGCAAATCGTCTGCCAACGCTCACGGCGGATACGGAACAGAAGCGGTATGCGCTGGCCAAGACGACTTTTGCGATCGTGGTTTCGCCGCCGGGTCAACGCAAACTGCAGCCGATTCCGCCTTCGGCGGACTGGCAGTTTCATCTTGCGCAAGGGTGCCCGGCGCATTGCCAGTATTGCTATCTTGCAGGGTCGCTGAGTGGACCACCGGTAACCCGCGCGTATGCAAATGTGCCTGAGATATTGGAGGGGCTGCGCAGTTACGCGGGCCGCGGGAAGGTGACATCGCGCTCCCGCAGTCGCGCGCAGGAGGGTACGACATTTGAGGCTTCCTGTTATACGGATCCGCTGGGGATTGAGCATTTGACGGGGGCGCTGGAGGCGTCGATCCGCTTCTTCGGAGAATGGGATGCGCCGGTGCAGTTGCGGTGGACGACCAAATTCGATGCGATCTCGCACCTGCTGCCTTTGCAGCACCATGGACGGACGCGCATCCGCTTTTCGGTGAATGCGGCGAGTATTGCGCGCGACTTTGAGGGCGGCACGGCGAGTGTGGCGCAGCGGTTGCAGGCATTGCGGCGTGTCGCCATGGCAGGTTATCCGATTGGGCTGACGATTGCGCCCATCATGCCGGTGCCTGAGTGGCAGCAGCAGTACTCGACGCTGCTGCAATCTGTCGCTGATGCTGTGCGCGACGTCGACGGGCTGGATTTGACAGCGGAACTGATTACGCATCGTTTCACGCCGGGATCGAAGGAAGTGCTGCTCGGCTGGTACCCGAAGACGACGCTGGATCTGCGAGAGGATGCGCGGAGCGAGAAGCGGACCAAGTTCGGCGGCTTTAAGTATGTGTATCCGAAAGATGCGATGGGCGAAATGCGCGACTATTTTGAGAAGACGATTGCTGCGCTGCTGCCAACTGCTCGCATTCTTTACTGGACTTGATCAGGCGGGGGCCACAGACGTGTGCGGCCTTAGATAGCCGGACTGTTTAAAAGAGGTTCGCGCATAGTGCGAAGGCCTATCCTAGCTGCGCGAGGATGGGGCACCCGGCTCAGTGGCGGGCGTACTGGACTGGCGCGGAGATGCGGTTGAGGATGCTGTTCTTTCCTACCATGCGGACGATGAACGTGTGCGGTCCGGCAGACAGCTTATCAAGTGCCATCGTGCCGTTGGGGGCCGCTGGTATGTTGGCGAGAAGAGTCACATCGCGGCCGTTGCGGGAGTCGTAGATCTCGATGTGAGAGACGGTAGTGAGGCTGGCAGCTGACGGATTGGCTGTCTCAAGCGACCATGCGAGATTGCTGCCATCGACTTTCGCGCTGACGGTGTAGCAGTTGTCGATGCCGCTCTCGATCTCGGTGCCTTCGTTGTAGTCGTTCCAGGTAGCGATCTGGAGATACGGTAAACCGCTTCCGCCGTTGAACGAGGCGCTCTCGGCGAGCGACTTGATCCAGAGCTGGCCGCATTGCTGGTCCATGATGCGATTGGCGCCCCAGTTGGACTGGACGCTGTTGAAGCCCTTGTAGGCGAGGCCCCACAGCAGGGTGTTCGGGTGGCTGGATGCGGTTTGATAGAAGTGGGCCAGGGTGCCGCTGGTGGTTGCGGGTCCGATGTTCTGCACCGACTGATCGCGCACTGGATCAGTGCCTTCGGGTTTGAGCCAGTAGTATGCGCCGGAGGACGCCTTGCGCGTGAAACCGGCAGCGTTCTCGAAGATGATCATGGGTACGCCGTTGTTGGCGTTGTACGGCGGCTTCGCACAGTTCTTTGGCAGGTCGCTGTTCCATTCTTCGAGATGGACCCAGACGTCAGTCCAGGACGGGGCTGATCCGGATTCCGGGATGATGGCATCTTCCGGAAAGATCTGGAGGACAGGTCGCCCGTTGATCTTCTGATAGGCATCATTGCCAAAGTGAAAGCCGTTCAGGTAACACAGGTCGTTCCGCATGTGAGCGATGACGCAGTTTTCGTAGTCGCCGCCCGATCTGCCGGAACAACTGGCGCCGGAGGTGCCGGGGATGCCGGTGGGCGTGACCGTGTAGCCGGTGGCAGGACCGTCGTACATGATGAGGTACATGGGCGAGCAGGCCTGGGGACCGCTGCAGTACTTCGAGCCAACGTAGCCCTGGAGCTTGAGCGCGGCGGAATCCTCGGAGGTGCCGGCGCCTTCCCAGGTAAGGATGGCTCCATCGATGTGGCGGCGTTTGATGTCTTCTACCTGGGCAGCGACGGTTTTCCGGTCGTTGGAGTTGTAGCCGGTCACGACGTTGTTGTGACAGTGATCCGAGTCAGTGTCGGTGCAGAAGCCGAGCATGATGTTGGCGAAGATTTTTGTGGCTTCGCCATGGCCGAGATAGGTGTGGAGATCTTCGGTTGAGACGTTGCCGGCTGGCCGGTCGAAGACAGGAGTTGCTACCTGAGGTCGTGTGTCGTTCTGGCCGGTGAATGGTTTGCGACAATGCGGCGGCAATTTACCGCCGGCAGGGCAGGCAGATGTGTTGTTTGCGGTGAGCGAGGCAAGGCTGATCTGGGCCAGGGCACTGGTTGTGCAGCACAGCAGGAGTAAGAACAGCGCCAGACGGGCCTTGGTGAATGGTGGAATGATTTCAGATCCTCAAATGGACAGGGTGCTCTGCTGATTGTGACGCATCTCCGTTAGACGCGGCAGCACTTCCGGCGTCTAAAACGATCTGTCGGTCATCCCTGCGGGAAACCTTGGTGTCGTGAATCAGTGCATCGGCGGCAGGGCATTGTCGCTGAACTGCGGGATGCCGAAATGTCCGCGCAGATGCAGAAGGTCCATGGTGCTCAGGTCGCCGGAGACTGCGATGAGGTTCAGGTTCGAGGGGCCAGCCAGCAGGATCGCGCAGCCGGCGACGTTGATGCCCCTGGTCGCGATCCAGAGATCGGTCTGGCCTTTGGCGTAACCAGCGCCGTCGGTATGCGTGTGAGCAGTGACAACATGCTTCCACCCGAGCGCGTTGTACTGGGCGCGCACGGCGTCGAGTTCAGCAGGGTTGTAGGCGCCGGGACCGCGGAAACGGTAGGAATGCACAGAGATGCCGTTGAGGCGGCCAAGGGACTGCCGGGTCGGCTCATCGAGGCCGTACAGGTTACCGGCGAGGGCGAGCATGGAGCGGTCAAAGGTGAAGTCGGTGTGCCAGGACGCTTGCTGGGCGAGTATGTTCATCCCCTGCGGGATCCAGGACAGAGTGTCCTGCCCCTGCGGAGGAGGCGGATAGGCCGGAGCTTGATAGGCCGGCGGGGGGTAATTCTGGGCCGGGCCGCTGGGTGCCGGGTAGTTCTGTGACGGCGGATCCTGGCTGGGATAGGCCGGGCCACCCTGGTTGTACTGGCCCTGATCCTGCGCGGGTGCAGCAGTGTCCGGCGGCGGGTAAGCGGAAGTCTGGGCATTGCTCGCGAGGGGTAGGGAGGCGGTAAGCAGGCAGGCTGCCAAGGCGGCAGTTGCGGAAAGATGTTTGAATTTCGGAAACATGGGACTCCTCGCGGAACAATTCCCGGGCACTCATGGAAACCCGCTCCGGGGACCGATGTTGCGCCTGAGGCCGCCGATAGTCGTGAAGCGGCGAAGCTCTGTGCAATCAGACGATCTCGCCGCCCGGCTGGTTGCGGGAGATACCGACGGCCAGCATGATCAGCCAGAACAGGAATTGCAGCGAGCAGGCTCCGACCAGGTCCAGCATGACATCCTGCGGCGTCCCGGTGCGGTTGGGCAGGAAGTGCTGATGATACTCGTCGGCGGAAGCGACGGCGAGCGTGCAGGCCAGCGCGTAGATGACGTTTTCGATGCGGTAGCTTCGGCGACGGATGATCTCCGACGTGCGGTACCAGGCGCGATAGAACAACAGGCTGAGGGTGCCGTAGCCGGCGAAGTGGCCGGTTTTGCGGATGATGTGGTGCACGGTCTCCCAGCGAACGTCGGACACGGTGCCGAAGAGTGACTGCCACAGCATGCGCAGAGGGCCGCTGGTGTTGTTCGCGCCGAAGCTTGGTGTTGATTCGAGCATGATGACGCAGACGCCGATGAGCGCCGGCAGCCATGCGAGGAAGATGCGGAGGGGCCGAGGTTTTCGACGCCGTGTGCGGGGCGGACTCAACGACATGCGCGACAGCCCGACGATGTTTGTTTACCGTGAAGCGTTCGAGCTAAGGAAGAGAAGTGCGACCAACGGGAGCATAAACGCGTAGCGTGGTGGCCCGCACCGCAGGTGCTATTCGACATGGTAGTTGGGGGCTTCGCGAGTGATGATGACGTCGTGAACGTGGCTTTCGCGCAGGCCGGCGTTGGAGATGCGGACGAAGCGGGCGTTCTGTTGCAATTCCGGGATGGTGCCGCAGCCGAGATAGCCCATGCCGGAGCGCAGGCCGCCGACCAGCTGGTAGACCATGGACTCCAGTGGTCCGCGGTGGGGAACGCGGCCTTCGATGCCTTCCGGCACAAATTTGGCGAGGCGATTGTTGCCCTGGCGCTCGCGGGCGACTACGCCTTCCATGCGGCCGGCGTCGTCCGTGAAGTCGTCTTTACCCTGGAAGTAGCGCTCGCCGGATCCCTGGGCCATGGCGGAGAGTGAACCCATACCGCGGTATGCCTTGAACGAGCGGCCCTGGTAAAGGATGGTTTCGCCGGGGCTTTCGTCGACGCCGGCGAAGAGCGAGCCGATCATGACGGCGCTCGCACCGGCGGCGATGGCCTTGGTGACATCGCCGGAATACTTGATGCCACCATCGGCGATGATGGGCACGCCGCGCTCGATGCCGGCTTTGTAACAGGCGCTGATCGCTGTGATCTGCGGCATGCCGGCGCCGGTGACCATGCGGGTGGTGCAGATGGAGCCGGGGCCGATGCCGACTTTGACGGCGTCTGCACCGGCGTCCATGAGGGCGATGGCGCCTTCGTAGGTGGCGACATTGCCGGCGATCAGGTCGGTGTCCGGGAACCTTGCTTTTACATCGCGAACGGCCTGGAGGACGCGCGCGGAGTGCCCGTGGGCGGAGTCGATGGACAGAATGTCCGTGCGCGCGCGGATGAGCTCGCCGGCACGCTCGAGATAGTCGCCGGTGGCGCCGATGGCCGCGCCAACGCGGAGGCGGCCCTGCGAGTCCTTGGCGGCGCTGGGGTATTTGAGCTTCTTCTGAATGTCCTTGACGGTGATGAGGCCCTTGAGTTCATAGTCGCCATTGACGACGAGAAGTTTTTCCACGCGATGCTGATGCAGGATCTGTTCTGCCTCTTCGAGCGTGGTGCCGACCGGAACGGTGATCAGGTCTTTCTTCGTCATGACATCGCCGACGGGAATGTCAGTGCGCGTTTCGAAGCGCAGGTCGCGGTTGGTCAGGATGCCTACCAGACGCTTGCCCTGGGTGACGGGGACGCCGGAGATTTTGTAGCGGCGCATGACTTCGAGAGCGTCGGAGATGAGCTGTTCGGGCCCTATGGTGACCGGGTCGACGATCATGCCGCTTTCCGAACGCTTTACTTTGTCGACTTCGCCCGCCTGCTGCTCGATGGTGAGATTGCGGTGAATGATGCCAAGGCCGCCCTGCTGCGCCATGGCGATGGCGAGACGCGATTCCGTCACGGTGTCCATGGCAGCGGACAGGAGCGGCGTGGTGAGCTGGATGCGGGGCGTGAGCTGAGTCTGGGTGCTGACCTGCGTGGGCACAACGTCGCTGTAAGCAGGGACCAGGAGTACGTCGTCAAAAGTAAGGGCTTCCGGAACTGGGAATTCGATCATGTCTCTCTTTAGTGGTAGATGACGGCAAAGGCTGTGCGATTCACAGCTGGTTCAGGCTTGCCGGTTCGCGCGCTTGGATGTGTCCAGGTTGTTGTTGATTGTAGGGTGGGCGGCTCGACAGGGCAAACAGCATTGCGGCGGCCCGATGGTTTTCGATGAATAAGCGTCCCGGCCGCGGCCGCTGGTAACCGATCAGCGCGGCGCCATTGCTAAACGGAACCCGCACCGCAGCCGATAACCGAGGCAGCGCGGAATCTTCCGGGCGCTGCCCTGAGGGTCTGAGTCGAGAGGATTGCCGGTCTGTTTGCAATACCTGCTGCTGTTATGGAAGACCCGGAGAGTAATGGAGCAATGACCTATCTGTGCGAGCAGCCTGCAGTGTCTCGCCTGCCGCCCACCGGGCGCCTGCTGCGGGTTGGCTGCGGACTGATCATCCTGTCGATCGCCGGCACCCTGCTAAACGACCAAAGCTACAGGCTGAGCGGCGTTTCGCTGATATGGCTGGCGAACGCGTTGTTGATGGGTGTGTTGCTGCGCTCCCCGAAGCGGCAGTGGCCATCCTTTCTGGCGCTTGGCTACGGCATCGATCTTGCTCTTAACCTGTTGCAGAAGGATTCACTTCGCAGCTCTGCGGTTTTCAGTGTCTGCAACCTGGTGGAGGTGCTGGTCGGCGCATTGCTGATGTATCCGACCATGGCGCCGGAGGCGGACCTGACGGAAGCGCGGCAACTTCGCAGTTTTCTGTTGTACGGGGTCCTGCTCGCACCAGCAGCAGCCTCGCTGATGGCGGCCTGCTTCCTGGTGAGTGTGGAGGGTGCGCCGTTTGCTGCCTCAATGCGTGTGTGGTTCGCTGCTGACGTCCTCGGGATTGCGACAGTGCTGCCCCTGTATCTCTCCTACCAGCAGGGCAAGCCATTCTCGCTTCGCTCCCGGCTGGAGGTGACCAGTCTTTTCGGACTGCTGTCGATCACTACCCTGGCCATTTTTCTTGTCACGACCTACCCGATGCTGTGGCTAGTGCTGATGGTGCTGCTGCTGCTGGGAGTGCGCCTCGGCTTTACCGGCTCGGCTCTCGGGCTGCTTGCCGTCACATTCATTGGGGGATACCTGACAGCAGACGGACACGGTCCCTTGAGCAGTGCGAGACACGGCTCACTGGCGGCAAGGATTTTGATCTTTCAATGGTTCATAGCAATGTCGATGTTTGCCTTGTATGCGACGGAGGTCGCGATGTCTGCAAACCGGCGGATTCGGTTCCGCCTGGAGGCGAGCGAGTCCCGCTTCCGTTCGATGGCCGAGGCATCGCGCGACATTATCCTGCTTGCGGATCTTCAGCGTGTCCCGCAGTACATCTCTCCAGCGCTGACCGAGCTCCTGGGCTGGACCGAGCAAGACGTCCTGGGCAAGCACTTTGGCGAACTGGCCCGGCCGGAACATCTCCCCGGTCTGCGCGCCACTCTCGATGATCTGCTGGAAGGCCGGGAGCCGCGTCCGTTCACGTACCAAAGCCTGAAGAAGGATGGCAGCTACGTCTGGCTGGAAGCGACGGCGCGCCTGCTGCGCGATGAAGAGTCGGGAGAGCCTTCCGGGTTTGTCTGTGTGCTGCGTGACGTTTCAGAGCGTAAAGCGGCGGAGGACCGGATGCTGCAGGCCTATGAACAGGTGGAGCAGCTTGCCCTGGTGGACGGGCTGACCGGCATCGCGAACCGCCGCCTTCTGGACCAGGTGCTTCATCGCGAGTGGCAGAGCGGCCGCCGCGACCTGACGCCGTTAACCCTGCTGGTGATCGATGTGGACCATTTCAAGGCTTACAACGACTCCTACGGCCACCTGGAAGGAGACGAATGCCTGCGTCGCCTGGCACGGGAGATTGAGGCAACTCTGCGCCGGCCGCTTGATATGCTTGGCCGCTACGGCGGCGAGGAGTTTGTCGCGGTGCTTCCGAATACGCCGGAAGAGAGCGCGGAAATGATGTCAGAGCTGGTAAGAAGTGTCGTAGCGGCCTGCTGTATTCCGCACTCCACCAGTCCGCACGGCATTGTGACGGTCAGCGTCGGTTGCGCGACCGGTATTCCAGACGTCCACTCGGATCCCAGTGACCTGCTTCGAGCGGCGGACAGTGCCCTCTACCGTGCCAAGATGAAGGGCCGCAACCGAAGAGAGATGGCGTGGAGCCCTCAGCCGGTGCTGTGACCGAACGTTCAGAGATTGATCGACTGGCTTTGTGAACTGTTTGCAGCTGTACCACTTTGGTCAGCCTGGCCGAAGGGACGTTGGGCGGCGGCAGTCCAATTGAATTTCGATCAACCGAGGCGTATCTTAGAAAGTATAGCGAGTTTGTTCCGGCTTCGTTTGCCTTGCATCCAGCAGACGCGGCCAGGAGAGACGAGTGGGCGAAAGCCCACTTTTTATTTGCGGCAAAGTTCTAAAGGTATTCGCTTAGGACGGGTTGAGGGGCATTTTGTTCCATGGCAGTGGATCTGGCTCAATTACGGGCAGCAGCACAGCGGGTGGCAGCTTCGCATGGCCTGGACGTGGTCGATGTCGACTTCGCCGGAGGCGGCAAATTTCGCGCTTTGCGGGTTTTTCTCGAGAAGAATGCGGAAGGTCGAGCGAAGCTGGCGGACGCCGCCAGGGCAGCACAGGAAGCCATGGCAGCGGGTGCCTCGAAGAAGCGCGGTTCGGATGAAGCCGAAAGGCTTCTTGGTCATACCACCGAGGCGAGTGAAAGCGACGCTGTCCTGATTGAGGAAGATGGTGAGGAGATCGGCGGCGAAGGCAGTGATGAAGGGCTGGTGCCGGCGGCGGTGCTTGAAGGTACGCTGTCGATTGAACATCTGTCTGGCGTGACGCACGAAGATTGCGAGCAGTTTTCCCGAGATTTCGGCATGCTCCTGGATGTGGAAGACCTCGTACCGGGCTCGGAGTACACGCTGGAAGTGTCGTCGCCGGGACTGGACCGCAAGCTCACGCACGCGTCTGAGTACGAGCGTTTCGCAGGCAGCCTGGTCAAGCTGCAGACGTTTACGCCGGTTGCGGGTAACCGCCACTGGAAGGGCAGGATCGTGCAACTGAATGACGGCAAGCTGGTGCTGGACTTGGCGGCCGTGAAACAGAAGGGCGCAAGAGGCAAGTCCGGCAAAGCGCAGAAGACGGCGGCAGTCTCCACGGTAGAGATCGAATTTGGAAATGTAGAGAAGGCGAACCTGGTGCCGGAGTTCTGAGCGTCGGCATTGCAAGATTGTTGGAGTGCGGACAACAACAGGTAAGAACGGAAGCACCGGAACTGAAGCGAAGAAGGAAAAACTGATATGGCGAGTCTTTTGTACCAGAACATTGAAGCATTGAGCCGCGAAAAGGGCATTGACCCCGGCATCGTCGTAGGCGCTGTCGAAGACGCGATTGCCCTTGCGACGCGCAAGTACTACAAGACGCAGGAAAACATGCGGGCCGAGCTGGATAAGGAAAGCGGCGAGATCCGCGCCTACGTCTACAAGACGGTCGTGGATGCTGACCAGGAGATTGAAGATCCGCTGAACCAGATTGGTCTTGATGAAGCACGAGCGCTGGCGCCCGAGGTCGAAGCCGGCGGCGAGATCCGCTACTACAAGCCGACGGACGTGCTGGGCCGCATTGCTGCGCAAATGGCCAAGCAGGTCATCTTCCAGAAGGTGCGCGAGGCGGAACGCGACACGGTGTTTCTTGAATACAATCACCGCGTCGGTGAGATTATCAATGCTGTCGTCAAGCGGGTCGAGCTGCAGGATGTGATCTTCGACATCGGCAAGACCGAAGCCCGCATGCCGCGTCGCGAGCAATCGCGGCTGGAGCAGTTTGCTGTCGGTGAGCGCATCCGCGTGGTGCTGTTGCGCGTGGACCGGGCGGCAAAGGGGCCGCAGGTGATTGTTTCGCGAGCTGTGCCTGAGCTGGTTTCGACTCTCTTCCAGAGCGAGGTGCCGGAGATATACGACGGCACAGTTTCGATCCGCGCCATTGCTCGCGAGGCAGGCGAGCGCACCAAGATTGCGGTGCAGTCGCGGGATAAGGACGTCGATCCGGTAGGCGCCTGTGTTGGCATGAAGGGTATGCGCGTGCAATCGATTATTCGTGAGCTGCGCGGCGAGAAGATTGACATCATCGAATATTCGGACGAGATCACAACGTTTGCCGAGAAGGCTCTGCAGCCGGCGAAAGTCAGCCGGGTCAGCATCACGGATCTTTCCGACAAGCAGATTGAGGTGATTGTTGACGACTCGCAGTTGTCGCTGGCGATCGGCAAGAAGGGCCAGAATGTCCGTCTTGCGGCCAAGCTGCTGGGCTGGAAGATCGACATCAAGAGCGAGGAAGAGAAGCGCCAGGAAGTCGAAAACCAGATGGGCGCGATGAGCGGCGGGCCGTCGACTCCGATCGAGCAGGTTACCGAGCTGGGCGAGCAGATCATTCAGAAGCTGGTGACAGCCGGCATCACGACAGTCGAGGCGCTGGCAGATATGACGCCTGAGCAGCTGGAGGAAATCCCGGGGATCGGCGACAAGACCCTCGAGAAAATCGGCACCGCGGTTCGCCACTACTTCGGCCAGTATGAGGCGGGAGAAGAGCATGCCGGAGCTGCATCTCACCCACCAGGAGAGGGTGACATGGCGAAGAAAGCAGCTGGAGAAAACTATACCGGTGTGGACGAAAGCTTAGAAGACCTGGGGGCGGAGGGGACATCGCTCGAGCAGCAGACCGGCGATGTACAGATCGCATTCGGCGATGAGCCGGGACACGCAGCCGCGCAGGTCCTGCGGCCGAAGACGGTGGATGGTCTGGACGATGGCGATAGTGCCGGCGTACTTACCGAAGAAGAGCGCGATGCCCTGGGTGACGATCCGGAACTGGAAGCTGCGTCCACGATTGCGCGCGATTCTGCTGAAGAGGAAGAAGCAGCTCTTCGCCTGAATCTTGGCGAAGGCGCGGCTGAGGGCAGCGGCGATGACGGGGACGTGGTGCCGGATACGCGTGATGGATCGGGTACTATCGTCGATGACATCTCGGCCGAGCGGATGGAGAAATTAACGGAATCCGGTGAGGATGTCGGTTATTTTGGCGTTGACGTAGCCGAGCCGGGCCGTGACGATACCAGTGAGGCATTGATTCGGCATCGTCCCAAATCGAGCCTGGTAGATGGCGAATTGTCTGACAAGGTATCGCCGGACGAGAACGATCCGAAGCAGACGGAAGAAGACGGCGTTTAGGCGCTGTCTTCTGCTGGAAGATCAGTAAAGGCAGGAAAGTGGCTGTGCCTGAAAGGCAGCTTTCCTGCAGATTCTAGTAGCGGCGGCTTGATTTGGCCGCGCGTCATAGAGCAAAGGAACGTGGCCGGGGCTCCTTCTAAAAGGAACCCCATCCCGTTTCCCGCATTTTCGGGCCATAATAGTAAGTGAAGAGCGTACGATCCTGCTGACCTTTGAGGTTGCTATGCAAAGCTGAGTGTCGGTGTCGGGTAGTCGCCATAAAAGGGGCGAATGAGTAAAGTTCGAATCAATGATTTAGCGCGTGAGCTTGAGGTAAAGAGCCGGGCGATTCTCGACGTCCTCGATGACGTGGGCGTGAAAGAGAAGAAGACCCACTCCAGCTCGCTCGAAGCGGATGAGGCGGAACGCGTGCGCGCGCACATGCAGCGCGGCAGCCGCGGTAGCTCGTCTGCGGCCCGGCATGACAATGGCAATGGTGGCCAGCCGAAGATCGATCTATCGCAGGTGAAGAAGCCCGGCGACGTCCTGAGGGCGATCCAGGAGCGCAAGGAGCAGGCCGAGCGTGATGCGCAAAATGCGCGCCGCCCAGCGCCTCCTGTATCTGCCCCACCGGCAGTCAGCGCGGCTCCGCCTGCCCGGTCCGTAGTTGCTGCTCCGCCTGCCAATCGTCCGCCCGTAGTCGTTGCCACACCGGCTCCCGCGGCGGTTGCGGCTGCTCCCGCGCAGCAACCTGTCGCCAGCAGTGCGCCTGCTGCGGTGCGTCCGCCAACTGCCGTGCAGCCTCAGGCACCCCAGCAGACCGCCTCCCCGCGGCCATCGCCCACGCAGGTTGTGGCTGCTCCTGCCCCGCGACGCATCGTGCCGCTGCCGAGACAGGGTCCAAACATTATCGCTCCCACGCCTCCACCGGCGATTGCGACCAAGCCGCCTTCAGGCGTCGTAGTCGGGAAGCCGCCGGTCACAGCAGCGCCAACACCTGCTACTCCTTCTCCTTCTCAGGGGATAGCGGCAGTACCTCCGCGTGTCGCCCCTCCTGCTCCTGCTGTGGCAGAGACAACGCCTGCGCCTGCGCCGATATCGGTTTCGGCGGCTGCGGAAGTCACTTCTGCAGCAAGCACTGCTGCGCCTGAGCAACCTGTATCTACCGCGCCGCCGGCACGTCGCGTCATTATGCCGCAGACTGGGCCGCGTCCTGTTTACACGGCGCCGCCACCACCACCGCGCCCAGCTACGCCGCCGCCCTCGGCCAATTATCCGCAATCGTCCTATCCCGGCTCGCAGCCACGTCCATCCGGTCCTGGTGGGCCGGGCGGTCCCGGTCTGCAGCGTGGACGGCCCATCTTTGATCGCGGTCCGCGTCCTTCCGGTCCTGGTGGCGGTCCCGGCTATGGACCTCGTCCAGGCGCGCCCGGCGGCTACAATCCTGCCGGAGCGGCTGGAGCTCCCGGCCGCCGTCCAATGCATCCGACGCGCTCGGCTCCAACCGGACCTCCGGGTTCGCGACCAGCTTTTGGTGCGCCGCGACCGGGCATGGGTGGTCGTCCAGGCTTTGGCGGTCCACGTCCCGGTATGGGTGGTCCTCCGGGTGCCGGTGGTCTGCTGCCGGCAGGGGAAGCACCGCGTCCGCAGCGTCCGAGTGGTCCGCCACGCGGTCGTGGGCGGCAGCAGTATCCGAAGACCAAAGAAGGCCCGATGAAGGGATTTGCGCCGCCGCCACGTTTCGGCGGGTCGCAGATCTCCATGGAGCCGCTGCCGATCACGCGCACCATCACGATCACTGAAGGCATCAGCGTCAAGGACCTCGCGGAGAAACTGGAAGTACGCGGCAAGGACCTGATCGCTTCGCTGCTGATGCGTGGCGTATTCGTTACGGTCAACCAGTCGCTCGATGCAGAACTGGTGAAGGATGTCGCGCGGCAATTTGGTGCTGACACCAACGTCATCAGCTTTGAAGACGAGATGGCCAACGAGGCACTCGAGACCTTCATGGCTGCTGATAACACCGGTGAGATCGAAGTCTCGCGTTCGCCTGTCGTCACCGTCATGGGTCACGTCGATCACGGTAAGACGTCATTGCTGGACGCGATCCGCGAAACAGAAGTAGCGGCCGGCGAAGCAGGCGGCATTACACAGCATATCGGCGCGTACAAGGTGCGGATCAACAAGCCGGATTCGCCTGCATTCGGGCGCGAGATCGTCTTCCTGGATACGCCTGGTCACGAAGCATTTACCCGCATGCGTGCTCGCGGCGCCAAGGTCACGGATATCGTCGTCATCGTTGTTGCAGCAGACGATGGAGTGATGCCGCAGACTATTGAAGCTATCGATCATGCGAAGGCGGCAAATGTACCGATCATTGTTGCGGTTAACAAGATCGACAAGCCGGATGCGCAGCCCGACCGCGTGAAGCAACAGCTTGGCGATCGCGGACTGGTACCGGAATCATGGGGTGGCTCGACGGTCTTCGTGGATGTGTCGGCGAAGAAGCGTACCAACCTGGACCTGCTGCTCGAGATGATCTGCCTCACCGCGGACATCGCTGACCTGAAGGCATCGCCGGAACGCTCGGCAGTGGCAACAGTTATTGAAGCGAAGCTTGATAGGGGTCGTGGCGTTGTTGCCTCGGTTCTCGTACAGAATGGAACACTGAAGGCCAGTGACAGCTTCATCGTCGGCAACACCTTTGGCAAGGTTCGCGCCATGTTCGACGATCGCGGGCGGCCGATTGAAGAAGCGGGTCCGTCGACTCCGGTTGAGATTCTAGGTCTTGAAGGGATGCCGGATGCCGGCGACACCTTCCTGGTCGTTTCGGATCGCGACAAGGCGAAGACTATCTCGACCTTCCGCGCGATGAAGCAGCGTGAGTCGCAGCTTGCCAAGAGCTCGCGCGTCTCGCTTGAAGGACTGGCAGAACAGATCAAGCAGGCAGGCGTCAAGGAACTGCCGCTCATCCTCAAGGGAGACGTCACGGGATCGGTCGAAGTACTGGCCGATTCGCTGCAGAAGATGTCGACCGAGAAGGTGCGCATCAAGGTCATTCACACCGGCGTCGGCGCGATTACCGAGAGCGACATCCTGCTTGCAACTGCATCGAATGCCATCGTCATCGGCTTCAACGTGCGGCCGGACCGCAAATCCGCCGAAGTTGCCGAACAGGAAGGCGTGGAGATTCGTCTGCACACCATCATCTACGAGCTGCAAGACGAAATTCGCAAGGCGATGCTGGGACTGCTCGATCCGGTCTACAAGGAGAACTTCCTTGGCCGCGCGCTGGTGCAGGAAGTCTTCCGTATCCCGAAGATCGGCACGATTGCAGGCTGCCGCGTCACCGATGGCTCTATCAAGCGCGATTCGGAAGTTCGAGTTGTTCGTGGTGGAGAACAGGTCTTCAAGGGCAAGCTCGGATCGCTCAAGCGCTTCAAGGATGATGCCCGCGAGGTCACCAACGGTATGGAGTGCGGTATCGGCATCAACGGCTTCAGCGACATCCAGCAGGGCGATATGATCGAAGCCTTTGCGATGGAGCGGATGGCTGCCGAACTGACTGCTTCCTAGAACCGTTCTACCCAATACACAGCGCGGTGCTGAGTTCCTACTCACACCGCGCTTTTCTTTTTAGCTTTTCACTTACGAACAGGAGCAGTCATGGCAACACCTCTCAGTCCCGCATTGCACGAGCGACGAGACGAGCTTGAGCGCTACGAATTCATGATGGGCATGGAGCGCGGACGGCTGGCTGTTTCACTCGACATGCTTACGGATGCGCTGATCCTGGTAGGCCAGCATGGTGTGTACTGCACGTCGACGCGGAATCCGAGCAAGCCGGCGATGGACCTGCAGATCATCCTCAGCCAGATCAATGGCGCCAAGGAACTGATCCAGTCCGCGATGACGGAGCTCGAACGAAAACGCGACGAGGCCTCGACTCGCGATGCAGGCTGATTTGTCGATTGACGACACGCGGATAGAGTAGCGACAATGAGCGGGCCCGGCTACTCGAGCGGCGTTGCCGAAAATTCAGGTTGAGGATGAACGAAATGAATCGCTTTTCCATGAAGAAGTGGGTACCTGCTGTCTGCGCCGGCCTCATTGGCCTTGGCACCATTGCGCTGCCTACCCTCGACGCACAGGCACCCAAGAAGACGGGCGCGAGTGCGACCTCCACCATGTCCGCAGCGCCTTCCGCCGACCTGGTCGACATCAATAGTGCAACCGCCGATCAGCTTGCTGCGCTGCCAGGCATCGGCGACGCCTACTCGAAGAAGATCATCGCGGGACGGCCCTACAAGATGAAGACCGATCTGAAGACCAAGAAGATCGTTCCAGCCGCCACCTACGCCAAGATCTCCAGCAAAATCATAGCCAAACAGTAAGTACTGCGCGTACGGCGAACGGCGCTTTGCGCTTATGCTCCCGTTGGTCGCATGGTTCTTTTCTGGTTGAAGGCTTTCATCAAAGCCCGAACGTTCGTAAAGAAGGATTCGGGCTCCTGATGTGCTTGACTGAATCACGAAACAAGAGTGCGACCAACGGGAGCATCCCCGCCGAAGGCGCCTACGCCCGTACGGCCAGTACCTACGCCCGTACGGTCAGGACTACGCGGAATCTTGCTTTGCCGCTCATCATGCGGTCGTAGGCTTCGGCTGCTTTCTCGAGTGGATACTCTTCGATGCTGGCTTTTACTCCCTGAAGCGCGCTGAACTTCAACGTGTCTTCCGAGTCGATAGCGGTGCCGCTTGGCCAGCCGTGGACGGAACGCCGCTGCATGATGAGTGCTACGGGCGAAACCTTGATCGGCTCTGGCGATACGCCAACGACGACCAGTTCGCCCGCATAGCCAAGGCCTTCGATCGCAGCAGACATGGCGTCGGCATTCGTTACGGTTGCAAGGATCAGCCGCGCGCCGCCGAGTGCCATGAGTGCCTTGCCGACGTCTTCCCTCGAGCTGTCGATGTAATGATGCGCGCCCAGCTCTTTGGCCAGCGGAGCCTTGTCTTCGCCGCGGGCGATGGCAACCACTTCAAAGCCCATCTTGGCGGCGTACTGCACGCCGAGGTGCCCGAGGCCACCAATGCCGAGGATCGCGACCAGGTCGCCGGCCTTGGCGTTGCTGTTGCGAATGGCGTTGAAGGTGGTGATACCGGCGCAGAGCAGTGGAGCGGATTCGATGCTGTCCAGTGATTCAGGTACCAGGGCGAGTGCTTCGGCGGGAGCGATGACGTATTCGGCATAGCCGCCGTCGTAGGTGATGCCGGGGATGCTGGCATTCTGACACGCAACCAGGTCGCCGCGCCGGCAAGGCTCACAGATGCCGCAATGGCCGCCATACCAGCCCAGGCCAACGCGCTGGCCAATTTTCCAGGGCTTCACTCCGTCGCCGATTGCGTCCACCAGGCCGATGATCTCGTGGCCCGGAACGCGGGGATACTGGATAGGAAAGATGCCTTCCTTGGTGATGGAGTCGCTATGGCAGACACCGCAGGCCTGCACGCGGATGCGGACATGCTGCGCAGGTGGCCGGAGGATGGGTCGCGTCACCAGTTCAAAGGGGGCGCCGGCTTTCGGCACTTGTGCGACACGCATGGTAGCGCCGGATTGGAGGGTATCGCCAGGCTGCGCGGCTTCTTGAATACTCATGATCTTTGTCCTTTGTGGGAGCAGAATGATGGGCTCAGCTCTTCAGATGCCGCGGGACGTTACAGGATGCGGAGATAGAAGACAGCAGTGGAGACGGCCATGGGGTCGTAGTATCCTGTCAGTGGGCACCCGTAGCTCAGCTGGATAGAGCATTCGCCTCCGAAGCGAAGGGTCAGAAGTTCGAATCTTCTCGGGTGCACCATCTTCCTTCACTGCATGTTTCTATTTTGCTGGCGACTCCAGCAGAGATGCCACTCTCTCCACGCTGGAGCGCGACCAGGCTGTGTTGGCGATCCAGCCAAGCAGCATGACGATGAATCCGCAGACGGTCATAATCCACCAGATGGGATGCGTAGCCTCTGTAAAGTTTGCGCTTGCGCGGCCTGCGCTGACGACTGTTCCTGCGACGGCTACGCCCAGGGCGGCTCCTACCTGCCGCGAGGTGGATGCGATGGCCGCGGCTACTCCTGCCTGCGCCAGCGGCATACCGGCGACAGCATTGTTGGTGATAGCGGGATTGACCATGCCGAGGCCGATGCCGAACAGTGCGTAGGCTGCGAGCAAAACGAAGAGCGGCGTAGTGATGGTGAGGCTGGTGAGCAGAAGCGTGCTGAGCATAAAGCCGGCACCGGAAGCGATCAGCGATGGACGCGTTCCGTAATTAGCGACCAGCCTGCCTGAGAGCGGCGAACAGACCATCATCGTGGCAGCCAATGGCAATGTGCAAAGGCCGGTATGAAAGGCGGAATAGCCGCGGCCTCGCTGGAGGTACAGCGCATTCAGGAACAGGAAGCCTGCGAACGACGCGAAGGCGCACAGGCCGAGCAACGTGGCGCTGCTGAAGGGTACGCTGCGGAAGAAGCGCAGGTCGACGAGTGGTTCTTTCTGCCGCGGTTCATACAGTAGGAAGGCAGCCAGCGAAACGGCGGAGGCAATGAGGATGCCGACGATGAGCGGCGAAGACCAGCCATGATGCCTGCCGTCAATGACGGCGTACGTCAGCGTGGTGAGTCCGGCGAAGACCAGCAGCTGGCCGACCGGGTCAAAGGCACGTGTCCTTGCCGCCCTGGATTCAGGGACGAACATGGCTGCCAGCACGACGGCGACGATCCCGAGCGGCAGGTTGATCCAGAAGATGGAGCGCCAGCCAACGGTTTGTGTCAGTGCCCCGCCAAGCAGGGGGCCAAGCGCGAACGATACACCGCCGACTGCGCCCCAGATGCCGACGGCGCGGGCGCGATCCTTCGGCTCCGTGAAGACGTTCGCAACGATCGACAGGGCGACGGGATTCAGCATGGAAGCGCCCAGCCCCTGCACCGCGCGGTAGGCCACCAGCTGGCCGATGGTGTGTGCCATGCTGCAGAGGAAAGATCCTGCGATGAAAAGGCTGAGGCCGATCTGGAAGACGCGCCGGCGTCCGAAGCGATCGGACATGGCGCCGGACAGCATGAGCAGACTCGCGACGACGAGCGTGTAAGCGTCCATGATCCATTGGAGTCCGGCAAGGCTCGCGTGCAGATCTTTCTGGATTGCGGGCAGCGCCACGTTCACGATGGTGACGTCCATGCCGACCAGCAGCAGGCTCATGCAGCAGATGCCGAGGATCACGTCTGGGTGAACAGCTCGACGCTGTGCGAGGCCCGCGTCTGCCTCCAGCGTGGTTCCCGGATCATGCGGCATCAACAGACCTCGAAATTGACATCAAACCTTGTGGGCTTAAGTTGAGGATATCCTCAACTTGTCATCTGTCCTAATATACGAGGGTGCCCTCAACTTCTGCAAACCTGTCGCGCAGGAAACCTCAACAGGAGCGTGCCACGTTACGTCGTGCGAAATTTCTGGAAGTCGCGGCATGCCTGATTGGTGAAGATGGATTGGATGCAGTCACCATGACGGCGATTGCTGAACATGCGCAGGCATCCATAGGCACCCTCTATGATTACTTCCCCGATAAGCAGGCGATTGCCCAGGCACTGGCAGCGCACTATGCGGAAGAGGCAGACGAGTACTGGAAGCAGCTCCTCAAGGCTCCGTTGAAATTGAAGAAGGGTGCCATTGCCGATTTTTTTGTTCAAGAGGCGCTTGCCTTTGCGCAGGCGCGACCCGCGTATCTGGAGCTTTTCGGCGCTCACTTTGTGCATCCACGGTCGCCAATTGCCCGGCAACCGCTGCGGCGCACGTTTGCTGACGCGCTTCGCAGACTGCACCCAAAGATGACAGCCGAACAGGCCTTTGTCAGTTCACAGATTGTCGTTGAACTGATCAAGGGACTTTTGAATGTGCGTAAGCAGGTTGAACCAAGGAACCGGGGAGCCGTTACTGCGGAGTTCACGGGTCTTATGAGGTTTTATCTCAGCAGGATGTCGACTGACTGCGATGCGGCTGAGCAGTAGCGCCGCCACTTTGCGGCTCGCTTCGACGTCTTTCTTTTGCACTCTTTGTCGCTCTTGCTCTTGCGGCACGCGTGATGGTGTCTACCGTCCGTTCTTTCCGTACTATGTCAGATCAGCTTCGCGCACAGAGCCAGGACATCGCCACATCATCGGGTGAAGCTTGCAGCCAGTTCGCAGGCGGGATGTGTATCGCGTGAAGAGCTTGATTGATGCTGTTGATCTGAACAGCCGGAGCCAGAGTCAGGGAGATCGTTCGGGCCATGTCACTGATGGAACAGGTCACTCAGAACGTCGAGGCACGACTAAGGACGGCCGACGGAAGAAGTAGATAGCCGAGGGAGGCATACACTGATCCCAAGACTCAGATGCGGGTGCCTGTCAAACCCGGACAAACCGTTCGGATTGAGGCACATGCTGCCAGCGCAGCCGATTGCGATGTCAAGCATCTAACGAATCGAGGGGTGATATGGAAAAAGCTACATTTGGAGCTGGGTGCTTCTGGGGGGTAGAGGCGCGTTTCGGCCAGATACCCGGTGTAACAGAGACCGCGGTCGGCTACGAAGGCGGCCAGTTGGAGCGACCGACTTACAAGGATGTGTGCACGGACCGCACCGGCCATGCAGAAGTCGTCGAACTGGATTTCGATCCGTCGAAGGTGAGCTACGAGACGATCGTGAAGGCGTTCTTCGAATTGCACGATCCCACCACGCTGAATCGTCAGGGGCCTGATTATGGACATCAGTATCGCAGCGCAATCTTCTTCCACTCAGCCGAGCAGGAGCAGACAGCACGAAAAGTGATTGAGGAGTTGACGGCTTCGAAACGGTTCAGTCGCCCGATTGTGACAGAAGTCGTTCCCGCGAAGACGTTCTGGAGAGCGGAAGAGTATCACCAGAAATACCTGGAGAAGCGTGGCGCTGTCAGCTGCCACATTTGACCCCAGACAGAAGGGCCGCCTGCTTAGCGGCCCTTTGTTTTCTTCAGAGCGCTGCCGAAGCGCGGTACCTGCTTCTTAGGACCTGACTTGATGCCGGGGCGCACGCGCTTTTTAAGCGGCTTCTTTTTCGGCGGCGGCAGCACAGTTGATTCCATTTTCTGCAGCCGCTTCTTCGGACGATTAACAAGTGATGCGGGCCTGGGTGCAGGCGCGCCTGGTTGAGGAGCCTTTCGTTTTGAAGCCTTGGTCAGCAGAAAGATCTCGCGTTCTGTCAGTTCCCGAAACTCGCCTGGTTCGACGTCCAGAACCAATGGTCCGTAGCCGACGCGGCGAATTTTTTCGACATGATGTCCAATTTCTTCAAAGAGCTTGCGGATCTGCCGGTTGCGACCTTCGGTCAGAATGACTTCGTACCAGGGATTGTCGGCTTCACGCACCAGGGTGAGCTTCACAGGTTCTGACAGAACGCGGCCCTCACGCGTTCCTGGCTTTCCACGCTCGATCATGATGCCGCGGCGAATCTGTTCCAGCTTGTTCTCCGCCGGAACACCAGAAACCTTCACCAGGTAGGTTTTCTCGACCTTTGCCGAAGCGCGTGTCAAACCATTTGTCAGCTCGCCATCGTTGGTGACCAGGAGCAGGCCTTCGCTCTCGAAGTCGAGTCTTCCGACGGGAAAGACGCGTACCCCGGAGCGCTCGAAATACTGAGCGACCGTGGCGCGATGCTGCGGATCGGACACGGTGGTGACAATCCCCTTCGGCTTATTGAGCATGAAGTAGCGGTGCTTCTCCGGCCCGTGCAACAACCGGTTATCAACACGGATGTGGTCCTTATTGGGATCGGCTTTTGTGCCCAGTTCTTTTACTACTTTGCCATTCAGCTGCACGCGGCCGTCCAGGATCAGTTCTTCCGCCTTGCGGCGCGAGGCCACTCCGGCTGCTGCGATGATCTTCTGCAGACGCTGCAGCTTGTCTTCACCGGCCATCAGTGATCCTCCTGTATTGCTGCGGACTGCGGTTGTTGTTCGGAGGCGGAATCCTGCTCAATCTGCGATTCGGTTGCCGGCGACTCTTCAGGAGCTGACGTCTCAGGGGCCGGGGTGTCAGGGACAGGTACTTCTTCCAAGGGAAGCGAAGAGGCGCAGTCGCCGGCTGCGGGTTCGATGCCGGCTTTCTCGTGCATGGAGTCTGCTTCGATCGCGTCACTCTCGGCAAGCTCGCCGGCCATCTTCTCGAATTCTTCCATGGATGGCAGTTCGGCGACATCTTTCAGGCCGAAGCGCAGCAGGAATTCTTTCGTGGTTTTATAGAGAATCGGTCGTCCAATCACTTGTTTCCGGCCCGCCGTGGTGACCAGCTTTCTACTGATAAGGCTGGCGAGTACGCCGCCGGAATCGACGCCACGAATCTCTGCAATTTCCGGTGCTGTTACTGGCTGCTTGTAAGCAATGACCGCCAGCGTTTCGAGGGCCTGCAGCGACAGTTTCATAACCGGCTTCAGGCTTTTCACAAAGGCGCGGACAGCATCGTGATATTCGGGCTTGGTCGCCATCCGGAAGCCGCCGGCGATCTCTCGTATCTCGATGCCGCGATCCTGTGCGATGTAGTCGGTAATCAGTTCCTCGACGACGGCGCTCAGGTGCTGACGCACTTCGCGGTCGCGCTGTCGCGCTGCACGTTTTGCGGCTGCATCCGAATCCACTACCACGCCAGTTGGTTCCTCTGGAGCTGCTGCAGTTTCTGCCAGCAACGGTGCCTGTTCGATGGCGGCGGTGTGGCCGTTTTCAGCCGGGCTTTCGCAAGGCAGATCCGCCATGGTGCCATCTGCATCGATGATCGTGACTTCAGAAGTTTCGATGGGATTGGCGTGTACCGGTTCATCCAGCAGCGGCAGCTCAGGGGAGGCAAAAGGAATATCGGCCGCGAAGATGGCGGCAAGCTGCGCGAGGGTGACGGGTTCTTCTGCCGCGTAGATGACGGCTTCGATCTTGGATTTCAGGCTCATGGTTACGTAAATGGCAGTGGAAACAGCCTGCCCTGACCATACTACCGGCTCTTCCCGGGCGGCGAAGACGATCCCGTCACCGTAAGCCCCGCCAGCCCGATAAAATGATTGCAGCATATTGTTCTGCCGGCTTGCGGTTGCGATCCGACCATGGTTTGGAAAGGTCTCTAAAAATGCAAGTGAATCCGTGCACAGTTTCTCCTGGGGCTCGCCGATGACACTCCTTCTACTTCAAATGACGATTGTGCTGCTGGTTGCCCTCGGCTGCGGCTGGATTGCCCGAAAACTGGGTCAGTCCAGGGTCATTGGTGAAATCGTGGGCGGTATCCTCGTGGGCCCATCCGTCTTCGGACGCTTTGCTCCACATGCGGCGAAGACGATTTTTCCGGCAAGCTCGCTTGGATCCTTCGAAGTCCTGAGCACGATCGGGCTGATTCTTTTCCTGTTCCTGATCGGCAGTGAGCTTGATTATGCGCACCTGCGGCGCCAGCGGAAGACTGCTGTGTTTGCCAGCGCGATGAGTATCTTTTTTCCGTTCTTCATGGCGGCGGTTGTTGCTCATTCCTTGCGAATCCGTTTCGCTCCGAATGGTATCGGCAGGGTGCCGTTTGTACTTTTTCTTGGAATCTCGATGAGCATCACGGCCTTTCCGGTGCTGGCGAGGATCCTCGAAGAGCGCAAGCTACAGTCCACGCCGCTGGGCGCCACTGCGCTGATGTGTGCGGCTGTGGATGACGTGGCTGCATGGACGCTGCTGGCCTTCGCGTTGACGCTGCTGGGCGGCGGCGAACATGCGATGACCATGCCGATCCGCCTGCTGTGGCTCGGCCTTTATCTGCTGGTGATGCTTGGGGTAGTTGCCCCTCTGGGGCGCTGGCTGGTGCGGCGACAGAAATCGATGGGGCTCAGCTATGAACTGCTGGGCATCATCATCGCGGTGGTGCTGGGTTCCGCGGCAGCAACCGAGGCGATTGGCATTCATCCACTGTTTGGTGCTTTTATGGCGGGCCTGTGCTTCCCACGCATCGAACACTGGCAGGCAGCGGTACGCACGCGGCTCGACATGCTGGTCTCTGTTCTGCTGCTGCCGCTGTTCTTTGCTCTTACCGGCATGCGGACACGGCTGGACCTGCTGAGCGGATCGAGGATCTGGCTGTGGACGGGGATCGTGCTGCTGGTGGCTGTAGCGGGCAAGATGGGTGGCGCGGTACTGGCTTCCCGTCTGACGGGTCAATCGTGGCGCAATGCGGTGGCACTGGGCGCGCTGCTGAATACACGCGGGCTGGTCGAGCTGATTGTCCTGAACATCGCTTACAACGCGCACGTCTTCTCGCCGACACTGTTCACGATGCTGGTGGTGATGGCGCTGGTGACAACTGCAATCACGACACCGATCCTGAACCTCATCGGGATCGCGGACAATGCCAAACAGTCGGAAGACCTGGCGCTGGTGGAAGCTGCATAAGGATCACTGCGGCTCTTCGAGTTCCAGAGATGAAAATGGTGGAGTCTTCAGAGACTTCTCTGGCGCCGGCATGGGCCGCCAGGCATAGTTCCGGAAGGGCGTCTCCCCTCGTTTACGCCACCACAGGATCATCAGGATGGTGATGACAGCCAGCAGCGGAATTACCAGCAGGCTGCCTTCGGGCCCCGTGGATCCGCCGCTCCAGAGGGCCTTGCCGACGGGATGCTCTGCGTACAGGTGACCCTGCATGACCATGCCGCTGTCGGACGTTCCGTAGAAGTAAGACTCGCCCCAGTCCCACGCGGCATGGAATCCAAGAGCCCACCAGAGTGAACCTGTGTACCAGAGGCTGAGACAGAAAATTAAGCCGATGGCTCCGGCCGAGAAGAGGCCGACCGGTGTCTCTCCAGGATTGGTGCCGTGGATGAATCCAAACAAGAAGGAGAGCAGCAATGCTCCCCACCAGAAGCCTAGACCCCGCGTCAGCGTGAATTGAAGATAGCCGCGAAGCAGAGACTCTTCGAACAGGCCGACGATCAGAAAGAATCCTGCCCAGCCGAGCGCATCTGCCCAGAGTGCAGGGCCGTGCAGCATGCGGCCGTCCAGGCTGAGCAGACCTGCTTTCCAAAGCACCAGTACAAGAAAGGAGATGGCGAGAAATCCATAGAAAAGACCGCTGAGAAAACGAACAGTGCGGAATTGCCCCTCAAATCCGTAGGAGAATGGCGAGCGTCTTTCGACGCGAGACATGGCGAAGGTTGCGATGAGAGCGCCGGAGATCTGAACGCCTTCAACGATGTATGCGAAGACGAGGGTCACGGCGGACATAGTGCCGGACCGGTGCGCGCTTTGCAGCAGGGGATGAAGAAGCCAGCCTACGAGCAGGTCGGCAGGAAGAAAGATGGCTATGAACAGAAGCGCACTCCATCCTGCGCGAAGACCTTGCGCGTTCAGGAAGAATGCGTGCGTGGTTAGCTTAGGCATCTCGTCGCGGAGTTCCTGACGAGGATCGTGGTCAAGATCGTTTGGAAAGTCAGCTTTGTTCATGAGGAAGTTTGCAGCAGTGAGCCTTACCTGGATGAGGATGGTTCGTAAGAGCTTGCAGGTACAGGTAACAGGGTACCGTCAGCAGGAAGTTCAGGTGTCTTCCGAATCGAAGTTACAGACAAGTTCAGTGATTCAGGCTGCTGCGGCAAGGGTACAATCTAGCTGCTATGGCGCGGTCGTTCAAGAGTGCAGGTCCCTGGGAGAAGCGTGCAAGCAGAGCTGCCTGAGCTGAACGAGGTCATGGACCTGCTTTCAGATGCGATCATCCTGCTCGATGAGCAATGGCGCATCTGTTACGCGAACCTGAGCGCACGAAAGCTGAGTCGCCTGGCTCCGGAAAATATCAATCGTGAGACGTTGTGGGAGTTGTTTCCGCAACTGGCCGGCAGTGACCTTGAGCAGGCCTACAGAGACGCTCAGGCCAATCGCATAGAGCGGCGAGTCGATCGCTTCTACTACGAGCCTTTTCAGACATGGTTCACGATCTGCATCCGGCCTACCCGGCATGGCCTGCTGGTGCAATACCAGGACATTACTTCGCTCCGCGAGGCAGAGGACGCCCGAAGTGAGAGCGAGCTTTACCTTCGCCTGCTGCTGGATTCCACGCCATCTGCTTTCTATGCGATCGACGAGAACAGCAAGACGACTCTTTGCAACCGTGCGTTCCTGGAGATGCTGGGCTTTGACAGCCTGGAACAGGTTCGCGGACTGAAGCTGCACAGTGTGATCCACCACACTCGTAAAGATGGCACGCACTACGATGAGCAGGATTGTCCGATCTACCGAGCTGCCATGATCGGAGAACCTGCGCATGTTCAGGATGAAGTCTTCTTCCGCAAAGATGGCACGCACTTCCCGGTGGAGTACTGGGCCTATCCGATTGTGCATCATGGGACACTTCGCGGTGCCATCACCACGTTTGTCGATGTCACCGATCGCAAGCGGACCGAGTCAGCACTCATCCAAAGCGAAAAGCTGGCAGCAGTAGGACGGCTTGCCAGTTCGATTGCGCACGAGATCAACAATCCGCTGGAAGCAGTCACCAACCTTATCTACCTGGCGCGTTCCTCCGTTAATTCTCAGGAGATCCAGGAGTATTTGCAGCAGGTGGATGAAGAGCTGCGGCGTATTTCGATGATCGCTAGCCAGACTCTTCGATTTCACAAGCAGTCTTCGAAGCCGCAGGCGATACGGTGCCAGGATCTGTTTAGTGCCGTCCTCAGCCTGTATGAAGGCCGGTTCAAGAACCTCGAGATCCGCGTCAACAAACGGAAGCGCGCCAATCAGCCGGTGGAGGTCTATGAAGGCGATATCCGGCAGGTGCTGAATAACCTGATCGGCAATGCAGTCGATGCCATGGCGCGAGGCGGAGAGCTCCATTTACGAAGTGCGGAGTCGCATGACTGGAAGACCGGACGACAGGGCTTGACACTCACGATTGCCGATACCGGTGAAGGCATGAGCCGCGAGACACTTGGCCACATCTTTGAAGCTTTTTTTACGACGAAAGGCATTGGCGGCACGGGGCTGGGCTTGTGGGTTAGTGCTGACATCGTCAATCGACATAACGGGCGTATCCGGGTACGCAGCCGCCAGAGTGCTTCGCAGCACGGCACGGTATTCCGTCTGTTTCTTCCTTTCGCTACCCAACCTCAAGCCCAAGGTGGTGACCGGGTACGACCCCTGCCGCTGGAAGCAGGGGCTTGATGCGGCTGCGCATATCAAGGTCGGGTTTGCTGATGATAGTGCTGCTGGGTTGCGCCGGGGCTGGAGCGCAGAAGTTCCCGGTCGCGCTGAAGGGCACGATCGTTGCTCCGGATGGTGTCCTCAATCGGGGCACGGTGTTGATCCAGAATGGTCTCGTCCTTGCAGCCGGAACGCAGTTAACATTGCCGGCCGGTGTGAAGGTGATCGAAACGGATGCGGTCATCGCACCAGGATTGATCGACCTGCACAATCATCTGACCTGGAACATTTTTCCGCGTTGGAGACCGTCGCAAGAGTTTGGCAACCGCTACGACTGGCAGCAGAAGCCGGCCTATAACGTGCTCATGACTGTTCCACATAAAAAGCTTGTGGAAGAGGGACTGGAGTGCGATATGGAGCGCTATGCAGAGATCAAGGCGATCACTGAGGGCGAGACCAGTGTGACGGGAAGTCTCCATGCAGCCTGTGTGCATGGACTGGCGCGCAACCTTGATGAGGACGCGGAGCTGACGACGCCTCACGGCAGGCTGATCTACAACGTCTTTCCTTTCCAGATGAGCGAGGCAGAACTTGCCGAAGCGAAGGTGGCACTGGAAGCAAAACCGCGCGGAGCCTTATTGATTCACGTGGCCGAAGGTGCTCCGCACGATGCCGCGGCAACGCGCGAGTTCCAGATGCTGAAAGGGCGTGGACTATTGATGCCCGGGGTTTCCATCATCCACGGAGTAGCGCTGCAGCCGCCAGACTTTGCGGCCATGGCGGAGCACGGAGTCGGCTTTGTATGGTCGCCACGCAGCAATATCGAACTCTATGGCGATACTGCGGATGTGGCTGCTGCGCGTACAGCGGGAGTCACGATGGCGCTTGCTCCGGATTGGAGCCCGACGGGGAGTGATGGTCTGCTGGGTGAGCTCAACTACGCGTCGGTGTGGAACCAGACGCAGGTGAAGCCGCCATTTCGAGACAGCGACCTGGTTGCCATGGCAACAGCAAATGCGGCGAAGCTGGCAGGGCTGCAAGATGAGCTTGGATCGCTCGCAACCGGGCATGCAGCGGACCTGATCGTGGTGCGAAGGAGAGCGGGCGAGAAGCAGGATGCATACTGGACGCTGACCCATGCAACGCCGCAGGCTCTGGAGCTTGTCCTGGTCGGAGGGGTTGCGATGTATGGAGATCGTGCTTTGGTCGAGAAAATTACAACCCAGCCTCTGGAGCCGATGGAAGTCTGCGGAACTGCCAAGGTCATTCCGCTGGCAGGCCACTCTTATGCAGAGATTGAAGCAGAGCTGGACACTGCGATGAACCAGTATGGACGGAAGCTGGCGCCGCTTTCCGAATGTGGCCAGTAGCGACTGCTATTTCTGCTGCACCTCGACCGCGTCAGTCAACTCAATGGCCTTGCGGTCCGCGGGAACTGTCACTTTCACTTCCCTGGCCAGGTAGCGTTCCATAACGATGGGTCGCGCCCATTCAAGCGACCAGCCGTCGTCGATAGCGATCAGGGTGTAGCGGCCGGGCAACACCTGTTTGAGGGAGAAGCTGCCATCGGAGTCGGTCTGATCGCGACGGTAAGCGTCGGCATGTCCATCTGGATCAGCGGGGATGAGGACGATCATGGCACCGGCGTACGGCCTGCCATCCTGCTTCGCAAATCCAGTGACATTGGTTCGGCCCACCTCGATGAGAGCTGCGAGGGTTGCGGAGCTGCTGCCGATCTTGACCAGACTGCCTTTGCTGGAAGCACTGTGGACAGAGACGCTCATTACGCCCACAGCGTCCTGTGATGAGAAGACCGAGAGGCGGTATTCACCCGGCGCTACGCCGCCCAGCCGGAACTTGCCGGTGTTGTCGACGTTAGTGAAATTGTTGCCGCCGATCGAACCTGCCGGGTCAACGAGGCCGACCTGCAGTCCGGAGGGCAGGGAACCGCCGCCTGCCATGGCAACGATCCCGCTGACATCCGCGAGTGGATCAAGCGCGGAAGGTGCTACCGGCTGAGAAGCATCGGCGGCATCTGCTGTTGCGTCGATGATCGTTGAGCTGCTTTTCCCTTTTCCGGCTCCTGAGATCTGTAATTCGTAGTGGCCGGGTGCGACCGTGAGCTCGCCGATCTGTTCGCCACCTTCCTGCTGCGTGTAGGTCACGGAAGCCTGCACCATCTCGTCCGCGCCGAAGCGTTTGATCCGCAACTGTGGAAAGGGCGTAGCCCCGTTCTGCGCGTGAAAGGGCAGCGTGATGTGCACTGCCCGTTCCGCGTGCATGGTGATGTTGATGGGCACCCGGTCTCCTGCCTTTATGGCGATGGGCGTTGCTGTATCCGGATCGGTGACGTCGCCATAGTAGGTGGTCGCGAAGGCGACATCGAGAGGGGAACGTGTCTGCGATGCGCGGATACCCGGTGGCACCTGGCGGTGCGTGGCATACCAAGGGGTTGCACTGACTCCGACGAAGTATGTGCCGGGTGAAACATTCGCGAGCTCATAGGTACCGGCATCATCCGTACTGGCACTGGAGGAGGGAATGATCCTGTTTCTGCCGATCTGGTCATCCTGCCTGTAAAGGGTGAGCTGTGCCTGGGGCACGGGGTCGCCTGCTTCATCTGTAATAGTGCCTGAGAGTATGGCATGAGGAGCAAGGGTGAGTACCAGGCCGGTGGTGGCCTGGCCTTCACCGGTCACGATGCCGGTGAAGAAGCCTTCATGCTCCTTGTAGCCGGCAGAGATGAATCCGCGGTGTGCAGCCTGGATCGCGAATTTGCCATCGGGAAGATGTTCAAAGACGAAGCGGCCTTCTGCATCGGTGCGGGTGTTCATGCGGAGAGGGCCGCCATAGCTGTCGGAGAGGCTGACCTCTGCGTCGATTATCGGCGCCGCCGTGCCTTGATTGACGACCACACCGCTGATGATGCGATCGCCTTTCGTGCGTGACTGGCTTACGGTAGAGGCAGATTGCGGCAAGGCTGGTTTGCCCAGACCGAAGATCATGAACACAGCGAGCAGTGAGTGGAGGGGGCGGCTCATGAATCCATCAATCCTGCGACGCGTCTTCGGAGACGTTTGCGTCATTCACATGGCTGATGGAAAGAGTCACAGTCGCTTTGCCGCCGGCTTCGACAGTCACGGTCTGCCCCTTGCGGAGATAGCGATTCAGATCGTCCTTATCCACGTCGTCAATGTTGATGGATTGATCGAGCGCGATAACGCGATAGGTGCCGGGAGGGACGGGAGTCATCGACGCCTCCATGTTGAGGGGTGCGCCCATCTGCGGAGGCATCTGCGTGGTTTGTGCCTGGGGAATGGCGTAGACAAAAGCAATGGGCGGTGAGTCGCCAGCTGCGGCGTTCTGCAATACGCTGGAACGAACGGTGCAGCCGATCTGACCTGGGTCGTTGCGGACGGTGATCTCGATCGGCTGTGATGCGCCGCCGGGTCCGACGACCAGCGGTTCTCGCTCGAGGTCGATGCCACCGCTGGTGATGGTGCTGGCGTAGCCTTCCTGTGGATAGACCTGCACCCAGTAGCGGCCGGGCTGTGTGCCGGTGAGTTGGAGGCTGGAATTGTCAGAGCTTGCGGGAGGCCGCTCCAGCCTGCTTGCTCCGCCTGCTTGTCCATTTACGGATTCCAGGCCTACGCTGATGCCGAAGGTGTCACTAGGAAGGATCTCGCCAGCGCCCGCTACTCGATCGAGTATTGGTGGAGGTTTTTCAGAGAAATTTCGATGGACGTTTACCGCAATAGGTAACAGTGGCAGCACTGTCACGCTCAAACCCGTGGGTGGCGCTCCTGCTACCTGGAAATCTATGCGGCCAAAGAGCGATGTCTGACCATTCAACTCCGCTACAACTGAATACTGACCGTCCGGGAGTCTGGCGCTGGCCTGGTGGCTCTGCGAATTCCACTGGATTGCCTGCTGCATCGGAGTGCCGTTCTCATCGAAGAGCTGAAAACCGGGCGGAACGCCGTTGGGAAGCCCCCGGACCTCGATGGCTACGGCATGGAACTCCTGACGCGTGAGGACCAGGTTGATGTTCACCTGCTGACCACGGGCAAGCCTGAGTCCAGAGTCACTCGATTGTTGTGCTGCTGGATAGGAGGCAGCCGGATAGCCGAAGACTTTGGCGGTATCGTTCGCTGGCTCGGCGAGGCGCCCGTTGTTCTCAGCGAGTGGGCTGGTTCGCAGCATAAAAGTTCCTACCTGCGGCGGCACCAGCCGGAAAGAACCATCGCTGCGGGCAACAGCAGCGCCTGCGAACTCCCAGATGCGCGCTCCATGGCGCATGCGCGCGCGGTAGGCCATGATCTGGATGCCGGCTGCGTCGGCCTCGTCCGGCATCTCGATATGGCCGGTGATCAGGGCCTGAGGATTGAGCTGGAAGGTGACTTCCGGCGTGTTCGCCGAAACCTGGATAGTGCGCGTGCCACCCTGGTTCTGCACATCAAAGCCCGGCCGCCGCGCTGTGATAGTGACTGTCTGCGCCGGCAGCTGGAGTTCAAAGCGTCCATTGCTGTCGGTCAGGGCTGCGTCGGACTGCTCCTCGACGAGGGCGCGAGGGATCGGCTCATGGGTGACGCTGTTCAGCACGATGCCGTTTACGGGATAGGTCTGCGTCGAATCCTGCGCGAAGCCATAGCCGGTGGCTAACAGAAGCAGCGGAAAGAAGCGACGCAGGTTCCAGGGACAGCGACAGGGCACAATCCAAACCTTAGAAGAGAATACCTGCTGCGTTCAAGCAGTTTCGCGGACGCAAACGACGAACGCCCCGCGGAGGCGAGGCGTTGCCGGACAGCGTGTCGGTTAAAAGAAGTGGCGAAAGACCCAGAAGAGCGTGGCTGAGAGCAACGCCGCCGCCGGCAGGGTCAGGACCCAGGCCATGGCGATGTTGCGTAGGGTGCTGACCTGCAGACCGCTTTTGTTCGCGGCCATGGTACCGGCAACTCCGGATGAGAGCACATGCGTGGTCGAAACAGGCATCTTGTACTGGTCGGCCAGGATGATGGTGATGGCGGCCACAATCTCCGCCGACATGCCCTGCGCATAGGTCAGGTGCGTCTTGCCGATCTTCTCGCCGACGGTGACCACGATGCGCTTCCAGCCGATCATCGTGCCCATGCCGAGAGCCAGCGCGACAGCAACTTTGACCCAGGTCGGGATGAACTTGGTTGCTGTATCCAGCTGGCCCTTGTAGAGCGTAAGCGCAGACTGATCGGTGGCGGAGAAGGTGGGATTCTTGAGCTTGCCCATGACGCGCAGGGCTTCGCTTTCGAGGTACATGTCGTTACGGACGTTGCGCTGCATGTTTGCAGGCACGCCGCGGAGGGACTTGTACTGGGTGACTTCGTACTCGATCTTCTGGGCCAGGACAGCCATGGCGCCCGTGGTGTCAGGAGAGAACTTGCGTTCGCTGATGAAGCGCTCGACTTCACCATCCTGGGTACCATTGCTGTCGCCGCCTTTGGCAGAAGTAGCAGGTGTATCGGTGGCTTTTGCCTGTCTCAGGATGTTGACTGCCTGGGAGGACGAAGCGACAAAGGCAGGTACCTGGTCCGGACCAACGGCATGGTTCAGCGCGTAGGCAGTGGGTACGGTCCCGATGAGGATGAGCATGATCAGTCCCATGCCCTTCTGACCATCATTCGATCCGTGACCGTAGCTGACGCCGGTGCAGGTAAGGATCAGCATGCAGCGGATCCAGAATGGCGGTGGTTCTGTGCCTTTTGGTGCTTCGTAGAGGGCCGGATCCTTGATGACAAACTTCATAAGCAGGAGCAGCAGGCCGGCAAAGACGAAGCCGACAACTGGCGAGATCAGCAGGACTTTGAAGACGTTGGTGACCTGGGTCCAGTCGACGCCCGAGGTATGCGTCGCGCTTGGAGCCAGGTATTGGTTTGCAAGACCGACGCCAATGATTGAGCCGATCATTGTGTGAGAGCTGGAGGCCGGCAGGCCGAGCCACCAGGTCGCCAGGTTCCACAGGATCGCAGCAATCAACAGCGCGAAGACCATGGCAAACCCGGCGCCCGCGCCCACCTGCAGGATCAATTCAACAGGCAGGAGCGTAATGATGGTGTAGGCAACGCCTCCGCTTGAAAGCAGCACGCCGATGAAGTTCCAGGTGCCGCTCCAGAGCACCGCGAAATGCGGTTCGAGAGAGTGGGTGTAGATGACCGTCGCAACGGCGTTGGCTGTGTCATGGAAGCCGTTTACGAACTCGAATCCGAGCGCGATCGTGAGCGCAATGCCGAGTAGAACAAAGGGCCATGCCGAGGCATTATGGACGCTCGCCAGGTCTCCGGCAACCTTGGTCGCGATATAGAGGATGCCGCATACGAAGAGCACTCCGGCCGCAACAATGCCCCATTGCGCCGGGGTACGCTTGGCCTTTTGCGGGGAAAGCGGCGAGGCGCTCATTTTCGGAAGAACAGTTGCCATTGGAGCTCCATGGATGGACGAAAGTCGAGGAGGCAGCGGGGAAGGATCAGGTCGAACACCCTCCGCTGGTCTCTAAAGTTGTAGAGGAAGTCTCTTGAAGGTTTGGTCAATGCCCGATGAATTCGCTGGCTGACCTGCGGCTGATCGTAACCGCGCAGGGTAATAGCTGGAACGGGTGATAGCTCTGAAGCGTGCCTAGACGTACTGTGGTGCCTGACACCTCATCCTGGTACGGAGAGGCCTAAGGCAGGGTCCGGCGAGAACCGGGCCCCTTTTTTTGGTCTGGAATGCTTAGATTCCCGGGTGCTGCGGAGCTGAGTTTTCCGGCTCCGGCTTTTCTGCAGGGTCGTCATGCACGATGGCATAGTCGCCTTCCTCCAGTTTGCCGTGCAGCTTGGAAAGCCAGCCGAGTGTTCGACTTACGGGCCAGACAGTCCACGTCGCCGGGATGATGCCTGACTCCAGTTCGCACACCAGGGCAATCCTGGACTCGGTACCAGTGAACGGCTCAAGCTCAGCAGAGGGAAAGTCGTGCCGGTAGATTTCGTTCTGCTGCTCGTCCTGCAGGGTGACATACCAGAAGTTCTGATCTCTGAAAGCCGCAGGAGACATCCTGGCGGGATCGATGAGGATGCGGACTATCCAGGGATAGATGTGGTCCTGCCAGTCAGCCTTAGCTGGTGGATTGGGCGGTTCTTCGGAACGCCGGGTGTAGTCCTGCATTTTGCGGCTCGCGAAAGAGAGGCCGGCGTATTGTTCATAGTCGGCGAGGGTGCGGGCGGTACCCAGGCCGAAGCTGTCGACAGACTGGCCCTGAAGAAGGCGAATGACCTTGTCGCGGCTGCGGGCGTCGTGTTTGTCCCAGGCGTGAACTTCACTCGGAGCTTGTCCCGGGGTGTGATCCTCCCAGTGACGGGTGGCATACCTCCGGACGTAGTCATGCCAGACCAGCAGCTCGTGCGGGTGGAAGAGGTCGTAGCCATGGGTGTACGCGCGCAGAGTCATTGCGATCTCTTCGCCAAAGAAATAGAGTTCGGGATCGTAGCCGACTTCTCTCACAAAAGCGCCAATGGTGAAAAGGAAGCCGGCAGCCAGGAAGCGTGCACGCAGCGGCTGCGAACGGGTGCGCCAATCTGCGATGTCGACAGGCTTGAGCTGAGGCAGACCTTCGGGTGTGAATCCGCCAATGGCCATCTTCTGTGGATTACCGGCAAGGATCTCTCGGTTGTCGTTGTCAGCCGGAGTGAAGGGTGAGGCGTAGGTGCTCAGGAGAGGGCGGGCACTCCCGGTTGCGGCCGCGGCGACGATCATTCGGCTATCCCAGCCGGCGGC
Source organism: uncultured Ktedonobacteraceae bacterium (assembly GCA_964657395.1). GTDB lineage: Bacteria > Acidobacteriota > Terriglobia > Terriglobales > Acidobacteriaceae. The sequence continues at coordinate 62,139 of CAZZUX010000006.1, forward strand.
GAAGCGGCAATGAGAATCTACCTGCAAGAACCATGCTTCTCCCTGCCATTGGTCCAGGATCGACGCCCGGGCCCAGCAGGCGCCGCGGCTGTCGCGCCAGTCCACGTCGAGGATGCGGAAGCGAGGATCGCCTGCCCAGGGCAATGCGGCCTCTTCTGCTCCATGCTGCCAGCAGATGCCGAAGCGCAGCCGTTCAGGATGCGCTGCCTTCGCCAGGCAGTCGGCAATCGTGGGGAGCAGCTGCGGGTCGCGATAGGAGGCAATCGAGACAAAGATCAGGTCGTTGCAGTGGTCTTGACTATCGTTGGTCGGGTCATCGACCTGGCCTTGAGGACTGCCGTGAGGCGGTGCTTGCACGACTTGATGGTCGCCGGGGAACTGTACCTGCGTCAATTCACCAGCCTGCACGTTACCCAAGCCATTTGGGATTGGCGGCAGTTCCATCAAAGTGCGACGTGGTCTTGAACAATTCAAACTTGCCTTCACTAGCTGCGAGCTGAGTCCGGTCGAGCAGAGCCTTGACCTCCGCCTGGCTGAGCGGCTTGAAGGTGCGGGCGGCTTCAAGAGCCTGATCAAGGACCTCCTGCGTGTCGATGCCGGTGATCACGACCGAGACCGGCTGAGTGAGGCTGTAGTGCAGGGCCTCGATCGGTTTGACCGTGTTGCTCGAAAGGATGAAGTTGTCGCCGAAGGTCTTCATGGCCAGGACGCCGATGCCCTGCTCGATGGCGACGGGCATGACCTGTTTGGTGAAGGAACGGAAATGAGCGTCCATCACGTTGATCGGCATCTGGATGGTGTCGAAGTGGAAGTTATGCTTTTTGGCTGTCTCCAGCATGCGCAGATGGACGGCCGGATCCTTGTGGCCGGTGAAGCCGATGAAGCGGATCTTTCCAGCCTTCTGCGCAGCAACAGCGGCTTCGATCGCTCCGCCGACAGCGAAGATGCGATCAGGGTCTTCCATCCGGATGACTTCATGAAACTGGACCAGGTCGATGACATCTGTCTGGAGGCGGCCCAGCGACTGCTCAAGCTGCTTGTTGTACTCGTCCGCCGTGCGGCCGTCCATCTTGGTCATTAAAAAGACCCTCTGACGGTAGCCATTGCGCAAAGCCTGGCCGACGCGGACTTCCGAGATGCCGTCGTTATAGTCCCAGCAGTTGTCGATGAAGTTGATGCCGTGGTCAATCCCGGCATGGATGAGGTTGATGCTGTCCTTCGCGTCCTTCTGTTTGCCAAGGTGAGCACCACCCATGCCTATGGCGGAGACAGCTTCGCCTGTTCTGCCGAGCATGCGATAAATCATGTCGGGTGTCCGCGGCAGATTCATGGTGTTGCCGATGAAAAATCCGGGCTTTGCCTTACTTTGCGCACGAGCCCCGGAAGCGGCTGCAGTGATGCCGGCGACAGTGGCTGACTTCAGGAATTCTCGGCGTTCCATACGTAGTTTCTCCGGGGCTTTCACCATGGGATGCGTTCCGGTGTAATGTCGGGCGGCGGCGGGGATGGAAGTTGGTTGAAGCCTGCGCCTGGCGGCGGTGAAACTGCCTGATAGGCTGGAGACGAATCCAAGGAGCGATGAAATGATGAGAAGAGCAGTCTGTAGCCTGGTAGTGATGGTTCTCGCGAGTGGCAGTTTGCAGGTTCTGCCGGCGCAGATGAAGGAAAGTTCGCCGAAGATTGCCCCGGGAACCATGATCGATCCGGCGAAGAGTTTCGATGCGATGCTCACGGGCTTTGAGAAGGAGCTTACCGGCGCAGCCAAAGCGATGCCGGCAGAGAAGTATTCGTTTGCGCCGGGTTCGGCAAATTTTGCTGCAGGGCAGAAGACCGAGTTCCAGGGCGTGAGAACCTTTGCCGGGCAGGTGAGCCACATTGCGGAAGCGAACTACTACTACGCGAGCGCACTCAGCGGCCACAAGGCCGACGTCGATGTGGATGCCATCGGCAAGCTGCAGGACAAGGAAAAAATTCTCGCGGCTCTCGACGCTTCTTTTGTTTTCGCGCACAAGGCCATCGCTGACCTGACCGTTAAGAACGCGTTCGAGAGTGTCCGGGAGACACAGACCCGCGCCTCGCTGGCGGGCGGCCTGGTGGCGCACGGGTTCGACCACTATGGGCAAATGGTGGTGTACCTGCGGATGAATGGCATTGTTCCGCCGGCAAGCGCCAAGTAGCCGCGCTTAATCAGATGGGCGGTCCAGCGACACAGCCTTCTGGTCGCCGTGCCGTCGAATTTAGGAGACAACGGCGGATGGTGGCGGTACCTTATTTGAGAATGTACGATTCCGAACATATCTGCCAGCGATTTCGAGTTGTAAAGAAGACCTCCAGCATCTTCTTTTCATACATTTTTCAGTGTAGCGATGCTGGAGGGACCTCAACGATCGGGATGCACAATTGCGAGCTGATGAGCAGAAGTTAGAAGCTGCAGAGCAGGTGGATACGGGCCTTGAGGTCCTGGACATCGAGACAAACGCTTCGTTTGCTCGCCGCACAGTGCGCGTGCGCAATGCCACCCTGCACATGGAGGGGCTCCGCCAACTGGCGCAGACGTTTTCGAAAATCCGGAGACAATTCTGCAGTCACTGGTCACAGCGGCGATCGATGTTTGTGGGGCAGACAGCGCCGGGATCAGCATCGAACGAACCGACGCTACGGGCGAAAAGTGTTATGAGTGGGTTGCGACGGCCGGAGTCTATGCCCCATTTCTGAAGGCGATTCTGCCGCGTTCCCCCAGTGCGTGCGGTATTTGCCTTGAACGAGGACGGCCCCAGCTTCTGAGGGTCTCGCAACGTTTTTTTGACTTGCTGGGAGTTGAGGCCGCGACAGTGACTGATGGCATCCTTTTGCCCTGGCAGGTAGAAGGCATCCGCGGCACGATCTGGATCCTCGCGCATGGACGGAGTGAAGCCTTCGATATAGCAGACGGCCAGGTCATGCAGCTGCTTGCCACTTCGCCGCAATGGGTGTGCGACAGAAACAACAACACGAGATGCTTGTGCAGCAGGCCTGTGCGACAGCCGCGACTGCAATGGCCAACGAATTGGCACACGGAATCAACAATCCTCTGCAGAGCCTGACGAACCTGTTGTACCTGGCGCGCGAAGGCCCCGAACGGGGGAGCGCCAGGATGCTGGCCGCTGAACTTTCGCCGCTGCTTGAAAGAGTCTCGAGCCTGGTGGAACAGCTGTTGATCCTGCCTGTGGCTGTAGAAAACAACATCTGACTTCTATCTTCAGCGCCAGTCGTCGCGAGCCTGCAGGGCGTCTGTTGCCACCTGCTCGAACTCGGCATGCTTCTTGATAAAGATGTCGTCGAAATTGCGATCCTGCCGCAGCAGGATTGCTTGTAGGCGCACCAGTTCCAGAAGGGCCAGGAACATGGCGATGACGGCGCGCTCACTGCGGGTATTTCGCAGCAGCTGGCGCAGTGCGACAGGCTTGTCTTCAATGGTGAGACGGCGGCGGATGAATTCGATCATCTGGCCGACTGTGACTGCATCTTCATCCACGTCCAGCACCGGGCGCTGCTTGGCCCGTTCCAGGATGTCGCGAAACACACGTACCAGGTCGGGAACATCTGCGGCGATTTCCTGCGCCATGCTTGGATCGGTATCCGGATCGATGCCGGCATCGGCAACTTCTGCGCGGAAGTTCCGAAGACCCGGATTGGTCCAGGTGGCTTCTTCAATCTGCTGCTTGGTCCGCAGCATCTGTGCGGCATTTTTGAAGCGCTCATGTTCCAGCAGGCGTTCTACCAGTTCGCGGCGCGGGTCTTCTGCTTCGGCATCGGCGGAGTCCACAGGTGCTCGCGGCAGCAGCATGCGGCTCTTTATGTGGATCAGCAGGGAGGCGGTGTAAATGAATTCCCCGGCCGCATCGATATCGGTTTGCTTCAGTTGTTCGACGTAGGAAAGAAACTGCGCCGTGATGCGAGCGATAGGAATGTCGTAGATGTCGATGTCCTGCTTGCGGATCAGGTCCAGCAGCAGGTCAAGCGGGCCATCGTAAACCTGCCCGATGTTGACGGAGAATGGATAGCTGTCTTCGCGTTCCGCGCTCTTCTTGGCTGCTGCAGCGGCTTTGGAGTCGTCGCTCATACGGTCTGTCCGGCATGCGAAGAAGGTACGAGGTCATCGGCCAGGTGTATGGCTGCACGGACCTGCTGCATGGTCTGTTCAGCGCGGTGCGTGGCACGAACTTTTCCGTCGAGCAAAATGTCGACGACCAGGGAAGGATCCTGTTCGTAGGGACGCCGCCGATCCTGGATCGGAGCGAGCGCCGCCACGATGGAGTCCGCCGCCCAGCCTTTGCACTCGATACAGCCGATAGCTGCGGTGCAACAGCCGTCGTATACATTTGCCAGGGTCTGCCTGCTGGAGAAGACCTTGTGCAGATCGCCGACAGGACATTTGTCCGGATTGCCCGGGTCGGTGCGGCGGACACGCGCAGGATCGGTGACCATGGTTTTCAGCTTCTGCCGGATGGTGGCTTCGGGGTCTGTCAGCAGGATGGTGTTGCCGTAGCTTTTGGACATTTTGCGGCCGTCAGTACCCGGCAATTTAGGTGAAGGCGTAAGCAGAGGCTGCGGCTCGGGCAGGATGGGATGCGTCTGCGGCGCAGCCGGAAAGTAGAACTGGTTGAATCGCCGCGCAACTTCGCGCGTGAGTTCGACATGAACCACCTGGTCCTGACCGACAGGTACAAAATCCGCCTGGTAGATGAGAATGTCGGCCGCCTGCAGCAGCGGATAGCCGAGAAAGCCGTAGGTGCTGAGGTCGCGGCCTGAGAGGTTTTCCTGCTGCTCTTTGTAAGTTGGTACACGCTCAAGCCAGCTGAGCGGCGTGACCATGCTGAGCAAAAGATGCAGCTCGGCATGTTGCGGTACGTGACTCTGCACGAACATCACGGACTGCTGCGGGTCGATGCCGGCGGCGAGCCAATCCATAGCAACATCGAGGGTGTTCTGTCGGACGCTGGAGGTGTCTGCGTAGTCGGTCGTCAGTGCATGCCAGTCGGCGATGAAGAAGTGGCAATCATATTTCGCAGCACCGATGGCGCTGCCGGCAACTTCAGAGCTATCACTCGCGGAAGCGCGTTCATCCTGCAGGCGTACCCAGTTGTAGAGGGCGCCCATGTAGTTGCCAAGGTGCAGTTTGCCGGTGGGCCGCATACCGCTGAGAACGCGTCCGGGTCCAGCGTAAGTGGTTGGCTGTTGAGCCTGGTCGTGCTTGGAAGGGAAGTCGGATGCAGGCATGTATGCCTACGATTGTACGAGAGGCCGGCTGTGCAACGCGAAAGCTGCTGCTCAGACAGACATCAGGATGCCATTGAAGATCTGGAGCGCCGGGCCCAGGACAACACCGGTAATGGGGCCGCCGAGAAAGAAGATGAGCAGCAGGCTGAACATGCCGAGATTGTCAAAGGTCTTGAGCGAGTTGTAGGGCAGGAAGTGCCGCAGGATGCGTGCCCCATCGAGGGGCGGCAGTGGGATGAGATTGAAGATGGCAATGAACAGGTTGATGGTGATGGCGCTGTAGAAGATGACGACCAATGGAAAGACGATGGTGCTGCGCGCCATCAGGTCCGGCGAGACAAGACCGCGGGCAAGCAGCCGGATATTCTCTGCGCCGAGCGGAGCGAATTTCGCCAGGCCAACCAGGATTAAGAGGGAGAGGCAGGCGAACAGGATGTTGCTCAGCGGCCCCGCGAGGGTAGACAGGATGTCGTCGCGAACAGGCCTGCTGAAGTTGCGCGTGGTGACGGGTGTCGGCTTAGCCCACCCGAAAAGGAAGGCGCTTCTGCCGCCGAAGCCCAGGACAGACATGCCGGTGAGTGCGGAGAAAATCTGGATGAGCGGCACGATGATGGTGCCAAGTGGATCAATATGCTGCGCTGGATTGAGCGTCACGCGACCAAGCATGCGGGCTGTGGGATCACCCAGGCGCGATGCCATCCAGCCATGTGCGGCTTCCTTGAGGCTGAGAGCAAACAGCAGAACGAAAAACTGGAAGATCTTGATGGCGATGTCGGGAGTCATATCTGGCTAACGGTTGATGGTAGCACTGCGATGACTCACTAAAATCGCCGACGGAGACTAGCGCCACCAGTCTGAGAGAACTTCTTCGTCCTTGTTCACCATGGTCGGAACACCTGGAGTGGGCGACCACACCTTGAGCTGATGGATCGCGCGGAGGACCTCGATCGGCTGAGTCCATGGATGCAGCGCGAGATCGAAGAGTCCCCAGTGGATAGGCATCAGCAGGCCATGTCCGCCGAGTGCCTGGAAGCTTCGTGCTGCGCCTTCGGGTCCCATGTGAATGTCGGCCCAAAGAGGATCGAAGGCGCCAATCTCCAGCATGCTGAGATCGAAGGGTCCGTAGTTTTCGCCAATGTCGCGGAAGCCGTACCACTCGCCGGAGTCGGCTCCGTAATACACGCGATGGTGGGGACCGATGAGCGCATACGATGCCCACAGAGTTTGAAAGCGATTGAAGAGACTGCGACCGGAGAAGTGCCGGGCCGGAAGTGCCGTGATCATCAGGCCGCCGACCTGGACCTGCTCGGTCCAGTTGAGTTCGGTCCATCGTGGCGGGTCGATGCCGAAGCCGCCGAGGATACTGCCGACGCCGAGTGGTGCGACCCAGCGTGCCTGGCGAAGGTTCTCCAATCGCGCGAGCTGCTGCATGGTGCCCTCGCCAAGATGATCGTAGTGATCATGCGAGATGAGGACGACATCGATCGGCGGCAGATCTTTGAGCGCGATTGTCGGAGGGAAGAAGCGACGCGGGCCGAACCATTGCGTCGGTGCCGCGCGCTCATCCCACACGGGATCGATCAGGACGCGAACACCATCAATTTCAACCAGTGAGGAAGCATGGCCGAACCAGGTGATGCGCAAGCCTGAGGCTGGAGGCTGGTCGAAGACGCGCGGATTGGTGAGGAATGGACCGGGTGTCTGACGTGGTGAACGTGCGGCCGCTCCGACGAAGAAACGCGGCAACACTTTGAGCATGATCGAGATGCCGCCGAGCTTGGTCGGCACGGGATTCAGATATTGCTTGCCGCGACTTTCAGCCCTTACTAGCGGCATGTGCGCCTGCTGTTCATACGAGGCGTGATGGTACTCAGTAAGTCCGTCTTCATGCAGATCGTTCCGGGTAGCGGTTGTTATCTTCCTGCTGCCCTGACTGATGCTGATCGCCGGAAGACTCTTCCCAGCCATCCCCCTCGACATCGTCCTTGGACTTGATCTGTTTGGCGGGTACGCCGCCGGAAATGCTGTTGGCTTCGAGGTCCCGGGTAGCCACGCCCATCGCTCCCAGGATGGCGTTCTCACCTACATGGACGCCGGCCATGACGGAAGCGTGAAACGTGATGCGTGCGCCCGGTCCGATCTCTGTCCTGCGATTCTGCACATCTGCCTGATTCTTGGGATGGTGGGCATGCGAATATACGGCCGCATAATCGCTGAGCGATGTGCCTTTTCGGATGATCAGTTCTCCGCGATCATCGAGCATCACGTATTTGTGAATCGTGCAGTCGTCTTCAATCGTAAGGTTGTAACCGTAGCTGAACTCGACACCATGAAAGATCTTCACGTTCTTGCCGATGGCGGCAAAGATGTGTTTGCCGAGCATGGCGCGGAATCGGAAGCCGAGCCAGTGATTGAGTGCCAACGGAGACCGGTCGAACATCTGCCAGAAATAAATAAGCGGTTTACGCTGTGCGTATTTCTCGTGGTCTATGTCGCCGTAGTACTCAGGCTCAAGCGTTACGTTGGAAGGATCAAGAGACATCTCTACGGCATTGAAGGGGAGCTCGCTTGAGAGGTTCAGCGACAGCTTACCGCCATGGGGACGGGCAAACAGCATCTGGTGCAGCGCGTCGCGGACAAACTCATTGCGCAGCCGCGGCTCTTTATGCCGGCCGATCTCGTCGTCCATATAACGCAGCCATCGACGAAAGACTTCCTCAGCTTCTGGTGTGGGCTTTAGGTCCCGGTACGGATATTCAGGCATTGCGTTCGCAGCTTCCTTCGGCAGCCTCATGAAACTTGAACAGGCTCATGAAACAGAGATGTTGGTTCGATGCGCTTCGCTTCTGAAATGACGACAACCGGTCAAATCCGGTATGCGCAGGCAAACACAGCATAACCCGCTGACGGATGCCGGGTGCTGCAGGTTTCCTGTGATGACTTTATAGCGGCTCAACTTTTGCGGGAAGAGCACGCAGCTTTTGGAGCAGCGCGGGAGCAGCGCCGTTCAGGATAGCCTCACGTCCAAGCTGCAATCCCTCGTTCAGGTTGGCGGCCATGCCTGCGGCAACCAGTGCTGCGGAGGCATTCAGCAGAACGATGTCCCGGCGTGCGCCAGTATCTTCCCCGCGGAAAATAGCTTCAAGAATGGTCGCATTGTCTTTTGCGCTCCCTCCCTCCAGATCAGCTGGACAGGCAAGCGGAAGGTCAACATCGCGAGGATGGAAGTGGCGGACGGCAGGACAGTCGACGCCTGCATTGACGGTGGCGATATCTGTGTCTCCGGTCGTGGTGATTTCGTCCAGACCATCGCAGCCATGCACGACGAAGGCATGTTGGACGCCGAGACGCGTCATGGTCTCAGCGACCAGCGCGACACGATCGCGACTGTAGACACCCATGACCTGCGCCTGCGCTCCGGCAGGATTGGTCAGCGGTCCGGCGAGATTGAAGATGGTGCGGAAGCCCAGTGCTTTGCGGGCATCCTTCACCCGCGCCATGGCAGGATGCCACTTCGGCGCATACATGAAGACGAAACCAGTTGCGCGGAGGCAGTCTGCTGCCTGTTGCGGACCCAGGTCGATGGGAACCCCGAGTGCTTCGAGCACGTCAGCCGAGCCGCACCGAGATGTGATACTGCGGTTGCCGTGCTTGGCTACCCAGGCACCGGCAGCGGCAGCAATCATCGCGGCCCCGGTTGAAATGTTGAATGTTCCTGCACCGTCCCCGCCGGTGCCGCAGGTATCGACTAGGCGCTTGCGCTCCGATTCGGTCAGAGGGATGACGCTTGCGAGTTCACGCATGCCGCGCACGAATCCTGTCAACTCGTCGACAGTTTCGCCGCGGGCCGCGATGGCGCCGAGGAAAGCGGCTATCTGGAGATCGCGCTGCGGTGTGGGTGCGGCGTCTGCGTCCAGCAAGGCGTGCAGCGTGAGGCGTGCGTCTTCCTCCGACAGCGAGGCATGCTGCTGCGTCACCAGGTAGAGCGCGTGCTGAAGAGCTTCCATCCTGGCTAATAGTAAGGGCAAGGCCCATGAATGGTCTGCTACAGGCGCGCCCAGCGTAACCACATGACGACGGCGTGACTGCGGGAAGATACCGCTCCTGCTGAAATCTCTTCGTATGTCGCGGTGCGTACGGGGCCCTTTCACCCGAATGTACCTGTGCTTGGCTGGCCCATGCGGCCCGGGACGCGCTGACAGGTCCGACGTTCGTCCGTTAGTATTGGTGCTTCGGGCGGCTATGAAAATACACGAGTATCAAGCGAAGGACATCCTGGCGAAACACGGCGTTGCCGTTCCCCGGGGTGAGGTGGCCAACACGCTGGACGAGGCGTTGGACGTGGCTAAGCGGCTTTTCAGTACTGGAGCTAACGGTGTTGTCGTCAAGGCGCAGATCCATGCCGGCGGGCGCGGTAAGGGTGGCGGCGTTAAGGTCGCCAAGACGATTGAAGCAGCAGAGGATGCTGCCAAGGCGATTCTCGGCATGCAGCTGATCACGCACCAGACCGGACCGCAGGGACAGAAGGTTTCGCGCCTGCTGATCGAAGAGATGTCTGCGATCGATCGCGAACTCTATCTCGGCATCGTGCTGGATCGTGCGGCGGCCAAGCTGGTGTTTATGGCTTCACAGTCCGGCGGCATGGAAATCGAAGAAGTCGCGGCGAAGGATCCCGATGCCATCTTCAAGGAATACATTGATCCGGCTGTTGGATTTCAGCCCTACCAGGCCCGCAAGCTGGCATTCAAGCTTGGGCTGAAGCCGACGCAGATCAACGACGCAGTCAAGTTCATGACCGGACTGTACAACGTCTATCTCGACACCGATGCTTCGCTGCTCGAGATCAATCCCTTCATCACGACGAAGGACGACAAGCTTGCTGCACTCGATTGCAAGATCAACTTCGATGACAATGCGATGTTCCGTCACAAGCTGCTGAAGGAACTGCGCGACGTGGCAGAAGAAGATCCACTCGAAGTAGAAGCATCGAAATATGCGCTCAACTACATTAAGTTGGATGGCAACATCGCCTGCATGGTGAACGGCGCCGGACTTGCCATGGCGACCATGGACATCATCCAGTATGCAGGCGGTTCGCCGGCAAACTTCCTCGATGTAGGCGGTGGCGCAAATCAGCAGCAGATCGAGCATGCGTTCGAGATCCTGCTGTCGGACAAGAATGTGCAGGCAGTCTTCATCAATATCTTCGGCGGCATTCTGCGTGTCGACACGCTGGCAAATGGCGTGGTCGGCGCGGCGAAGAAGCTGAACATACAGATTCCTGTTGTGTTGAGGCTTGAAGGCACGAACGTGGAAGAGGGTCGCGAGATTCTAAAGAACTCCGGCTTCAAATTCATCGTCGGCGAAACCATGCAGGATGCAGCAGAGAAGGTCGTCGCGGCCGCAAAGGGAGCGAACTAAATGGCGGTATTGGTAGACAAGAACACGCGCCTGATTGTGCAGGGCATCACGGGTAAAGAAGGCACATTTCACGCCAAGGGCTGCGCGGAATATGGCACCAAGGTGGTTGGCGGTGTGACGCCGGGCAAGGGCGGAACCACGCATGAGGGATGGCCGGTTTTCGATACCGTCGAGAAGGCCATCACCGAGACTGGCGCGAACGCGACCGTCATCTTCGTGCCGCCACCCTTCGCAGCGGACGCCATCCTCGAAGCAGAAGAGGCCGGACTGCCCCTGATCATCTGCATCACCGAAGGCATCCCGACGAATGACATGGTCAAGGTCTGGGCCAAGCTGAAGTATTCGAAATCTGTGTTGGTCGGACCGAACTGCCCCGGTGTGATTTCGCCGGGCAAAGCTAAGATCGGCATCATGCCGGGACGCATTCACAAGGAAGGCTCCGTCGGCATTGTGTCGCGTTCAGGCACGCTGACGTATGAAGCGGTGTATCAGTTGACACAGCGCGGAATCGGACAATCGACAGCAATCGGAATCGGCGGCGACCCGATCATTGGCACGACGCACGTCGATGCATTGAAGCTGCTGAATGAAGATCCGGAGACCGAAGCGATCATCCTCATCGGCGAGATTGGCGGCACGGCTGAAGAGACGGCTGCGCAGTACGTGAAGGACCATGTGAAGAAGCCGGTGGTCGGCTTCATTGCGGGTCAGACGGCTCCTCCGGGACGCCGTATGGGGCATGCGGGCGCGATCATCTCGGGTGGACAGGGCACAGCAGCCGACAAGATGAAGGCGCTGACTGCTGCCGGCATTCACGTTGTGCAGTCGCCAGCAGAGATCGGCGCGACGTTAGCAAAGGTGATCGGCCGCTAGGAGCCCGGCGGAGCGAGTACGGGCGCCACTGGCGCTTTTTCTCACGCTGGTCGCACTCCGGCAAAATCCATCCGCGACGCCAAGTACACTGGAACCAACAAACAATTCAGGAGAGTTATGTCGCAACGCACGTTCAGCATCATCAAGCCGGATGCCATTCGAAAAGGCTACGCGCTGGCCATTATGGCCGAGGTTGAGAAGGCCGGCTTCAAGGTGGCCGGTATCAAGAAGCTATCGCTCTCGAAGAAGCAAGCCGAGGGTTTCTATCACGTGCACAGCGCGCGTCCGTTTTTCGATTCGCTGACCACGTTCATGTCCTCCGGTTCGATCATCGCACTGGTGCTGGAGAAGGAAAATGCCATCGCCGATCTGCGCAGACTGATGGGTGCGACCAATCCGGCAAATGCGGAAGAGGGAACGATCCGCAAGAAGTTTGCCGGCTCGATTGAAGAGAATGCGATGCACGGATCAGACGCCGAAGATACGGCGGCGTTTGAAATTGGCTTCTTCTTCGCAGGTCTTGAACTGGTCTAACCGATCGAAGAGCAAGCCCGGCTCTGCACCCTTCTTCTTACGCAGACACGAAAAACGCCGCAACGATTGCGGCGTTTTTCGTGTTCTCCTGAGCATACTGCGGAGGCCACAAGCCAGCTTCGCAGATGCTGTGGGTTACTTGACTTCGGGGGTCGGGGTCGCCTTGGGCGTTACCGAGACATTCGCGTCTTCCTGTTTCACTGCATCCGGATTGCCCTTGATGCCGTCCTTGAAGCCACGCAAACCTTCGCCGAGGCCCTTGCCCAATCCTGGCAGTTTGCTGGGTCCAAAAATTATAAGCGCGATCGCGAGAACCACGAGAAGATGTGTTGGTTGTAGAAGTTCGCCCATTGTGACAGTTCCTCCTGGCATTCGCCGACATGCGAATCCCGGACTCTCATCCGTGTTCTCCATTGTCGCACAAGCCTGCCTGTGAGATGTACGGACGGGCGCGCCGGGCGGATGCACCCGAGGAATATTTCGATAGGGCAGAGCAAAGCCCGGTGAAAGCCTGCTCAGTGCACGATCGGGGCAGTATCCAGCCGCTTGGCTACCATTCCCAGGAACTCCACCAGGTCTTCACTTTCACCCAGGGTCAGGCGACGATACACCTTCATCAGCGGGTACAACCGTGAGCCATTCACTTCCAGCGTTGGAACAGCGGCGACTGCGTTGGGGTACTGGGTCAGCGACCATTCGCCACCCCAGCGTTTGCGAAGGACTTCGCCGAAGTAGCTGCCCCAGGTTTTCGATTGATATTCAAGATCAGCGGCGGCCTGGCCGGCGAGAAGGTTTTCGAGCGAAGGGATTGACTCCAGGGAGAAGTCGAGGCGGATTCTGTGCTCAGCTGCGGCTACCCGGACAGCTTCGGCCGCGTACGCACTCATCATCGCGCCGATCGAGTCAAACTTCGCTTCTGCAAGCTTTTCCTTCGGCGTCTTCACCCTTCCAGCGTAAACGGATTTGTCCAGGGAAGCGAACCGGCGGACTGCAGATAGGTGAATAGAGGCTGGAACGCTGCCGGCAGGCGCTTCTGCATGTATCTTTGAGAGGTAGCCTGAATATGTATCCTGCAGGGAGCCGCCAAGTGCTTGGCGTGCGAGGAACAAGCCTGCAAGGATCTCACCGTGAGCCGGTTTAAACCGCGCTTCGGCAAGTTTTTTTGAAGTCTCAGTGCGAAGTGGAGGCACGAAGTTTGCTGCTGAAGAGAAGTCTGTCTGCTGCCACCCTCAGGATCGCGGCGCCCGCCCTTATCTCCTTTGTGAGTTGTGTCACCCTCATCGTAGTGCCGGTTTACCGCGCCGAAGCCCAGAGCACTCCTGCGGGCAATCAGCAGAGCAGCAGCAGCGACAAGCTCCCGCCGCCGCCAACGATTGATACGAACATCAATCGCAACCAGACGCTGGCGAATGTGCGGTATGACAACAAGTACGACATTTACGGGGGCATCGGCTTTGCGCGCTTCAATGCCGGTCCATCGCTGCTGGAGGGTGCAAACCTCGGCGGCTTCGATGTGCAGGGCACCCGCTGGCTGACTCCGCGGCTGGGCGCGACGGTGAACCTCCGCGGCTATTACGGGACCAGCGGCGCGTTTGTGAATCCATTTGGCGTCAAAGGCCCGTTTGTGATGGAGCACCTCGGCATGGGCGGCGTGAGCTTCCGTGCCAAGCAGAACATTCACGCTGCGCTTGATCTGCATGCCCTGTTCGGCGTGGATTATGGCACCTTTACCCTGGGTCTTGGAACCAATCCGCAGATTCCATCGCAGCCGGTGACGCCGGCTCAGGTTGGATTCTTCAATAATGGCGGGACTTTCGTGACTGCGCTTGGCGGATCGATCGACCTTAACCGCTCTCCTCAACTGGCTTTCCGGATTTCACCTGATTACCTGTACACCCATCGCGGTGGTGTGACCCAGAACGACTTCGCGCTGTCGGTCGGCATTTTATATCGCATCAAGTTTCCGAAGGCGCCGGTGCGGCCTCGCCGGTAAGCAGATCGTCTGTTAGAGCTACGCAGAATTGACTAGATTCGTAAGAAATACTACTAACGTGGGCTTGACACTCGGCTACAATCTAGCCACAACTTCGGCTGCATAAAAGCGGCGAGCAGCCCTTTCCTGTGCATTGCCTGCAATGCTGGGTTCTCCGTACCAAAATACGAAACTCTGGAGTCATCCTGATGCTTAAGCACCCGGCCCGTATACCTTCGTTCGTTTGTCTGCGAAGACTCTCCCTGACCGGTATCCTGACGGCCTGCCTCGCATTGTTGTGCCTGCTGGCGGGCACCAGTCGTTCTGTACTGGGCCAGGTTGCCGCAACCAAGCCCGGCACAGACACCCTGGTTTTCAGTAATGGCGATACGCTCAAGGGTACGCTGCTTAGTGCGACCGGCGACGGCGTCAGCTTTAAGAGCGACATGGCCGGAACCCTTGCTGTCAGCTGGGACAAGATCAAGACCATCGATGCGATGGAGAAGTTCGCTGTCATCAAGAACGGCGTGAAGCTAAGCCGTAAGACACCGGAAGCTGATGTTGCCCAGGGCACGGTTGCCATCGCGGACAAGAATATCCAGGTGCAGACGCCTTCGGGCACGACCACGATTTCCACCAGCGACACACAGGCAATCGTAGCGGACGATGATTTCCAGAAGACCCTGTACCACGAACCCGGCTTTACCCATGGCTACACTGGCGCATTCACTTTCGGGGCGGCGCTGGTGGAGTCCACGCAAAACGCGCGGACGTTCAATGGTGCGCTCACGCTGGTTCGCACTGTGCCGAATGCTGCCTGGGTTTCTCCCCGGAATAAGACCACGCTCGACGCCAACGCCATCTACGGCACCACCAAGCAGAGTGCAACAACGACGAACCCGGTGCCCAGCAGCATCAAGACCGACATTCTGCATGGCGATCTGGAGCGCGATGAGTACCTGTCATCCCGCTTCTACTATCTCGGCTACATCAGTGCCGATCATGATTATTCGCAGGGCCTGGCGGTGCAGCAGGTCTATGGCGGCGGCTTCGGTTATACGGTGATCAAAAACAAGATCCAGGAACTCGATGTAAAGACCGACGTGCACTACGAGCAGCAGAGTTTCACACCAACCGGCATTGCCAACAAGAACCTGATCGGCATGGATTTCGGCGAGACCTACATGCGCAAGCTGCCGAAGGGCATGACCCTGAACGAAACCGGCGTGGTGACACCTGCCTTCAATCAACCAAGCGCCTTTTCGGCTGACTTTACGGCGGCCCTGGTCTTCCCGGTTTACAAGAATCTTGGGTTCAACGCCGGGTTTGTCGACAACTACCTCAACGATCCACCGCCTACCTTCAACAAGAACTCGTTCCAGTTCACAGCCGGCCTCACTTACACCTTCAAGTAGACTGCTGTCCTTGGATCGCAGACGGCGCGGGCAGCACTCCCGCGCCGCTTGCATTTGCGGCTAGCTGGCGATCAGGGCCACAGCTCCCATGGCGAGGACCATACCCGCGGCCTGGCCACGCGAGGTCCGTTCCTTGAGAAAAGCTGCGGCTAAGAGGATGGTCGCTGCGGGATACAGGGAAGACAGAACCGCAGCGATATCCAGACGCCCTTGGTGCGCTGCCATCATGTAGAGCACGTTGCCTCCAGTATCCAGGATGCCGACCGCGAGAGCGAGCACCAGGGCCTGCCATCCCCATCGCGAGGATGTTCGACCAGCTTTGCTTCGGAGCCACACCCAGAGGCACACGGCTCCCGCAAGCGTGGCACTGGTGACGCGCGAGTACGCCATCGCCCAGAACACGACCCCGACCGACGTGCCTCCTGCGGCAGCGAACTTGAGCGTGATGAAGTATGTGCCGAAGCACAGGCCGGAGATTGCACCAAGCCAGAGGGTTCGGCGGGTCGGCCTGGTAGCGGACGGCGCAGCCGCGATCAGCCAGATGGAGACGATGGCCGCCAGAAATCCAAGCAGCTGATGAGCCTTCGGCAGGCCTTCTGTCAGCAGGCCGAAGATTACCGGTACCGCGGCTGTCAGGACTCCTGCGATGGCGGCCGTCAGGCCCATGGCTCCGTAGGAAAGCGCTTCGTAGAAAAGCATCAGCCCCGCGCCGCCGGTCACCCCGGCAGCAAGACCCGCAACCAGTGTCTGATGGCTTGCGGCAGGCAGGTGGAGTGCAAAGATGAGCGCCAGCACCGTCACCAAACTAAAGATATGTGCCACTGCGACGGCCTGGTACGGCGACATGCGCCGTGCCGCGACGCCGCCGCAGAAGTCGGCTGCTCCCCATGACGCAGCGGAAAGGAGGGCAATACTGGCGGTATTCATCCGACTTTGCCAGCGCCCAGGATCAACGCTGTGACATGGATGCCGATGGATAGTAGCCCGGCGGTGCAATCACATCCAGGTTGGGCCGTTCCACGTGGATGT